>NZ_CP197418.1:8877843-9194264 GCF_052161655.1 Novipirellula methanifontis
CCGTTCATCAAGTCGACAAACATATCCACAAGGTGTTCGCGACCGGTGGCTTGCCGCAACTCACTCATGTCACCTTCGTATTCCAATCGGCCTTGATGCAACAAGCCAAATCGATCGCACAATCGCTCCGCTTCATCGAGTCGGTGCGTACACACGATCACTGCTTTTCCAGCTTGCCGTAAATGTCCGATGTATTCAAAAATTGTTTGCACACCGACGACGTCCAAGCCACGCGTCGGCTCGTCCAACAACATCACCGGCGGATCATGAATCAAACCACGCACCAACGTCACGCGTTGGCGTTGTCCGGTGCTGAGCGTCCCGGCACGACGATCGAGCAAATGCTCGATTCCCATCAGTTTCGAAAGCTCTTCGGCGCGGCTCGCTGCAAGATCGGGAGCAACGGCGTACAGATCGCCGAAATACAACAACATCTCGCGAACACTCAGCCAGGGATAAACGCCGTCATTGGACGAAACAAATCCCAATCGGGACTTCACTGCGATCGGATCGACCGTGGTGTGAATCCCGTCGACGGCCGTGTAGCCGCTGTCGGGTTCAAGCAACCCGAGAATAATTCGCAGCGTCGTCGTCTTGCCCGCTCCGTTGGGCCCCAACAATCCGTAGACCTCTTCCCGTGGCACCGTCAACGACAAGTCGTCCACCGCGCGCACTTCGCCGTCATCGAGCGAAAAAGTTTTAACGAGCGAACGGACTTCAAGCATTCGGATATCGACCGTCAGAAAAGTTCGGAAAAGCGTTTCGTTTCACCAGCATACCAGACGGACGATCACGCCTGGGGCTCGGTCATTTTCCAAGGATCGAGTGCTTCGGTCAGCGTGTCCTCAGGCAAAATCCCCTTTTCACGACACAGTTCGCGAATCGTTTGTCCCGACGCGAATGCTTCCTTGGCCAATTTCGCGGCTTGCTCGTAGCCAATCAACGGATTCAGACTCGTGCACATCGACAAGCTTTTCTCGACCGATGCTTCGCACGCGTCGACGTTCGCTTCCATTCCATCGAGACAAAATTCGACAAACGCATCACAACCACTTGATAACAAGTGAATCGATTCGAGAATCGTGTGCCCCATCACTGGCATCATGATGTTCAGCTGGAAATTGCCCCCCGACGCACCACTGACCGTGATGCAGGTGTCGTTACCCATCACGCGAGCGGTCAACTGCATCATCGACTCGCACATGACCGGGTTCACCTTTCCAGGCATGATCGAGCTGCCGGGTTGGCGACTTGGCAATTGGACTTCAAAGAATCCGCAGCGTGGGCCACTGCCGAGCCAACGAATGCTGTTGGAAACGTTGAACAACGTCTGCGAGATGCATTTTAGTTCGCCGTGCGAATGCACCAAAGCGTCTCGCGTTGCGTTGGCTTCGAAATGATTCACCGCTTCGACAAACGCGATGCCCGTCTTGTTCGCCAATTCTTTGGCAACACGAGCACCGAATTCAGGATGCGTGTTGATGCCGCTGCCCACTGCCGTACCACCGACGGCCAATTCTAAAACCGCATCTCGAGCTGCCTCGGCTCGCGAAATCGACAACTCTAATTGACGAGCAAATCCACCAAATTCTTGGCCCAAACGCAGTGGCGTTGCGTCCATCAAGTGAGTGCGGCCGATCTTGATGATCTTGTCCCACTGTTTCGCCTTGTCGGCAAGCGACGCATGCATTTTGCGAAGTGCCGGCAGCAGTTTTGTTTGAATCTGAATCGCCGTCGCCACGTGAATCGCCGTAGGAAACGTATCGTTCGTACTTTGGCCCATGTTCACATGATCGTTGGGGTGAATCAATTTTTCAGTGCCCAATCGATCGCCACCCGCGATCTCGATCGCACGATTGCTGATCACCTCGTTCACGTTCATGTTGCTGCTGGTTCCCGAGCCCGTTTGGAAAACGTCGATGGGGAACTGGTCGGCGAGTTGGCCATCGGCAACTTCTTGAGCCGCTTGCAGCATCGCATTGACTTGCGCGTCGGTGAGCGGATTCATTCCGCTTCCTGTCAATTTATCCAGATCGCGGTTGGCAACGCCACAAGCGAATTTGACCAATCCCATGGCCGAGATCATTGATGGCATTAATTCCCAACCGCTAATCGGGAAATTCTCGACAGCTCGCTGAGTCTGGGCTCCGTAATAGGCCTCGGCGGGCACTTGAACGTCGCCCATGGAATCATGTTCGGTGCGGTACTGGGTCATCGGTTTCACTTCGTCGATTGCGGGATTCAAAAACATTCGCTAGAGCGGTCATCATAAAGCGCGAAAGGACGTTTTGACGAGGCGGCTTGAGCTTCGCAGTAGAATGGGGGGCCTCGGCAATTCCTTGTATGGCGTCATCTCCCACCACAGACATCGAGAAAGTGTTTAGAATCGCCAACTCATTCGCTCCGTCCGACCGTCGGATTTTTGTAATTTCACTGTCAAGCCAAGTGCTTCCCCAGAGAGCCTGCTCGTGAGTGCGTCCGCGCCAACGCCCGAGAATCAGCAAGACGCCAGCGGTCGTGCCGCAAGTCCAAGACTGCTGGGCTGCGCCGCCACACTCGGCTCCGTCGTGGTGACGTGCGTGCTGTTATTTTTCAACGCCTCGTTCGTTATGGCACTGCTTACCGCTGCGGAGTCCAATTTCCCGATTTGGGCCAAGAATGCCGAAGCGTCTCAGTTCATCCTGTTTACGATGCCATTGGTCCTGGTCGTAATGCAGTGGATGATCATCGATTACGCACGCAGCCGATTCCGACGTTAGGTTCCGCCGATGAAAACTCATGACACTGACGACGCCGTGGAGATGGCAGCCCCCGATTTGCCGAAACCTCGCCGCAGTCGACTAAAACGATTCCTAATCGCATCCACTAGGATCGTCGCGATCGGGTACGCCACGATCCTGGTCTTTATGGTTGCCATGGAAACTCGCCTGGTATACCCCGGTGCGTTCATGAACATTCCGCCGCAATCCGCAGCGGGAGTGGTTGCGGTTGACTATGAATCAGCCGACGGCATCATCTTGACCGGTCAACTCTACGAACGTGAAAACGCCGAGCACACACTCGTGTATTTCCACGGCAATGGCATCACGGCGGCTCACGAAAGTGCAACCGCAGCAAGGCTCGGAGATCAGCTAAACGCAAATGTTTTCGTCGCCGAATATCGAGGTTTTGATGGCATGGATGGATCACCCAACGAAGCGGGAGTGATCGCAGACGCATTGGCCGCTCGCGATTTCGCGTGCCAGCGATATTCGATTCGTCCTGACCAATTGATCCTGTACGGTCAATCGCTTGGCGGCGGATGTGCCGTCGCCGTGGCAGCCGAGGGCGGTGCGAAACTGCTCGTTCTCGATCGCACGTTTGACCGGATGGTCGACGTCGCAGCCGGCATGTACCGTTTCATCCCAGTCAATTTCTTGATGCGTAATCAATACGATTCCATCGCCCGAATTCAAGATTACTCGGGCCCTCTCGTTCAGATGCATGGTAACTCCGATCGTTTGATTCCGATCGAGCACGGCAAACACTTGTATGCCGAGTCGCCCTGTTCGCCCAAACATTTTGTCGAAATCAACCGAATGGGGCACAACGATCCGACGCCACCACATGCGTGGGAAGAGTGCCGTGAGAAAATAGACGCGTTCTTATCGAAATCCCCCCAATAAGCTCCAACCAATGAAAATCTCTCGCCTCACGCTTGCCTTTTCCTTGCTGCTATCCGCGACTCTGGTCGCGAAAGAACCCGCCACCGGAACGGCGACGTCCGATGCAGCTAGCCCACTGTACTCGATGATCGACGCGGCCAAGCAAGTGCCGAAGATGCGGTGGGAAGACCAATCGGGGCCCGTACACCAATTGATCTACGAGGGAGAATCGTATCAAGGTCATCCGACCGAAGTGTTTGCGTTCTACGCTTCCCCAAGCACGTTGGGCGAGAACTCGTCCTCGGCTAACCCGACCAGTAAAACTAGCAGAACAAAGTATCCGGCAGTCGTGCTGATCCACGGCGGCGGCGGAACCGCGTTTGCCGAATGGGCTTGGCTGTGGGCCAAGCGTGGCTATGCTGCAATCGCAATGGATCTGGCTGGATCACGTCCGATCGATCCCGTTTACGATCCGAAAACCGGAGTCCCGATCCGCAATCAAACCGCGAGTCGCGAAACAAGAACGCGTTTGCCGCTCGGCGGACCGGACCAAGGACACGACACCAAGTTTGATTCTATCGATGACAACGTTTCCGATGACTGGCCCTACCACGCTGCGTCCAACGTGCTTCGTGCCCATTCACTGATCCGGTCGTTTGACGAAGTCGACGCCGAACAAACTGCGGTCACGGGAATTAGTTGGGGCGGCTACACGACCTGTCTCGTTGCATCGCTTGACGATCGCTTTAACGCCGCCGTTCCCGTTTATGGGTGCGGCTTCTTATTCGAAGGCGAATCGGTTCAGAAGCCATCGATCGACCAATTGAACGATCGTCGCGAGGCCTGGATCAAAGCGTATGATCCCTCGAGTGTGCTGACACAGTGCCGCGTTCCGATCCTGTTCGTCAATGGAACCAATGACATTCACTATCCGCTGGACAGTTATCAGAAGAGCTTTGATGCGGTTCCTGGTGAAAAGCAGATACGAATCGAAGTCAACATGCCCCACGGCCATCCACCTGGTTGGGCACCGCAAGAGATTGGAATCTTCATCGATTCGCATTGTCGCGGCGGAGTGCCGCTGGCAACGCTTGAAATTCCGGTCATCGATGACAACGAAATTCACGTCGCTTATCAGAGCCAAGCTCCGCTCAAATCAGCGACCCTTCACTACACCACTGACACAGGGATTCGATCCAAACGCAAATGGAAAAGCATTCCCGCAAAAGTCACTGACGAAACGATCACTGCCGCGAAGCCACCCCAGGACGCTAATACTTGGTTCGTCTCGGTCACCGACAAGCGTGACGCGATGGTGACCACGCCAGTTCAGTTTCAAGGCTCCACGTCAGAGTAGCAGTGTCTACTGTGGGATAGGCTTCCAGCCTGTCGGAGCATCTACCACCGAAACTCTTGGCGAGTTTCGCTACGGGAAAATGCGAATGGCGGACTACGACGTGCGTGTTACGCCACGATTTCGCTGATGTCGATCAAATGCAATTGCCGTCCCTCGTGATGAGGCGAATCGATCACAACCGACTTGCCGTCGTTACTGTTTCGAGGATGCGTGTCACAACGCCACTCGCCCGTGTATTCGGGCGGCGAATAAAAATGCCCTAGCGAAACGACGCGGTCCGAAGGCACGTGATACAAATACGGATCCTGCGTGCGGGCTCCTTTTTGCGGATAAGTGTCATTGAGAATCCACTCATTGTCCGTATGTGGCACATAAGTGTTGTGCCCATTTTGTGTCATCACTCCTTCGCCCACCGTTTGAACTTCGTCGCTTTGATCGCGAAACAGATAAAAACCCGACCGCTTGCCCGTAGGTTTTGTCCAAGCACAAACATGCGCCGGATCCCGCCAAATGAAATGAGACGTTTCCCCGGATGGATCGAGGATATAGGGATCGCTACCGTCCATGCCGACGGTAAACATTCGCGTCGTGAATCTTCCCGCCGGCTCCGCATCCTGCCCATCACCGGTGCTCTCACGCCAGCGATGCAAAACAATGAATCGCGAGCTGTCGGGGCTGACAAGCAGATGATTAAAGTAGTTCCACTTGTCGGCTAACGATTTGCCTTGATAGTCGATCCGAGCAGCAGCAGCGAGCGAAAAGATCAACTCGGACTCGCCCGTTTCCATGTTCATTTTCCAGACGCCCGAGTCCTCAGGTGCTCGCAATTGCGAGCAAGGATCTGTCAAACCGACGTATCCGTAGCCTGGACGCATCCGCTGGATCCGCGAAAAATCGGCCGTGATCGCCCATTTCCCGTCTCCGCTGAGTGCATAGATCGGTCGCGGCAATGTGCGAAGCTTCTTGGTCCTTACATCCATCACCCGGCAAACATGTTGGTCGCCTTGGCGATCATTCCAAACCACTTCCGACTCGGATTGCGGACGCCACTGCAACATACAACCTTGTTGCCATCCCCACGCACTACTTTTACCGAGCGTGATCCATTTGTCATTGTCCGCCGTGTCGACCATGCCGACGCGAATCGTGTCGGCCGCACGCGGGGTGCGATGTTCAAACGCCACTTCGCCTGACAAGACAAAACGATTGGCCGGATCAAATTCAAGTTTGTCGTAGTACCCGAACCAATGATTCAGTGGCCCCCGAGTGATTTGCCGCACTGGCGGAAGCGAGTCCGCCGCTTGGGCACTTGCTTGCTCGGCTTGGCTGATTCGGCCGACCGACGCCAAAGCGGTTGCCGAAGCGATGGTTTTCAATGCGTTTCGTCTTGAAGATTTAGAATTCATCGGGAGGGAATACCTAGTCGTATTTTGGAGCAGGGGAGGGCAGGGCAGGGCAGTGGGGACGCACTTTCGCTGGAGTTGCGTGTCGCCCATTATAACTGAATCGCCATCGCCGTTCTTTTGGGGTGGCATGAAAACTGAGTTTGTAATGCTACACTGTGGCCGATCGTGAAGAAGTCATCCACTTAAGCACCAACCCTACTTGATTGATTCCCAAAGGATATAGAGTTATGCCAATTTGCCGATTCAGCGACGCTGAGGGGAACCCACAGTTTGCGATTTACGAGGGCTCACGCATCTGTCCGCTCTCATCGCTGACCGATACTCCTGTAACACAAGCGGAAATATTGGCTGGTGGTGCAAAGTGGCTTGCGGAACTGCCCAAACCCACCGACTCGCAGTGGCAACCGGTGCCCGACCAACTACTGCCCCCGATCGACACGCCCGAAAAGTTGATTTGCATCGGTTTGAATTACCGTGACCACGCGATTGAAACAGGATCCGAAATCCCATCCGAACCGGTCGTGTTCAGCAAGTTCAATACGGCACTCGTCGGTCATGGCGAGGCGATTCGCTTGCCGCGTGTTTCGGACGAAGTCGATTACGAAGCCGAATTAGTGGTCGTGATCGGCAAAACAGCCAAGCATGTTTCACAAGACGACGCGATGGATTACGTCTACGGCTACACATGCGGTCACGATGTGTCCGCTCGCGATTGGCAAAAAGGACGCCCCGCCGGCCAATGGTTGCTGGGCAAAAGCTTTGACACGTTCGCCCCCGTGGGGCCCTGCATTGTCACCACTGGCGAGTTGGCGGACTCCAGCAATGTGCGAGTGAAAATGCATCTCAATGGCGAGGTGGTTCAAAACAGTACCACCGCCCAGCTGATTTTTAACATTTCCGAATTGATCGCGCATCTGACCAAAATCATGACCCTCCACCCAGGCGACTTGATCTTCACCGGGACCCCACCTGGCGTCGGTGCCGCCCGGAAGCCACCGGTATTCCTAAAACCAGGCGATGTCTGCAAAGTGGAAATTGACGGCATCGGCACGTTGAGTAACCCCTGCGTCGCGGAATAAACGACGCGGTGATTTTGGGGCAACGCTAGATCTACAAAAGCTAGCAACCACGATCCGTTTTCTTTCGCTAATCCTCAAGGTCGACCTGACCGATACAATCACATAAGCGGTGATGGTGGATGCGCAACCCAGGTGATTGCGCGGTAGAGCAACGCGACTCGTCGCAGTTGCTGTGATCCTGACACCCACCGCCGGACGATTCGCAATTCGCGTCATTTCGGCATGGGGAGATAAGCAAACGTGGCTGAGCAGGGTACCGCTGCACTGCCGTCGCCACACTCAGGCGGGGCAATGGATGATCCCACGCCAAGCGAAGGCCCCTTCGTGCGATGGGTGACAGAATGGGGATCCGCAGTGGTCGATGGCGTGACCACGGTGGGCGACATCGCAATCTTCGCTTGGAAGATGTTTGTCTGGTTGTTCACCCGGTTGCCGCGTCGTGGCACTATTTTGCCGAATTTCTACCAAGTCGGCGTGCTTAGTTTGCCGGTCGTCGCCTTGACCGGCACGTTCATCGGCATGGTGTTAGCCGTTAACAGCTACTACCAATTCCAAGCCTTTGGGCTCGAGAACCGACTGGGGGTTGTCATCAACACCTCGCTGGTTCGCGAACTCGGTCCAGTGCTTGCCGCCACGATGTTAGCCGGCCGTGTGGGCAGCGCCATGGCTGCTGTTCTGGGGACCATGCGGGTGACCGAACAAATCGATGCACTCACAACCATGGGTGCCGATCCGATTCATTATTTGGTCGTGCCCCGTTTCCTGGCCTGCATTTTGCTAATCCCTGCGTTGACGATCATGGCCGATTTCATGGGGATTGTCGGTGGCTATTTTTATAGTGTTGTGATCCTCGGAATCGATCACGCCGCCTACCTCAACCACTCGCGTGAAGGCGTGCGTGGCTTTGATCTGTTCAACGGTATCTTTAAGAGTTTCTTCTTCGGTGGCGTGATTGCGATTGTCAGTTGCTACCGAGGCTTCAACTGCCAAGCTGGCGCCGAAGGTGTTGGCAAAGCAGCAACAGCGGCGTTTGTTTACTCGTTTGTATTGATCCTGGCGATCGACTTGACGCTGAACATTTTCCTGGACGCGCTGTACTTCAAACTCTATCCCGGAGGAACATCGATCCTGTGAACTCCGATAACGATTACGAATACGAACTTGATCCTGAACCGAATTCCGGCGACACCTCCGAGTCGTTGATCGACGTCGAAGATCTGAGCGTGGTTTTTGAAAAGCAAACGATTTTGCAAGACATCAACGTCTCGATCTTGCGAGGTCAAACGATTGCGGTGATCGGCGAAAGCGGATGCGGCAAAACCGTCTTCATGAAAACGTTGGTCGGTTTGATCCAACCGACGCGAGGTTCGATCTCGTTTGATGGTCGCCGTCTCGATAAAATGGGGATGACCGAACTGACGCAAACTCGCAAGCGTTTCGGATTTGTGTTCCAGAACGCCGCGTTGTTCGACAGCATGTCGATATTCGAGAATGTCGCGTTTCCGTTGCGGCAGAACGAAGTGGTGGCGGAAACCGAAGTCCGTGACCGAGTGATGCAGCATCTATTGGAAGTCGGATTGCCAAGCGAAGTCGCGCGGAAGTATCCGGCCGAATTGTCTGGCGGGATGCGGAAACGGGTCGGACTCGCACGGGCATTGATCTTGAAACCAGAATTAGTCGTGTACGACGAACCGACCACAGGACTCGATCCGATCATGAGCGACGTGATCAACGAATTGATCCTCGAAACGCGGCGGCGGTATCCGGTGACCAGCATCGTGGTCACGCACGATATGCACACCGCTCGCAAAGTATCGGATCGCGTATTGATGTTTTACCCTCGACGTCGACTCGGACCTCACGAGTCGCAAGTGTTATTTGACGGATCGCCCAGTGATCTTGAACACGACGACGATCGACGCGTTCGACAATTTGTCCGTGGCGAAGCGGGTGAACGGTTGAAGGAGATGTCGCTGCAAAGCGAAGGTTAAAAAAATTTCATGGATGATAATAAACTACGGTTCGGCGTTGGGGTGTTGGTCGTTTCAGCGATCGGCATCGGCATCATTTTGACGTTCCTGTTCGGAGCGTTCCCCAACGTTTTGAATCAAGACTACACGTTACTGGTGGAATTCCCGTCGGCCGAAGGGGTCAGCCCGAACACCGCCGTGCTGCGTGATGGCGTGCGGATTGGCCGCGTTGATGAGATATCGCTACTTCCCGAAGGCGGTGTCTTGGTTTCGTTGGCAATGGACAGTGCCAAACCGATCGACCGCCACTACATTCCCACGATCGGAAATAGCTCGCTTGTGACGGGCGATGCCGCGATTGAATTCGTGCGTGCGTCAGAGCAGGAGCTAGAAAAAGCGTTAGGGGGCAAGATGGAATTAGTGAACACACGCTTCGCCCATGAAGACTACTTGGACTACGGCAAAAAATCCAAAAATCCTCTTTCGACACTGTACAGCATGGAAAGTCAGATGTTGGAGACGATGGAATCGATCCGCAAGGCGGGTGATTCGATTGCCCTGGCCGGTGACAACGTCAACCAGCTAGCCGTCGAAGTAAAAAACACGGTCGGAGGGGCCGACCAAAACATGGACCGCTTGGCTCAGCAAGCAGTCGACACGCTTGAAGAGTTCCAAGGAGCGATTCGTGACGTGCGAAAAACCGTGGGCAATCCTTTGATCCAAGATGGACTGGAACGGTCCATGGCCCAGCTACCTGAACTGTTAATGAATGCTCAAAAGACACTCGATAGCACTCGAGAGACGTTCGAAAGTTTCCGCCGCGTGGGCGATCGATTCGAACGCGTTGGTGCTACTGCGGAAGAGACGATTACGACGGCGCAGCGATCGGTAGCGAGTTTTGATCGCACGATGCAAAACGTCGAAAAATTCACGCAGCCGTTAGGGGAACGTAGTGGCGAATTAATCGAGCAGGTGCTGCGAACGCTGGCGAGTGCCGACGTTGCGCTGGCCGAACTTGAGACGTTGGGGCGATCGGTGAATAACAGTGACGGATCGTTCAAGCGGTTCCTCGAAGACGACGAGATTTATTGGCAGGTTCGCCGCACGATTGAAAACATCGAACAGGCTTCTGCACGTATTCGTCCAATCATGGATGACGTCCGCATCTTTAGCGATAAAATCGCTCGCGATCCTCGTGAACTCGGCGTCCGTGGCGCCTTATCCAAACGCCCCTCCGGTTCCGGGCTAAAATAACCAGTGTGAAACGATTCAGTCACCTCTCCCGGCGAAGCTGGGAGAGGTCGAACGGGCCCTTTAGGCCTCGTTCGGGTGAGGGCCGACCGCGCACTTTACGTGCAGTGGGCCTCAACTTGCTCGGACGCCCTCACCCGAGCATCGCTGAAGGCTCTGCTCGACCTCTCCCAAAACTGCGTTTGGGAGAGGTGACTTCAAATTGCAGAGCAGGGCAGCGTTACCGCTTCAACGCTTCGCTTAAAAAATTGTGCAGAGCCGCGGCAGGTTGGTAGCCCGTGCGGTGTCCCACAATCTTGCCTTCGGGAACGCCGATCAATGTGGTGGGATACGCCGCGACGTCGATCCGTCCCAGCGTCGCTTCGTTCTCTTGTGGCGTCAACAGAATTGCGACGAAGTCTTGTGCGACACGTTGCTCGACCGTTTCATTGCCCCACGTGTCACGCTTCATCGCGTCACAGTAAGCACAGTGATCGGTTGAGATATAGATCACCATGGGAACATTGCGTCGACGTGCTTCCTGCCATCCCGAACGCAGCGTTCGGTGCCAGGTCACTCGCGGCTTTGCCACGTGGCTAAAAGGGGCCACCCCGGTATAGGTCGGCATCTCGGCAACAACGTTACCCGCGTGTCCACACGCTGTCATGATTGCAACCAATGCAACTGCCAAACCCATCATAGGCTTGGTACAAACCATGATTCGTTTCATGGCGGTTTCTCCGAAAAGAAATGGGAATATTTTGAAAAGCAACCTCTAGTAGGCGAGGCAGACTAAATACCCCAATCAACAAAGGCAACACTCATCCCCCATTAGAGAGCCGAAAAACAGCCCGAATTCACCAGTTTGGCGAACCCTATAGAGGCTGTTCCAAGCAGAAATCGAGCGATTTTTCTTTTCGCAAGCTTGTTCCCAAGGCTCCTGACTTGGAGCACACTGCCAAAGAGGATCCGCTTCGCGTTTTCGATGTGGCTGCAGGCAGGGAGGCGACGGGGAAAGTACGTTTCCAGGCGGGAGCCCAACGCCTTGAACAATTATTAGGCTGTAAATTACAGCATGTGCGTTTCGTAGCTACGCTCGCCAGAGCGTGGATTGTTGGCGCGCAAATGCGAATCACCACCTTCTGGCGAAGGTAGCTACCTGAAAATACTTCACGACATTGGGCGGGAGGCTGCGGAACGAGCACCAAATCGGGACGCTAGAAATCCGATGAAACACTCTCTCGCGACGCACGTGTTCCGAGGGCCCCCCATAAACCATATGGACTTTTCGACCCGGCAGGGGTGGCACTGTTCGTACCAGCACTTAACGCATTGCAGTAGACGCATGGCGTTTTTGAATTACCTGCTTCAATCGAATCGGTAACGAACTTCACCGCACCATCGGCCATCAAGACATGCACGCCGCCTTGATGACGACTGCTCGCCGGCGCAATCCCATAGGTGTCCGATTGACCGACCAGACACACCTCGGAGTTGGGCGAGAGGATCGTATTGAATTGCGATTGCAGGGTGTGAAAGTCAGCCCACCGGAAACCTCGCTGAGAAACGGCTCCATACACCTTCGCACTGCTCGTCCAAAACTGCGGTCGAGCCGTATCGATATAACCAAGATCAAAACATCGTTTGGGATTGTTCGCTACTTTGAAGAATCCGCCCTTGGCATTGGAGAAACCCACGGATCGATTATCGCGATCGCCTAATCCAGTCATGATTTCGCCTACCGCGATCGTATTGGATAAACCATCGATAAAGTCGCGGAATTTAATACTCTTGCGTGGCACAAATGCACCGCGCAATCCACAGCGGGCACGCTTCTTCGCGGTGGGGTCCGTGTTGTACAACCAACGTGTTCCATTCCAAACGGTGATCCCATGCTCGGCGTCATAGAAACCGTCGCCGGTGCAGGCGGCATAGTTCGTTCGCCCTAGCGCGGGAACACCACGGCCCGGATCGCTAGGGCAGCGAAACGTTGGAATCTCAGTTGCCCACGGTGGATAGTTGCCGTTCCATGGCCGAGGTCCAAACGCAGGCCAAATGTCGCCATCGGACTCCTGCATCGGCTCGCTCATCTGTTCCCACAACGCCTGTTGTTCGACAAACGGCAACAGACCCACCAAATAAGTCAGCTCGATGCGTGTAAACGCGGAACCATCTTTCTTGTCTGCAAACGCGGTGTTATTGGTATTTTCGTTGGTAGGCCCCACCCCGTGAATCGGTAATTGATGGTAGGCGGAATGATAATTGTGCAGCCCCAGCCCAATTTGCTTGACATTGTTGCTGCAACTCATCCGCCGCGCCGCTTCGCGAGCGGCCTGGACCGCCGGCAACAACAACCCGACTAACACGCCGATGATTGCGATCACCACCAGCAGTTCGACCAATGTAAAGGCAAGTGAAACGCGAGAAGAGACTCGTGTCATCATGGCGGATCTTTCAAAACGATCCTGCTCAATTTCAGCCTGGCGATGCTTGAACGGCAACGTCAACCATTCGCTTGCGTCCGCACAACCTGTAGAGGATTCGCAAAAAGAGTCTCGCGACTAGCCGCAACGTCGTGTTTGATTCCTTACTCTTCTCGTTCTGCCTCAGACGCCAACTCTTCCTCGGCCGCCTGAGCCATGATGTCGTCGTAAGAATACTCGTCACTCTCTTTGACCACACCACCACCCTGATCCCCGCAACCCATCACAGGAATCATAAGTAAGAATAGCGCCGATAGAAAAACCGCTTCCTTTGTCCAACCGGTTTTCCCAGCAATGGAAGGGTGTATGAATGACACACGTCGCAGAAGACCCATTAGCTGCCCCCGAAGTTGCAAGCTGACAGAGTAGGTTAAATAGAACTAGAACAAACGTACAACTGTTGTAACGCATTCACGCTACATTGCCAGTTTTTTGTCGCGAAGTTTTAGTTCAAAACCATGCTTTGGAGTTAGGATTGCCGAAGTCCAGTTCGCAGTAGATCTTGTTTTTGATCCACGCGGCAGAAATCATTTCGCAACATTAGTGGTTGGACGACCTTCACTGCGATCCTTAAATCCCCAGTGCTTGGGTAAGCAACCCTTGAATCGCCGAAATCTGGGACTTAGTGACGTAGATACGGTCGCCGGCTCGCAGAGCGTAGTCGGATTCAGGGAGCACTACCGAGTGGCTATCGTTCATACGAACTTCCATACGTATTCCACCAATCGCTTGAGGCGAGCTCCGATAGAGGACGGCGTTCACGGCTCCGAGTTTCTGCATCACTCCGGTCTGCTTTAGCAAGTCGCTGACAAAAACCGACCGGCCACTCGATTCAGGTGGCAATGGCAGGATGCGAATGGGCTCGTCCGCGACTTGCAAAACGAGCGAGTTTTCCGCCTGAGCTTGACGAACTTTCTGATACGCCTCTGCGTCCATCGTTTCATCAAGCCCTCGGTAGCCTCCCGCTACGCCCGCAGCCACATAGTTTGCCCCTGGCTCGGTTGGACTGAATCCTGGCAAATTGAAAGCGGAACAGCCAACACTCGATCCAGTGACCAGAACGCCAACCACGAGAGCCAAGGCGAAACTCGCCGAGGACGGGGAGGCCAAGCCCAAGCGTTGGTCGCCTTTGGAAGATGGGCACATGAGATGTCTCGATAAATGGATGTCAGTGTTAAACTTTGCCGGTTAGGTCAGATAAACCATCCAATCGACATTTGGGAGCCAAATCATCACTAAAAACCGAAAAGTCATAAAATTCACTGAAGAACCGGGCAAGAAATGCTGTTTCCTGCTTCACGCGGCGACCATCGCTCGCTATAGTTCCGGGCTTCCTAGAAATTGAAATTTTGCTTTTTACCACGCTAAGTGGCGGAGAAGATCGATGGCACGGCAATGTGAAACGTGCGGTAAGAGCGTCCAAATGGGCAACCGAATCGAAACACGTGGTAAGGCCAAATACCTTGGTGGTGTTGGTACGAAGATCACCGGATGTACACGCCGGAAATTCGTCCCTAACCTCCAGAAGGTGCATGTAACCATGCCTAATGGCCAGAACAAGACAATGCGAATTTGCGTTCAATGCATCCGCAGTGGCGCAGTCCGCAAGACGGTGAAAACCAAGCCGTTTGACGTTAGTGGCGCCAAGAAATAGCGTTATTAGCGTGTGACGGGCGTTTAACCCCACTCACGAGGAAAATCGATGGCCCTCTCTGCGGATGATGTTCGGCGACTAGCCCTGCTTGCTCGTCTTGAGCTTTCCGACGATGAAGTCAATGCGATCGGCCCCCAGATCACCAAGATCTTGGGGTTCGTTGAGCTATTGTCTGAACTCGATACTGAGGACATTGAACCAATGACAACGGCGCTGGACGTCGATAATCGCTGGCGCGCCGACGAATTGCAGCCAAGCTTGACCAATGATCAAGCCTTGCAAAATGCTCCGGCACGCGACGATGACTGCTTTCTTGTTCCTCCCGTTCTCGGCACTGCCGGAGCGAAGAGCTAGGAAATGCTGGGGTTGGCCGATCCGGTTCAGCACGGATTTGAGAGCTTAGTGCCCCCTTTGGTTGCGATCCTCCTTGCGATTGCGACGCGTCATGTTGTCCTCCCCCTAGCAGCGGGTGTTTTTTCCGGTGCGGTGCTGCTTGCGCGCGCCGACCCGCAGAAGTCGCTCATCGATTCGTTTTTCATCTTTGCAAACGCGATCGATGCCAGCCTTCGCGACTTTGATCACCTCCAAACACTCGCCTTCACGCTTTTGCTTGGTGCGATGGTGGGGGTGATGGAAATCGGCGGAGGGATCGAGGCGCTGATCGCAAAGCTTTCTCGCTGGATTCGCTCGCGGCGAAGTGCCCAAGCGATGATTTCGCTAAGCGGACTGGCCATCTTCTTTGACGATTACGCCAACACGCTACTGATTGGCGGAACGATGCGGTCGACAGCCGATCGCTTTGGACTCTCGCGAGCAAAATTGGCCTACCTTGTCGACAGCACGGCGGCTCCCGTCGCAGGACTCTCCCTCGTCAGCACTTGGGCCGCGATCGAGATTAGCTACATGAGCGAGGGACTCGCCGACGCAGGGGTCACCGACCCGTCCGCGGGTTTCGCATTGTTCATTCAGTCGATTCCGTATCGTTTTTATCCGCTCCTGGCGATCGTGATGGTGTTTTTGATCTCGATCACGGGACGCGATTTCGGAGCGATGAAACGAGCTGAAGAGACTTCTGCAAACCGCTCACCCAATTCTCCCTCCGCAGAGCCGGAAACCGCAACGCCGCCTCGTCCACCCCTACTCTGGCTTGCTGCGGTTTTGCCGATCGTGGCCTGCGTCGCGGCACTGGGAACGACGCTGGTGGTGACGGGCTGGCAACCCGATTCCAGCGCCGCTTCGGCCGGCGTATTGCAAGATACGATTGAAATTCTCGGCAACGGCAAATCCTACCTTGCCTTGATCATCGGCGGCGCGGTGGGACTTGCCACTGCTTGGCTGACTCATGCAAAGTTTGGCAAATGCGAATTCGAGACCCTCGTGATGGGCACTCTGCGAGGCGGATGGCAGATGATGCCAGCGATGATCATCCTCTGGCTCGCCTGGGCATTGAGCGGAATGACCGGCGAGGATGCACTGCAGACGGGGGATTATCTATCGAGCCTACTTTCCGATCGACTCGATCCGCGAGCTCTCCCAACGGTGGTGTTTGCCCTTGCTGGTTTTGTTGCCTTTTCGACTGGCACCAGCTGGGGCACGATGGCCATCCTGACGCCCCTCTCTGTCACCCTATCACTCGATCTCGATCCAAGCGGTGGCCCGGGAGGAGCGATCTGCCTGGCAACAACCGGTTCCGTCTTGGCCGGCGCGATTTTCGGCGACCACTGCTCTCCGATTTCCGACACCACTGTCCTGTCGAGCCGAGCCTGTGGATGTGACCATCTGCAACATGTCCGCACCCAAATGCCTTACGCGCTGGTGGTCGCATTTGTCTGTGTCATCCTCGGCTCGATCCCCGCAGTACTGGGGGTTCCGCCCTGGATCTGCTTGATCATGGGGACAATCGCACTGACGCTGATCGTGCGTTTTCTTGGCAAGCACCCCGATGGCAGAGTGAATTCTTGACGACTCGTCAGCTTCGTTCTTAAGGCAGCAAGAAACGCTACGGGTCTCGATTGGTGACGCAAACCGCCGAAAGTCTTGGCGACTTTCGCTACGTCATTCCATTGACTGCGGGGAATGGCAAGCTGGAAGCCTATCCCACATTGATTTTGAAAGTCCTACAGTGCGATTGTAAAAACGAGGGGCGTCCGCAGGCCTGATGAGTCATTTTTGCCGCATTTCAGCAAAATTCTCATAACGGCATCAGTATTGCATTGAATTGGTGAAAAAGAATAACAATCAAGCGTCAACGATGATGCTAACTCTGGACAAGGTACACGGATGATTCGACACATATTATTGATGCTAGTTCCTTTGGCGATTACCGCCACTCAACCAGCGAGTGTCGAAGGGCAAGACTATTCACGCCAAAGCCAAGCTGCAGCATCCATCGATACGCCCCAAACTCGACTTCGCCCGATTGGCTCGGCCAGTGCGGTCGATCGCTACCGGTCCAGCGACCCTAGCACTTCGTTTCGTGAAACAGCGTACCAAACGAGCGGAAACCCATTCCAATCGTCGCGAGTTTCACAAAACGCGTTGACCAACGCGGATTACGAACGATCGCAAGTTCGCCAGGCAATGATGCAACAATCGGTGACGGCACCGCAACTGCCCCCGGACACTTCCAGCATGGGGCTGCCGCCCAACAGCTTTGCGGTTCCCTCCACTTCGCCCGTCAACAACCCTCCACCGAGTGGCTTTACGCCTCCGCCCAGCTCGTTCACGCCTCCACCCAACACACAGCCTGCGGCACCGTCGCTGCCGCCATCGATGCCATCGTCACCCCCGGTTGCGGCATCTCCGTTTAACCAAGGCGCACCGCGGACCACGTTGCCCTCGAACTCGAACGCATTTTCGCCTGCACCGCCTCCACTTGCACCGGGCCTCAGCGGACAAAACTCGCTTCCCTACTCGCCCAACAGCAGCAGTGACCTGACGCCGCTTGCCCAGCCTGAGCTGCAATCCGAGTTTGCCACGATGGGCAATTCTCCGTGCGTCACGGCCCCAAGCAGCTACACGGCCGCCTGCGCATCGCCGTACATGCCTGTTAGCTACTACGCCTCAGACCCCTGTGCCGTTCCGGCAACGCTGCCGCCAACGTACGCTCCCGCTCCCACTTTCGCTCCCGCCCCGATGGTCGGAGTGGCTCCGCCCGCGGCTTACGGTACTCCGATCAGCCCCGGCACAGCGGCTCCGATCGGCTCGCTGTTCACCCTTGGCCAGGAACGAAACCTCGTCCAGGTCGGCCAAGGATTGTGGGGCCAACCGGTCGCCTATGTACCAGGGCAAGGCGTACGAAACTGGATCCGGTACTTCTTTCCTTAACCAGACCAGCCTAGTGTTGCGTCACAGCTAGGAATTAGGATTGCAAGGCGTAGCGGAAGCCGTCAAGACTTTCGACGTTTAGCTGGGAGGACGAAAGTCTTGGCGACTTTCGCTACTGCGCCCCCAATTTCACGCGAGGGCCGATGCAACTAGACTGAGGTGCGCTGCGTGTTCCAACACACGCAGCTTACTAAGCAGTAAGACAGGAGTCTTTCAGTAAATTGGCCGTTTTGGCGCTAGCGACGGTTCCGGAGTTCAACCGGGGCTAGCGCCCAAACGGCTAACGGGACTTCACCCAATGATTCCTGCCTACCTGCTTACTACCTAGCGTTCGTCCCTTTGCCAAAGGGTGCCATCCCGTTTTGCAGCCAATCCACCGAGTCATGAATTCCAGCGAGAAAATTACCGAGATCTTTGCCGCTGTCTTTCAGGACCTCAACGACGAACGTCCTGCGGAACAGCAATTGGAATTCGATGCCAGCACGCCACTGGTGGGTTCGCGAAGCTCGCTCGATTCAATCGAGATGGTTACGCTGCTGGTGAATCTGGAAACCTCACTCTCCGAATCATTCGGACGTCCGATTCGCTTGTCCGACGAGAAAGCGATGTCCGAAACACGCAGCCCGTTCAAAAACATCGCCACGCTCGTAACGTTTGCGACCAAAGTCGTTGAAACATCGACCGATGAGTAACGCAGTGCCTGAGCGGAACGAACGCATCATCCTGGTCACCGGGACCAGCCGAGGGATCGGACGTCATCTCGCCGAGCGATTCCTGTCCGTTGGCGATACCGTGATCGGCTGCAGCCGCAGCGCCGCTACTCCCGACGGACTGACGCCCGAATCGCTCCCTCGCTACTCACACTACTGCTTGGATGTGTCCGACGAAACGGCAGTACGCCAACTTTTCCACGAGATCAAACAGCAGCATGGCCGACTAGACGTGTTGATCAACAACGCGGGGATCGCGTCGATGAACCACAGCCTGCTGACGCCAATTGAAACCGTGCGATCGGTTTTTGAAACCAACGTGATTGGCACCTTCCTGTTTTGCCAAGAAGCCGCGAAACTGATGCTCGCCAATCGCAACGGTCGCATCATCAATATGGCAAGCATTGCGACGCCGCTAAAACTCGAAGGCGAGTCAGCCTATGCGGCGTCCAAAGCGGCGGTGGTCAGTCTGACCGAAATCCTCTCTCGCGAATTTGCCAGCTCTGGAATCACAGTCAACGCCGTGGGCCCATCGCCGATCGCAACCGATTTGATCCGTGGTATCCCCACGAAAAAATTAGACCAACTGATCGACCGTCAAGCGATCAAGCGACTCGGGACGGCGGACGATGTCTACAACGTCATCGATTTTTTCATCCGTCCGGAAAGCAATTTTATTACCGGACAAGTCGTCTACTTGGGCGGTGTCTAGCCCGCCACCGATCTGATGCCGACACGTTTTCTACAAGACCGATTTCGCGACGCCGCGACGCATGACGCGATCATCTGGAAAGGGCGATCGTTCTCGTATCGCTGGCTGCTCGATGCAATCCAGCAGTGGGATGCTCGACTCGATGAGCACGATATTCACGCAGGCGCCGTTACCACACTGCTTGCCGACCTTTCACCTCAAAGCGTCGCGGCCCTGCTCGCTCTGACCCAACGGGGTGCAATCATCGTCCCGATGTCAGGATCGATGCGAAAGAATCAACGAACCTACGAAGCTATCGCCCAGTGTGAGATTGCGATCGAAATAGCTGGCGACGAAACCATCTCGATCAGCAACACTCAAAACGCCTCGCCCGCAGAGCATGAACTGTATGCGAAATTAAAGGCTGCCGCTCACCCGGGACTCGTGCTGTTTTCCTCCGGGTCCACTGGCGTCCCCAAGGCCGCGGTCCACGATTTCACTCGACTGCTCGACAAATTCCGCCTGCCGCGGCGAGCACTGCGGACGCTCGCCTTCTTGCTTTTTGATCACATTGGTGGCCTCAACACGATCCTGCACACGCTGGCCACGGGTGGATGCATCGTCGTGCCATCTGACCGGTCAGCCGAATCGGTGCTTGCCGCGATCGAAGAATTCGCAGTGCAGTTGTTACCCACGTCGCCCACATTTCTAAAACTGCTGTTGATGAGCGGTGCATGGGAGGACTACGACCTGCGTTTGCTGCAAATGATTACATACGGCACCGAACCCATGTCTGCGAACATCCTGGCAGCACTGAATAAAAAACTTCCGCACGTTAAATTCAAGCAAACTTATGGACTCTCGGAAGTCGGTATTTTGAGATCCAAGTCCAAAGACTCGTCGTCATTGTGGATGCAACTCGGCGGCGATGGTGTCCAAACACGCGTGGTGGACGACGTCTTGCAAATTAAATCGCACTCCACGATGCTCGGTTATTTGAACTCGGCGTCCCCGTTTAGTGACGACGGTTGGTTCATCACCGGCGATGCGGTCCAGGTCGATGGCGAGTACTTCAAAGTGCTTGGGCGAGGTGGCGAGATCATCAACGTGGGCGGCGAGAAAGTTTATCCGGCCGAAGTCGAAGCGGTGATCGAAACGATGCCACAGGTCCACACGGCGGCGGTCTACGGCGAAGCCAACGCGATCATGGGCATGATCGTCTGCGCTCGCGTCAAACTGATTCCAGGAGTCGAGCTTTCGGCAAAAGAATTGACGCAAACGGTGCGACAGCACTGCCGGCACCATCTGTCACCCAAACAAATCCCAATTCGAGTGACGATCGATTCGCAATTATCGCATGACGAACGCTTCAAAAAGCAACGCACCCCACGACCATAGCCGCGTCGTTCCGATGCGAACCGTTCTCAATGGCGTTTGCAAAGCCATGACTTTACTTTGCCCACTGAGTGGAAGGTTCGGATGAGGGAAGGTCCAGTTCGTTTGCTCGGACACCTAAGCAGCTAGGCAGGAGTCTTTCCGTATATTAGCCGCTTTGGCGCAAGCCACGGTTCCGACATTCAACCGGGGCTAGCGCCCAAACGCAACGCTGTGAAGCATTTTCTCGTAGCTACCTTCGCCAGAAGGTGGTGATTCGTATTGGCCGTGGCCGGCAGCCATCCACGCTCTGGCGAGCGTAGCTACGGAACGCAAATGCCGTAATTTGCCGTCTCTAAATGCTTCACAGCGTTGGCCCAAACGGCTAACGGGATTTCACCCAATGATTCCTGCTTAGCCTTCTAATTCTTCCCAACGCTCAAACGCTTTAGCAAGCTGCTGTTCCAGGTCAGCCAATTCGCCGCTGACCTTTGCGATCTCGGATCCACCTTTTTGGTAGAACGTCGGATCCGCCATCCGATCGTGAAGTTTCGCAATCTCGACTTCGAGTTTTGTCATCCGCGCGGGCAACTTCTCAAGCTCGTGCTTATCCTTAAACGACAACTTTTTAGACGCGGACTTTACTGGCTTCGCGGCGACCGGTTCCTTCGCACTTTCGTTCTTCGCCGAATCGGCAAGCTGCTTCTCGCTCTCGTTTCGACGCTCCACAGCCGCTTGCCAGTCGTCATAACCGCCAACGTACTCGTTCACTCCATCGTCTTCGAACACAATCGTGCTAGTCACAACGTTGTTCAAAAACGTTCGATCGTGGCTGACCATCAATACGGTTCCAGCGAAATCGACGAGCTGCTCTTCGAGCATCTCGAGCGTTTCCGAATCAAGATCGTTTGTCGGTTCGTCCAAGACGATAACGTTGGCAGGCTGGGTCATTAATCGAGCCAACAAGGCACGATTGCGCTCGCCGCCCGACAGAAACTTGATCTGGGTACGAGCACGCTCGGGGGTGAACAGAAAATCCTGCAAGTAGCCGACGATATGTTTGGTCTTGTCGCCGACCTGAATTTGATTCCCGCCGTCACCGACACACTCTTGCACCGTCTTCTCGGGATCAAGCGTATCCCGCAATTGATCGAAGTAGGCAATTTTCAGATTGGTACCCAATCGCACGTTGCCCTCTTGCGGATCGAGTTGGCCGAGTAGCAGTTTTAGCAGCGTCGTCTTACCAGCTCCGTTGCGACCGATGATCCCAAGCTTGTCGCCGCGCATGATCGTTGTGGAAAAATCGTTCAAGATGGGATTGTTTTCATACGAAAACGAAACGTCCTTCAACTGTGCCACCAGCACTCCACTGCGCTGAGCCTCTTGCAGATTCAGCTTCGCCTTGCCTTCAGTGCTGCGTCGCTCGCTTCGATTTTCTCGCATTGCTTTCAGGGCACGCACGCGACCTTCGTTTCGTGTTCGACGTGCCTTGATGCCTTGCCGAATCCAGACTTCCTCTTCAGCCAATTTTTTATCAAACAGTGCGTTTTGCTTTTCTTCCGCCGCCAGAGCCTGTTCTTTTCGCTGCAGGAAGGTTTGGTAGTCGCAGGACCAATCGAACAGTCGCCCGCGGTCAATCTCCCAAATTCGCGTGGCCAGATTTTGCAGGAACGAGCGATCGTGCGTGACGAAGATCAGCGTCTTTTCCCAGCGGCTGAGAAAATTCTCGAGCCATAGAATCGAGGCGATATCCAAATGGTTCGTCGGCTCGTCCAGCAGCAACACGTCGGGACTCCGCGAGATGGCGCGTGCCAGCAGCACACGACGCTTCAGTCCACTGGACAGAGTCTGGAAATCGGCATCAGGATCCAACTGCATGCGAGACAGCGTGGAATCCGCTGCGTGCTCGATCTTCCAGGCTTCTTCGTAGTCGTCGTCATCATGAGCTTCGTTTTCGCCCAGCACGATCGACTTGATGGTTCCCTTCCAATCGCGTGGCACCTCTTGGGACAGTCTCGCCACGCGAGCCCCCGAACGGAGCGTGACCGAGCCACTGTCGGGCACGACGTCGCCGGTCAGGATCCGCATCAGCGTGGTTTTCCCAGCGCCGTTACGTCCCAGAAGTCCAATACGTTGCCCCATCTCGATCTTGGCCGAAACCGAGTCAAGCAGTGAAGGGCCGCGAAAGCCAATAGTCAGGTTATCAATCGATATAAGCGTCATGCCAAGAGTGGAGCGAACCAGAGCGAAATCGTCCAGAGGAAGTCATTTCAAGATTTTTTGCTACGGCAATCACCAAGGCTGACATCCAGCCCCCCGTTGGTCGACCACAGTCAGGAGATCCGTGAAGCAAATTAACAATTTTTCGATGCAAGACGCCGCTTCTGCAAGGCCAAAAGACGACCCACCGCAGCAAATGCTGACCGGCACGACACGCGTCAAACTAACGAAAGGAGCCGCGTGATGACTAACAAGCGATTCACGAAAGTCTTGACGACTTCCGCCACGAGTCATCCCGTCACTTCATGTTCCGACGCTCCCTAATTTGACGACACGAGGTGAGTCTGGAACTGTCAATTAGAATGAGAACAGAGAAAACAATCTTATTGAATGCCCGATAATGAATGCAATCCGAACAACCTTTGTCGATGGTCACGTGCAAGTGCCTGTGGACGATCTCAATACTTACTTGGCTAGGATACACTTATGAGCAATCAAGGTAATGTCCGTACGGGGAATCAAGATGAACAAAGATTATCTGAGAAGCGGTTTCCAGTCGCCTTAGTCGCGGTGGGGATCGTTTTGTTGGTGGTGTTGGCCGCGGGTGTTGCGTTTGTTTGGTGGGCTCAGGCCTCGGTGCCGGGAACCCGACTGGTTTACTCGATCCAGCGTTCGGATTCACAATCCGTCCCGGTCACAAGCGATGAGATGGTCGAACCGCTGCGACAGCGTCTTCGCCATTCGTTTGCTGCTGGACTTGCGGTCAACGCTTTGGATCAGGACCAAGTTGAAGTCATCTTACCAACTCGGGATCCGGTCGAACTTGCGAACGCAAAACGTCTGCTCAGCTCCGCTGGTGTGCTGCGGTTCCTGCCGATTGCCAATCAAACCAAACATGCCAATCTTTTGAAACTTGTGCAACCATCCTCCAACGCACCTTCAGTAAGTCGTGATGTGCTTGACGAGAACGGAAGAGTCGTGGCAAGGTGGGTCACCGTCGGCAGAGACACGGAGGCAAAAAACGGCGGCGATGGGACACCGCTGAAAACACAACTAAAATTGCCTACCGTACGTAACTCTCAGTCCGGCGAAGTCCTCCAGCTGCCCGGCAATGTGCTTGGGAATGACAGCGAGGTAAAAATTGCTCGCTGGATGAACAATCAAAACATCCAATCGATCGATGTGCTGGCGGTGATTGAAAGCGACCACGCCGTGGGCGGTGAGGACTTGGCGTTTGCCGCCGCCACGTTTGACCAAAATGGGACTCCAGCCGTTGCGATCAACTTTAATAATGCTGGCAGCGACAAGATGTTGGCTTTGACGACCGCCAACGCCCCCACAGGTAATGTGCAAACGCAACTTGGCATCGTACTGGATGATCAGCTACTGACAGCCCCAAACATTTTGCAGCCGATCCGCGGCGAAGCACGGATTACGGGAAATTTCACTCGCGCCGAAACCGACCTGATCGTCCAGATCCTCAAGGCCGGGCAGTTGCCTGCGAAACTAAACCCCCAGCCGATTAGCGAAACGCAAGTCAATGCATCGTATCGCCTAGTGGACCTGATCTCGCCTTGATTCGAAGGGGGGAGTGGACGAAAGTATTGGCGACTTTCGCTATGGGACCTCAGCTGTGCTCGGTGGACGCAGCGGCAGGGTTGAGCAAGCGTTCGACCGGTGCCAGGAATTGACTCGAATCGCGACCAAGTCGCTCGAACACACCGAGCGTTTCGTTGAAGTCCAAGTCGGTCGCGAACACGCGTGACTCGGGAACCAAGACGACCGAACCAATCCAGGTGTCGGGGGCCCCGGGGAAGTAGACTACCACCAAACCGCCCGGTAAGCGGTCCGCTTCCATCGCCACGCGGTATCCTTCGGGACAGGACACCAGCACCGGTGACAACGATGGTCCGTCGCTGTCGTGTTTCAGATTCCCCGCCAACAAGTCTTTGTAGATCGCGTATTTTGGAAATACCGTGATTAATTGCTTCTCGATGGTGGATGAAAACTTTTTGCCAATCGCTCGCCTTGCAATCACGCCCGCGGCAAAACACATCATTATTAAAATCGCCACCGCCGCGGAAAAAAGGATCGCGATCCCAAACGGCTGATTCCCTGGAATCCATTGCTGCAGCGGCACTGCGACTGCTGAAACGATCCCGTAGACCTGGCCTAAAAGGCCGCCGATCACCGCCAAGGGTAATAAGAAAAAGATCCCCCCAATTGCCGTGGAGCGCAAGAAGCCTACCGATTCATTGATTTTCTTTCGCATACTGTCTCTCTGTCGTTCCACAAAATAAGGGGGGCGTCGCACTCACACGTCATGCTTGAGCGGCAAGTCCGCAATACGAATCATGCACAGCATACCGCACGCAAGTTGCCGATTGCGGTGCGGAGTCTTCGGTCAGCCGTTTTAGAGGCCCGAAACTCTAGGGGCCCAAAACGTAACGGAATGAGGCGGTGAAAATGGCGGGACGTCGATTCGATTTCTGGGGTAGCGGAACTCGCGCGAGAGTTTCGGTCATCCCAGAAAACGAAAGTCTTGACGACTTCCGCTACGGACCACCCCCAATTCTTAGCTGTGACAAAGCACTAGCACCTTTTCCCTCGGCCTTTTAAATTACTCGGCTTGTTCCGCGCGAACCTCACTCGCGGGCCGGTGGTCAGACAAATGACCGCCGCTACGCACCTCCGCACGCCTGCCCTAAAACCCCCTTTGCCCGCAATGCCGCATCGACTGAAAACTGGTATTCCCGAACTTGACGAACTGCTCGGAGGTGGATTGATCCCGGGCACGCTGACCGTCGTGATGGGAGCATCAGGGATCGGCAAAACCCAGCTGGGGCTCGGATTTGCTAACGCGGGAATCGAACAAGAGGGCCAACCGGGCATCCTGTTCGATTTGACTTCGCGTGGCGACTCGCAAAACCACGCGGCTTATGCCGAGCGACTGCATAATTGGCGGTTGAGCGAGTTTGAGGCGAATGGCCGATGGGACGGGGCAAATATCTGGGACGCCGCCCACTCGCGACGCGATTACATGCATATATTCCAGCACTCCGGACGCCGCGTCACCGCCAGCGATCTCGATTCGGACAGTTGGCGAGAATGGAAATACGAGCAGTCCAAGAAATTGGATCAAGCGATCGCATTTTTCTACGGCAACTTTGCTCATGGCGTACGCCGCTGTGTGATCGACGGAGTGGAACCGACCGATAAGGCCGCCGACTCGATTCAGTTCGAGATGTTTGAATACATCTACCATCAAATCCTGCGAAAAGAGCACGACTGGGTTGCCCGAGATCTGTTCCGTGTAGCGTTCCGCAAGAACGAGGAATCGATTCAAGCTCACGCCTATGACCATCGTGACATCGGGTGCACGCTGCTGTACACCAGTCACGAAGTGATGCTCGATGATTTGTTAGTACGTCCGATTCAAAGCGGCGATGTACTGTCCAACGCAAACACGATCATTTTGATGGGCAAGACCCGTGACGGAAACAAGATGGGACGCGCGTTGCACGTTGCGAAACATCGCGGCAGTGCATGCGACGAATCGATCGTGCCATACACGATAACCGAGTCCGGTTTGAAATTACTGCGATAACCGCTGGCCTACTTGTTGGTCACATCTTTGCGAAACTGAGTGGGGGTTTGCTTGGTTTCGCGTTTGAATGCCACGGTCAAGTATTCGGTATGTTCAAATCCGGTACGCGTCGCGATTTGGCGAAGCGTCATATCGGTTTCCGCAAGCAGTTTTTTCACTCGCGTGATCCGTTGCCGCAGGATCTCTTCGTGCGGCGTGCGGCCGATGACATTTCGAAATCGCGTTTCAAGCACACGACGCGAAATATTCACATGGCGAACGATATCGTTGACATTAATGCCGGCGAACGCATGTTGACGTATGAACTGTAGCGCCGCAGCAACATCGGTGTCATCGATGGCGAGAATGTCGGTTGATTGCCGCGTTTCGACTCCCAGCGGTTCGACCAACAACCCTTCCTTGGAAACTTCTTCTCCATTCATCATTTGATCGAGTAACCGCGCCGCTTCGAAACCGGTTTTGCGAGAATTAGGAACAACGCTGGAAAGAGGCGGATCGGCAAGACTGCAAAGTAGTTCGTCGTTATCGACACCCAGCACGGCAATCTCTTCGGGCACCGCAATTTCAAGTTCGCGGCAAACATCCAAAACCAGCTGCGCTTTGATGTCGTAGGCGGCAAGCAAACCAATCGGTCGCGGCAAATTTTTGAGCCACTGGGCAATCCGCTTGCGTTCATTATCGAGCGACGACGGATTCATCTCGTTCACCGCCGTCTCGTAGAAGTGAAAATCACACCCCGCCTTTTCAACCTCGTCGCGAAAATAATTTCGCCGCCATTTAGACCAATTGAAATCCGCATCGCCACAAAATCCAAGATGCTTGAATCCACGCTGCAGAAGATGCTCTGCTGCAAGCGTTGCAATTACGGCATCATTGGTTTCCACCCAAGGAACGCCGGGATAATGACGTGCGGCGCTGACGTCCACAACGGGAATGCCGGTCTTTTGCAGCGACTCTGCGATCTCTTTGGTTTCAATCCGGGCAATAATTCCATCCCCCTTCCAACGCCGAATCCATTCAGGCGGCGGCGCAGCACGCTCTTGTTCGGGCAGATAGATCGACCAAGCATCATGCGAATGGATGTAGTCAACGATTCCGGACAACAATCCACGCGCATACGCATTGGAGGTTTCAATCAGCAACGCGACGGAGCGACGTCGAATCATCGCAAAAACTCTACAAAAGGCAGCAAAGAAGCAGGAGTGACCTGAATATTACACCAGGAACCACCTAAAACAATTGCAAAAAACACAAGTAAAATATCTCAACGCTTTCGCGTATCATCTCATCGACTTAGCGTCACTTCTGACCGACAATGCATGCTTGATTCTTCGGGTGCGCCACCACAGGCCGGCAAGTCTTCCTCGTTACACTGTTGTTTGCCTGCCCCCCACAATCTACCTCCTTCACATTCCAAAGTCCCTCGCGGAGAGAACCGATCATGTCAGAAACCTCAAAGAAATTGCGTTTAGGGATGGTTGGACTTGGTTTTGGAGCCGAGTTCATTCCCATTTACCAAGCTCACCCGAACGCGGAAGTCACGGCGATTTGCCGCCGCGACCAAGCAGGACTTGATGAGTGTGGCGACCAATTCGAAATTGGTGGACGTTATACGTCGTTTGATGATTTGCTGGCCGACCCCAACGTGGATGCGGTCCACATCAACTCGCCAATTCCCGATCACGCTTGGATGTCGCTGCAGGCGCTCGACGCGGGCAAGCATGTGATGTGCACGGTGCCGATGGCGACCACGATCGAAGAGTGCCAACAAATTATCGAAAAGGTACAAGACACGGGACTGCACTACATGATGGCCGAAACGGTGGTCTACAGTCGCGAATACTTGTTCATCAAACAACTGTACGAAAGTGGCCAACTGGGCAAAATCCAGTACCTTGCCGCCTCGCATCCTCAGGACATGGATGGATGGCCGTCGTACTGGGAAAAGATGATTCCAATGCACTACGCGACGCATGTGGTCAGCCCTTGTTTGGGACTGGTCGGAGGATTGGCCGAATACGTCAGCTGCTTTGGTTCGGGCAGCGTCCGCGAAGACATCGCCAAAAAATCAGGTAACCCGTTCGCAGTGGAAACATGTCATATCAAAATTAAAGACACCGATCTGACGGCCCACATTTGGCGATTTTTGTATGACGTGGCACGCCAGTACCGCGAGAGCTTTGATGTGTACGGAACGGAGAAAAGTTTTGAATGGACGCTGGTTGAAAACGAACCGCATGTGATTCACACGGCCAAGAAACCTGAGCACGAGATTGCCGAAAAAGTAGAAGTTCCGGACTTTGCACACTTACTGCCCGAATCGATTCGCCGTTTCACGTTACCGCAAGAAATCCATGACGCCGATCACTTGTCGTTCTTACAAGGCGGCGGTCACGGTGGATCGCACCCTCATCTGGTTAACGAGTTTGTTAGCAGTGTGCTAGAGAATCGCCGTCCGCTTCCTGACGCAGTGACCAGTGCCAACTGGACTTGCGTTGGGATCTGTGCCCACGAATCGGCGATGAACGGTGGCAAAGTGGTCCATTTGCCTGAGTTCACATTGTCACGCGACCGCTCAGCTTGTCTCACGGATTAACGCGTCCGCCCCCGCATGTTGATCTTCTACTCGGTCCTGGCGAACTCCGTTGCCCCCAGCTTTCCTTCCCCTATGGTGCCTCCCTTCACTATGAAACCCTCGTTTTCTTTCACAGCCCGGCTGTTACTTGTGATCGCATCGTTTATCACTGGATCGGCCATCTCAGGATCGGCAAGTGCGGCAGATCATTTGAGAGTCCTGTTCATCGGCGACCAAGGACATCATCAACCCAAACCACGGTTTGATGAACTTGCCCCGTTCTTAAAGACACGGGGTATCGAGATGACCTACAGCGAGGATTTGGCGATGCTGAATCCAAAAACGCTCGGGCAATACGATGCAGTAGCACTCTACGCAAACATCGACAACATTGAAAAATCTCAAGCCGATGCGTTGTTGCAATACGTCAAACAAGGCGGCGGCTTTGTCCCGCTGCACTGTGCCACGTATTGCTTTCGCAATGACGACCGAATCGTTGCATTGATGGGAGCCCAGTTTCAGCGTCACGGCACCGGCGTGTTCCGCACCGACATCGCCAACTCTGATCATCCGCTGATGCAAGGTTTTGGTGGGTTCGAAAGCTGGGACGAAACTTATGTGCACCACATGCACAACGAAGAAAACCGCACGGTGCTTGAGTATCGTGTCGACGCCGAAGGCCGTGAACCATGGACATGGATCCGCAGCGAGGGAGACGGGCGTGTTTTCTATACCGCCTGGGGTCACGATTCCCGGACCTGGAACAATCCTGGTTTTCAAAACCTCGTTGAACGTGGCATTCGCTGGGCAGCGAAAGAGGATCCGCAGCAGGCTGGCGATTTCCTGCTCGACCGAGCGTTTCCGGTTCCCGAGATGACAAAAATCGCAGCGGACGTCAAACCGTTCGAATACCAAGACGTCGGTAGCGAAATCCCGAACTACACCCCGTCCGATAAATGGGGTGTACAGGGCAAACCGATGAACATGATGCAAAAGCCGCTCGAGCCCGCCGAGTCGATGAAGCATCTGGTTGTCCCCGATGGATTTCATGTTGAGCTGTTTGCATCGGAACCGGATTTGAAGGGTAAGCCGATCTGCATGGCATGGGACGAGCGAGGCCGATTGTGGGTCGCCGAGACCTACGACTATCCCAACGAATTGCAACCGGCTGGGAAAGGACGCGATCGTATTCGCATTTGCGAGGACACCGACGGTGACTGGAAAGCGGACAAGTTCACCGTTTTTGCCGAGGAACTGAGCATCCCGACGAGCATCACGTTCCACGACGGCGGTGCGATCGTTCAAAACGCGGTCGAGACACTGTACTTAAAAGACACCGATGGAGATGACAAAGCCGACGTACGCAAAGTGTTGATCGAGAACTGGACTCTTGGCGACACTCACGGCGGCGTCAGCAATTTCCAGTACGGATTGGACAACTGGATTTGGGCGATGCAGGGCTACAACCAATCCAAACCCGTAGCCGATGGAAAGCCACAACAAGCGTTCCGCATGGGTTTCTTTCGGATGCGCCCGGATGGTTCTGAGGTCGAATTCATTCGATCAACCAACAACAACACTTGGGGACTTGGCATCAGCGAAGAGGGATTGATCTTTGGCTCGACAGCCAATGGCAACCCCAGCGTTTTCATGCCGATCGCCAACCGCTATTACGAGCGAGTTCACGGCTGGGCGCCATCGCTAACCCTGTCTTCGATCGCGGACAGCAACGATTTCCATCCGATTACTGACAAGGTTCGCCAAGTCGATCATCACGGAGGCTACACTGCAGCCGCGGGCCACTCGCTCTACACCGCTCGCGAATATCCTCAGGAATATTGGAATCGTGTTGCCTTTGTTAACGGACCGACGGGACACTTGACCGGCACTTTTGTTCTGAAGCACGACGGTAGCGGATTCAGCTCGACCAGCCCGTTTAATTTGCTCGCCAGCGACGATGAATGGACCGCTCCGATCATGGCCGAAATTGGGCCCGACGGACAAGTGTGGATCATCGATTGGTACAACTACATCGTCCAGCACAATCCGACGCCGCAAGGTTTCGAGACAGGCAAGGGAGCGGCGTACGAGACGAAGCTTCGAGACAAGAAACATGGACGCATCTATCGCGTGGTGTTCGATGGTTCCGATGCAAAGGCGAGCCCTGACCTATCCAAAGCGACGCCAAGCGAATTAGTCACAGCCCTTACCCATCCGACGATGTTGACCCGCAAACACGCTCAGCGTCTGTTGGTCGAACGAGGTAAAACCGATGTCACGGAGGAATTGATCAAGTTGATTCAAGACGAGTCCACCGACGCGATCGGGCTAAACGTCGGCGTGATCCACGCGTTGTGGACATTGCAGGGACTCGGCGAACTTGAAGATGCCAACACCGCGGCAAGCTCGGCTGCGTTTGCGGCCCTGCGTCATCCCTCGGCCGGAGTCCGCCAGAACGCAGTTAAGGTGTTGCCACCGTCGACCGCGTCGGTCGATGCATTGTTGGCCGCCGGTGTCCATCGTGACCCCAACGCCAACACCAAACTTGCTGCGATCCTGGCCTTGTCCGACTTGCCGGCAAGTCAGGCTAGTGGCGAGGCCGTCGCCCAAATCCTGTCGGAACCGGCCAACTTGACCGATCGCTGGATTCCCGATGCTGCCACCAGTGCTGCGGCTCGAAACAGCATCAGTTTCTTGCAAGCGGTTGCGAAATCACAATCATCGAGTCCCGCGACGCAGTTGCTGGAAATCACGCAACGAGTTGCCGAGCATTACGCACGAGGTGACAATGCAGGCGAGATGGAAACATTGGCAGCGAGTTTGCAAAATGCAAACCCTGGCGTCATTGATGCTGTGTTTGCTGGGATCAGCAATGGATGGCAACGTGATCAAAAAATCGAGATGACTGCCGAACTCGAGTCCAATCTGGAATCGCTTCTCGACCAGGGATCCCCGGGGACTCGAGGCGTCATGGTTCGCTTGGCGACCCAATGGGGCAGCAAAAAGTTTGAGAAATACAGCAAAGAGATCACCGATGCGTTTGTCGAAACACTCAGTGACGAAGACAACGCTGACGCGAAACGGATCGATGCGGCTCGTAAATTGGTCGAGTTCAGCCCGGCCGATGAGGAAACAGTCACGTCGCTGTTGGATCAATTAAATCCGAGAACGCCTCCCGCTCTTGCCAACGGCATTATCGATGCACTCGAACAAAGCAGTTCGGAATCGCTGGGGCCTCAATTGATTGATCGACTCGCCACGATGACGCCATCGGTTCGGCTGGCAAGCATGACTCTTCTACTGAAGCGTCCCGGTTCCACGAAATCACTGTTGGAAGCGGCAAAGAAAGGCGAAGCTTCGCTGAACGACCTTGCTTTGGATCAGAAGCAATCACTCGCATCGCATCCTAACAAATCGATTCGCGAAGAAGCCAAGAAACTGCTCGAGAGTGGCGGATCGCTTCCGAGTGCCGACCGACAAAAGGTGCTCGACGAGTTGTCGTTCGTGGCGCACACGAAAGGTGACGCGAGCAAGGGCAAAGAGGTGTTCAAAGTTCACTGCGGAAAATGCCACGTTCACAGCGGCGAAGGTTCCGCCGTCGGCCCCGACTTGACCGGCATGGCCGTTCATCCCAAAGAAGAGTTGCTAACGCATATTCTTGACCCGAGCCGAAATGTCGAAGGCAACTTTCGTGTTTACACCGTGCTGACGCTCGACGGTCTTGTCTTGAACGGGATGTTAGCTTCGGAGTCGAAGACCGCAATCGAATTGTTTGACACCGAAGGCAAAAAGCACGCCGTATTGCGTGAGGACATCGAAGAGCTGGTGGCGTCGCAAAAATCGATCATGCCCGAGGGATTCGAAAAGTCGATCAAGCCCGAAGAGCTCACCGATTTGCTCGAGTTCTTGACCAAAAGGGGCAAAAACATCGCGATGGATCTCAGCAAGGTCGCGTCCGCGCCAAGTGACCGTGGGATGTTTATCAATCCCGACGGAGAGATCGAACGGCTTGCCTTTAGTGACTGGTCCCCTCAGACGTTCAAAGGCGTCCCGTTCCAATTGATCGATCCTCGCAATGGCAGCGTGCCCAACGTGGTCGTACTGAACAGCAACCACAGTCCGATCGTTTCGAAAATGCCAAAGTCAGTGACGTTGCCTCTGAATGGCCCCGCCAAAGCGATCCATCTGCTCAGCGGCGTCTCCGGTTGGGGTTTCCCTTTTAGTGACGCGAAAACGGTCAGCATGATTGTGCGAATCCACTACGCGGACGGACAAAGCGAAGATCATGAACTGCGTAACGGAGTTCATTTCGCCGATTACATTCGGCGCGTGGATGTGCCGGAATCGGAGTTCGCGTTTGATTTGTCAGGGCGTCAAATTCGTTATCTTGCGGTTTATCCCAAACGGGCCGAACCGATCTCGACGATCGAATTGGTCAAAGGCCCCGACAGATCGGCTCCGGTGGTGATGGCGATGACGGTCGAGTCACCGTAATTTGCGAAAGCAGAATTCTGTTTTAAAGTGACAACACGCCTCGCGAGACCTTTATCTTGCGAGGCGTTCTTCGTTTGCTGGCCAATCGATTAGGGCAGGTTCGAATCCAACCCAATGCCACCGAACGGATCCAGCGGATCGACCACCTCTGGGGAACTGGACGATTTGATCGGCGAATCCTCAGGCACAGGCGGCATCGCCAGCGGTCCGCCGCTATTCGCTTCAACTGTGTTCGATTCACCGTTTGTGGCGTTTGGCGTTAGATTGCCATAACCGCCCGATTCGGTTTGAGTCGACGAAATCTCGTCCGCAAACTGAGCAACCGTCAACAAGCTGCCCAGCAACAAGGTCGCCATCGAACCGACTCGCAACATCGTCGTCCACTTGGAGACCAACTCGATACGCAACAAGCACAGTCCGCAAATGCCGATCAGCAAAGCGGTGGCAACACCCAGTGGCAATTCGGAGTAGGCCGCCGAAATTCCAACCAGCGCCAGCAATGGAACCGCAGCGACAGTCGGCACATTCGCTGTGGAAATCAATACAGCTAAGATCGATATCCCAACGACACCCACGGAGGCTCCGTACGTCAAACTGCCCGACATCGTCACCGTCATTGCCACCAGCCCTACGGCGATCGCCCACGCGGCAACATCCCATGTGAAACGCCCGGGCTGCTGGCGATAGGGGACGAACATGACAACTGCGAAAGCGGCCATCCAAACCGCAATCGATATCATTGTCGCCCCAGCGAGTTGATCAGCACGAAAGTAGGCGCTGCCCCACAGCAATCGAATCGGTATCAGGATCGCTAAGCCCGTTGCCAGCGGAATGCGGTAACGACGATTGGACAGCCGGACGATGGCTGCAGCCACCAAACAAAACGCTGGCAACCAATCCATCGCCGAGCGGGGCCGCACAACACGCAGCACATCCATCCCATCGGAGGCATGCAGTACAACAAGCCCCACCGCCGCCGCGATCGCGACGGCCACCGCATCTCCTGCACGAAACTTCGCCAACAGTCGTCCCATCAGAAGACCGATCACCAACGCGATCGTCATCGCGACCGCAAGCGAAAACAGGGTCACTGCTGCAGACCTTCAAAACTGATCAGCAAAGTCACGTCGTCACCGATCTGAGGAGCCATTGCCCCCATTCCAAAATCGGATCGCTTGACTTTCGTCCGGCCCATGAAGCCGATTCGATCGTTTCCGTAAGGCCCTTTGCCGGCTCCTAAGTATGTCAACGGCAACACGATCGATTTCGTTTGACCATGCAGCGTCAAGTCACCGGTGATATTAAGTGTTTTTCCATCCGCACTGGCTTCGACCGAACGAGACACAAACGTAATCTCCGGAAACTGTTTAACGTTAAAGAAGTCGGGGCCGCGAAGGTGCTGATCTCGTTTCTCGGACTTCGTATCCAAACTAGCGGCATCAATCGTAAACTGAAAATTCGCTTGGGTTGGGTTCTGCATATCCACAGAGAACTGCCCCGTGTACTTGCCAAACATCCCGTAGGTGTAACTAAAACCAAAGTGGCTTGTCGTAAAGACCACCGAAGTGTGCTGGTCATCGAGCACGTAGTCTGCTGCAGAGACGTTTCGCGTTGGTGAGGCCGCCAGCAGTACTGCCACAGCCAGAATCAGTGGATACAGTTTCATTTCACATTTCCTTTCAAGTTACCCAAAATTGACAGCGTCACGGTGACGCTAAATTCTAAAACGACACTCTTCATTGGAGTGCCTGCACGGTTGAGCCAACAATGGCCCGAAACACAAATTACCTGTCGCAACAGATATTATTCATTTTCAAAAAAAGGCTACTCTTTCGGATGCCGTGCCATCCACAGCAATGAACTGAGGTCAGCTAATTGTTTTGCAGTCATATGGCCAAGTTGCGATTGGTGCAGTTCGAGCAATGGTTGGTCAAGTTGCTTCAAAAGCGATTTGCCTTGTTTCGTCAAATTGATCCAAACGACTCGTCGATCGTTTTCACAACGTTGCTTTGTCACGAGTTCCACTGCTTGCATCCGCTCGATTAATCGAGGCATATCAGGATGTGGCGATATCATCTCTTTGGCAATTTGGTAGACCGAAACCGGCGTTGCATGACCACGAAGAATCCGCAACACGTTGAATTGCGATTCGCTAAGACCATGCTTTTTAAACAGTTTCGCATATTGAGCCGATAGCAATGTGTACGTGCGAGCAATATTTAAAAACGCTTCCTGTTCGGGAAGTTCAAATGGATTTTGCTTTCCAATTTCGCCGGCTAAACCCGATTTGCTTTTGTTTTTCGATGCTGACATCCACCACTTATATGTTCCAACAGACATTTCCGCAAGTACAGTTTCTCGCTCGTTTGTTGGCGGTTTGCTTGATCGGTGATCGCGGCCGTTCCCTGGCCTTTTTTTACTGCTGCTCTTCGGTCAATTTCACTTGGCAGACGGCCGCCGCGACACTGGGTGCGACGGTTTGGTCCAGCGGATTGGGCAAAATCATTTCGGCAGTGGGTTCATGCACACAGGCTGCCAAGGCATGAGCGGCGGCGATCTTCATTTCTTCGCTGATTCGCTTGCTGCGGCTATCAAGTGCACCGCGAAAGATTCCGGGAAAAGCCAGCACGTTGTTCACTTGGTTGGGAAAATCACTGCGACCGGTCCCAACGATCGCTGCCCCAGCGGCGATCGCGTCGACCGGCATGATCTCGGGAATCGGATTCGCCATTGCTAGAATGATCGGCTGCTTGGACATCGATTTGACATGACTTGGTTTCAGCAGGTTTCCCTTGCTGACACCAATAAAGACATCCGCGTCGACCAACACATCCTGCAAACTTCCTTGTCGATTATCACGATTCGTATAAGCCAACAACTGTGTTTTCTCGGGCGACAACCCTTCGCGGTCTCGATGAATCGCACCTCGCGAATCGCAAACGACGACGTCGAGAACCGATTGACAGACGCTGGGATCATGCCCCACGCAGCGCAGCAGTCGGGCGATCGCGGTACCTGCCGCACCGGCACCATTGATCACCACTCGCATGTCGGTCAGTTTGCGATCGATCACTTTCGCCGCATTGATCAACGCGGCTAACAGCACGATCGCAGTGCCATGTTGATCGTCATGGAATACGGGTATGCCCAAGTCTTGCAATTGGTTTTCGACCTCGAAGCACTTCGGCGCCGCGATGTCTTCGAGATTGATGCCTCCGAAAACTGGGGCAATCCGGCGCACCGTATCGATGATCTCTTGAGTGTCTTGGGTATCCAGGCAGATGGGCCATGCATCGATCCCTGCAAACTCGCGAAACAACAGCGCCTTGCCCTCCATCACCGGGATGGCCGCATGGGCACCGATATTGCCCAGCCCCAACACCGCTGATCCGTCACTGACGATCGCGACGGAGTTATTTTTGATGGTCAAGTCCCAAGCGCGAGCAGGATCTTTTGCGATCACTTCACAGGGTCGTGCAACCCCAGGCGTGTACGCGATCGACAAATCGTCGGCCGTCTTTACCGGCATTCGCGAATGCATTCCGATCTTGCCACGCAGTTGCTCGTGGACAATCAAACTTCGCGTAAAGAAATCAGTCATGAGGATTCTCAGTGTGAAAGGATGAACAACCCAAAACAGACCAACAGCGAGAAACCGACGTTAATCTGCGTCCAATACAACCAACGTGTTATCGTGTTCGGTTGTCCCCAACATATCAAACTGAATTCATGCGGGTTGTACCCGCTTTCGCTGAATGAACTTCATCGTGAAACGAACGATCAGCGGAAATAGGCCGAGCAGCACAAAAGCACTGGCGATTTGCCCGAGCTGACGTGGTGTAAATACCGCACCAATCCCGTCATCCGCCAGCGTTTTCAGGTCGGGAACGCTTGAGCCCGCATAAACGTAAACGGCGGTTCCCGCCAGCATTCCTAGTTGGCTGACCCACCAAAACGTGCGAGTGCGGATCGGCGTCAATCCCATCACGGCATTGATCACGAAGAACGGAACCGCAGGGATCAGCCGCAACGTGAACAAAAAGAACGGACCTTCCTTTTCAAGCGACTCGTTGAAATTCTTCAACCGCTCACCGAAACGGTTTTGGATGGCGTCGCGAAACAGGAAGCGGCTTAGCAAAAACGCCATTGTGGCGCCGGCGGTCGATGCGAAACTGACCAGCACCAACCCACGAACAAGACCAAAGTACCAACCGTAAACAAGCGTCAACACGGCCGCCCCAGGCAGCGACAGCCCCGTAAGGACGACATAGACCAAGAACGCGGCTCCGTAGACCAAAACCGGATGATCAGCTTGAAAGGTGCGCAGCTGAGTTTCTTGCTTGGCAAGATTCTCGAGACTCAGCAGGTCACCAAACTGGGTGTAACCAACGATTACGATCGCGGCGACAAGCAGAAAGAGCCCCGCTTTCCTGGCCACGCCAGATTTCGGAGCGTTCTCGGTTGGTTTGATTTCGGCAGCCATGGTTTAGCCTTCGGGTAGTGAGCACGATTATATCGTTTGAATGTGCGACTTGGTTTCGCTACCAAGGAGACGTCCTCGTGCACGCATCCTTACAAAAAGGCTACAAAAACCGAAATGCTTTGACATGCATGACGCGATGGAGCTAGAGCTTCTCCGCGGCTGGGAAGTCCAATTCCGTGTCATTGACGTGGTTAAACAGGTTTGAATAGGTCGCCAATCCGATGTACCCCACCGCCTCGGCAATTTGACCGTCGCTATAACCGGCCGTCCGCACCTCATTAAGTTCGTCGTCTGAGACAAATCCTCTGCTCGCGATCACGCGGCGGACAAACTCGAGTAACGCTGCACGCTTTTTATCCGCAGAAAAGAAACGCCGCGCTGCCAACGTTTCCTCATTCGTGAGTCCAATTTTCTTGGCGACCATCGTATGAGCCGAAACGCAATATTCGCAGCCATTCCCTTCGCTGACCGCCAGATAAATGACCTCTCGGTCCTCCGGCGCCAACTCACCTTCGGCCAACGCTGCGGACATCGAAAGATACGCCTTCAACGCTGCGGAACTGTTTCCCATACCTTGAAAAATGTTTACGACTTTGCCCATTTGGGACGTCAGATCGCCGTAAATATCCTTCACCGCACCGGAAGCTTGCTCGGGAGTGACTTGGTTGAGACGCGGCATTGTTAGAATCCTGTTTTAGTTGTTTGTTAATGACTTTGAGTCGATAGAGGCTTTTTAATGACAGACACGAAGCACCTGCTCTGAGTGTCTGCTCTACAAAGAACCATTTCGCGACAAGCGTTGCAATGGCGAAACAGGCCACCGAACCGCCAAACGAGAGCGAGCGTGGATGTGGTTTCTGAAAAGACACGAAAGTCGTGAGGTATTCCGCAAGTGAAGGGCAGCGATTAGGTCGATTCCCACCCTGCAATCTTAATCGTCGAGTTGGGTGATCCCCTGGGATTCGACGATTAACCACCGCGTGTTGGCTGCCAAATCGCCGTGCGTTTGAATCTTCCCATTTGGCCAACGGATCGTCACGGTGCAGTCGGATTGCTGCAAATCATTCAAACCGAAACGAAGGAGACGTTCGTTGCTGCAAAGGTATCCGTCACCCGATGTGAGTGGCTTTTTCCACACCTGGTCGCCACATCGAAGCTCAACCGTGGCTCCAATCGCGTCCCGCGAACTCGACGTGCCCACCAATTGAAATTCGACCCACGATCGCCTCTCCGCCGATTGATTCATCAATAGTGCGACCGGTTCGGTTTGGTGCGTCACGAACAGATCAGTCATCCCATCTCGATCCGCATCCATCGTCCACAACGCTCGCCCCACATGCAATGAATTCACATAGGATCCCTGCATCATCGGGGAAACCAATTGGCACTTACCTCGTGGACTTTGCTCGTACACCTGGAAGGGTTGTTCATAGTCGGCACGCACACCATCCGGAGACAGAATCTGAACATGACCGTTGGTAACGACAATCTCAAGTCGGCCATCGTTATCCAAATCCACCATTTGCGTTCCAAATGCAACCAGCGGAAACGAACTCGAAGCAAGTCCCAAACGATTGGTGTCGTCGACCCACGAATGATGACCACGATAGCGATGCAGAACATTGGACTCATCGACAAAATTAGTCACAAACAAATCGAATCGTCCATCATGATCCAAATCACCCACGGCAATCCCCATCGATCCTTGGGCAGATCCCCTTGCATCGCCCGCTAGGCCTCGAGTCATTGCGATCTCATGCAGCTGATAATCGGCGTCGGCGTCGGCGTGTGACACGTTTGACCAGTAATGGTTGTTCGTCATGTCATTGGCAACAAACACATCGATTCCGTTGTCGTCATCCAATGCTCCGGCAACGATCCCCAAACCGCGACCGATAATTTCAGGTTCCGCAGCAACATTTTCTTCTTGCAGTTGAAAATTCCCCTCGCAGCTGCCGAGTCGGAACACGTCGGCGTCAGCGGAAAAGGTCATCGGAGAACACGACGGTGCTTCATCGAATTGTTTCGCAACACAGCGATGGGTCGTTAGTTGCGATCCTTGGCAGTAATTCAGAAAAATCAAATCCGCACGACTGTCTCCATTGAAATCGGCGATCGCTCCGCTTGTGGACCAAGCCACGTCTGCCTGTGCCCCCAACCAGCGATCGGTTGCATTATCAAACGTACCATCACCTTGGTTCACGTACAGAACATTACGACCAAAGTTCAGAACAACCAAATCGGGAAACCCATCTTCGTTGACATCGCCCACGGCAATGCCCTGGCCAAATCCGGTATCCCCGGTGCCCGTCATCGTCGTGGTTTCGCTGAACACGCCACGGAGATTCCGAAACAGAGCATTGCTTTGCGAATCGTTTAATCGGGGCGTCCCTCCTGCGGCCGCAAAGTAAACGTCGCTCCATCCATCCAGATCGTAATCCAACACGCCGCCGCCACATCCGAGGGTGTGGTGCAACATAAATCCCGGCTGATCGAGATGGGGGTGGGTATAACCAAAAAAATCAATCCCCCGTTCCGCAGCCTGATTGATGAGTTTCAATTTCGTTTTGCTTTGCGGGGGATCACTGAGCTGGAGGGAACTCGGAACCAACGCCGTCGACCCCATCTCGCCTGCGTCCCTGACAATTTCCGGCAACTGCAGGTGGCTGAAATCGAGCGCCAGCTCAGGATGGCCATCCGTTACTTGCCACGGCGTATCGCGACGAAGGGTGGCCACCACCGAATTGCGATACTCCGCTGCATCGTCAAAAGGATCACGCGTCAATGTCAACGCGATAGCGGCCCACGCTTCGGCTTCCCAGGGGCGGCCAAGCTGCGCAAGCGTCTTAGCGATTCCGACTGCCAAACGTTGTGAATCCGCATGAGCGGACATGAATTCTCGCCGCTGCTGGTCGAGACGATTGAGCAAGCTGGCTCGCGTCTGGACGTACTCAATTGCCGTGTCCAAGTCAAACTCAGAATGGTTCTCGGCTAATCGCTGCAAACTCGTCCGCAGTTTCATCCAACACTCGCTATTGTTCGCATCACGACGCGTTGCCTCCCAGTAGCATCGCGTTGCAACCTCGTCCATGGCGTTGCCACTGGCCCAATCGCCCAGTGCGATCCAGTAGCGAACATACTGATTGACCTCCTCAGGCGTTTGAGCTGCAAACGTCATGATCGCATCTAGATCTCCAGACCGCGAGATTGTGGAGATCGCCAGCGCATGCGCAGGTGCGAATCCGGGGTGACGAGCGATAATGCGTGTTAGTAGCGAGACGATTGCATCATCGTCACGTTGATCAAAGTGTCGTTTGGCTTTCGCCAGCAAAGGACGCAGATCATTGGGATTCCGCTCTACCAGCAGTTCAACCGAATCTTCTTCAAGCGTTCGTGGCCCTGAGGCGGCGAGATTGATCAGCAACGGCAAATCAAACTTCCGTTGTTGCACCAGAACACGTTGGTGAGGTGCCGCCATCTCGGGCCGCTCGGCCATAGCGTAAAAGTCGACGAGTTGTCGACGAAAGACATGATGATCGGGACGAAGACGAACCGTATTTTCTAACAGCTCGATGCTGCCATACAGCCGCCCCATTGAAAGCAGTGCCACGACGGCTTGGTGCACATGAGTGTCGTCGGCATACGACTCAAACGAGCAAGCCGTCGTCAATAGCTCGATCGACAACGATGGATCATCGCAGTGATAAGCGACCTTGGCCACCAGAAACAGAACGTCGGGGTCATCAGGCCGCTCGATCAAAGCGGCGCTAGACCATTGTGACGCGTCCACCCATCTGCCTTCGGACGCCGCTTTGGATAGCAGCGAGTAAGCAGACGAATCAAGTCGAGCGTCGGAGGTCGATGCGTCCGGCAGCGGTGAGCGAACGTCACCGCAACCGATGCTCAGCGAGAGCACAAGCGTGAACAGAATCGACCAGCGACGCATATCAACCAACGGTGCCCCCAAGGGCTAACGATTTAACTGACGACCGAACTATTGCTTAGGCAACGGTTTGCTTTGATCATAATTGCCTTTCTCAAACCCTTGCTCCATCTTGCGTTGCTCCTCTTCGATGGCGGCACGCATTTTGGCAATCTCTTCATCGCTGGCGCTATCTAGAACGCTGCCTGCCTGCTGTTCGCCACACCCGAGACTGCAACAAAACGTGAGCGACAGCAGCGATAAGAATAAAAATTGTTTCATGATCGACTTTCAGTTTCAACAGATAATAAGAGAGTAGTGACAATAGCAGAGCGAAAGCTCAGTAGATCCGTAGAGCGTACGGTGACAATTAAAAATGGCTTCGGGAACAAAGTCCCGAAGCCGTGATTGAGTGGGGATCTTTCGATGCCCCGTTTCGCGATTAGAATTCGGCGGAAATCGTTTCTTTCGCTGCACGGCTACCGAGCGATCCCCACAACCCATAAGGACTCTGCGCCCCTGGTTGATTCTTGTTTGTCGCATTGCCCCATTGATGAACCATGGGAGCGGTCGAATCGCCTGCTTCGATCGAATCCGTGATGAACTTCACCGCTCCGTCAGCCATCAGCACGTGAACACCACCTTGGTGACGACTCGATGGTGGCAACACGATCAAATCGACGCCGCGATCGTAACCACAAACCTCTTTGTTCGGTGGCAGAATCGTGGTCGTCATCGTGTACAGCGGCAATCGACTGAACCACTGATAACCGCGACCGTTGGATGAACTATCGGTCGGCGTCGAGGAAGCCCAGAACTGAGGTCGCTGAGCATCAACCAATCCACCCGTACCACATTCCGAGGGATTATCACGCGGTCCCGGATAGCTCCAGCTTGGACGATCATAAGAGATCGTACGTTTGTCTTTATCGCCGAGGTCGGTCGCTATTTCCCCCATCGCAATCGTATTAGACAAACCATCGAGAATGTCTCGGAACTTCATTTGTTTGTAACACGCGAACACACCACGATCAGCCGAGCGTTGCTCTTCGGCTTGAGCCGAGTTGAGGGGTTTCCAAGGATTGTCGCTGCGATTGCCAAAGTTGATCCAGCGTCCCGAATCACCACCACACATGGCATAGTTTGTCCGTCCCGCGGCGGGCAATCCTCTTCCCGGATCACTCGGGCAACGAAGCGTCGGCATTTCAGTACTGTAAGGCTGGTAATCGAGCCAGTTTTGCGGACTTGGGCCCATCGCTGGGAAGTCAGTTGTTCCGTCTTTGTTGTAATCGTTGGGATTGCTGATTACCTCCCAAATGGCTTGCTGCTCGATGAACGGTGTCAGACCGACCAACGCTGACAATTGGTTTTGACTCGCATTCTTGGTGTTGGACCACCAGTACGAATTGCTGAGGGTTGTATCTTCGGTACCACTTCCCTGAATCGGAAGCGCATTGTAGGCACTGTGGTAATTGTGCATACCGAGACCAAGTTGCTTGAAGTTGTTGCTGCAGCTCATTCGCCGAGCCGCTTCACGCGCTGCTTGAACGGCGGGCAATAACAAACCTACTAGCACGCCAATGATGGCGATCACAACGAGCAACTCGACTAGGGTAAACCCGTCTCGCTGTGGCAAAGGACGATTCTTTTGCATCGAAAAACCTTCAAGATAAGAAAAAAGTATGGACCATCGCCGATTCGTAATTTTAAGCCGGCCGATGAAGAAACTCGCTCACTTTGTTGCATGAACCCCACCGCGGTCGCCGCGATGCTGACTCCGATAATCTGGTTCAACCGATCCCGAGGTCTTGCTTCACTTGGTGCCCACAAAATGGAGAAGCCTAAAAATGAAAAAGCAGGAGCACGTCTTTAGGAAGCACCTCAAAACCAGTGTTTTTGAACCACGGCAACCGGATTGCCCATGACCTAAAACCACCAAACAAACTCACTTGCATTCCCTGAGAAAAAACGACGACATTTGTTGCTCGGGTTTAACGCAAGTGGCTCGCTGACTTTGAGGATCCTATTAACGAACGGCATCCACGTCAAATAACACGGCTCTTACGGCGGTTTATCAAACGCAAATTCAATTCGGAATCCAGAATCCCTATTCTCGTTTTCCCGCACCTCTTAGGCCCCAAGAATTTCAATCACGACCGAACGACTACAAGAGGCGTCCGACTTCCAATAAAAAGATGCAAAGTTTATGGTCGAAAAACGGCTAAGATTTTTTTAAGAAAATATGATTTTCTTGGTTTACACCGATGTGAAAAGGAGGCATAGGAGGTCTAACCCAACGCCACATCCAAGATCATCATGAGGGTGAATCCCAGCATCAGACAAACGGTTGCCAAGTCGTCATTGCCTTGTTGCTGCGTTTCGGGGATCAACTCTTCGACGACCACATAAACCATTGCTCCAGCAGCAAAACTGAGGGCGAACGGCAACACCGGAGCAGCGAACATCACCACGGCGGCTCCGATGACAGCAGCAACCGGTTCGACTAGCGCGGATGCTTGCCCGATCATCCAGGCCTTCATGCGGCTTAACCCTTCGCCCCGCAGCGGAACGGCAACAGCGATGCCTTCGGGGACGTTTTGCAACCCGATACCGATGGCCAATGCAGTGGCACTGCCCAGGCTGGCCGTTTCCAGTCCGCTAGCGGCACTGCCCAGTGCAACGCCGACCGCCAACCCTTCGGGAATGTTGTGTAGTGTGATCGCAAAGATTAGCAACACGCTGCGTTGCCAGGCCGTTCGCGGGCCTTCGGCCGATTCGATCGGCAGCCCTCGATGCAGGTGGGGAAGCAGGCGATCGAGTCCCCACAAAAAGCCGCCTCCGACCAGAAAACCGACTGCGGCCGGGAACCAGCTAGGCCATCCCTGTTCATCCGCCACTTCGATCGACGGCGCCAGCAGACTCCAATAACTTGCCGCCAGCATCACACCGCCTGCAAACCCAAGCATTGCGTCGAGCAGTTTTCGATTGACCCGAACCAAGCCGAACACCAACGCAGCGCCCAGTGCGGTGAGCCCCCAGGTGAACAGGCCGGCGGCGAGTGCTTGCCAGACCGGATCCAAATTTTTTAGCCATGTCATCATTTTGCTGCAGTAATGCAGATAATGTGCCGCTGGCACGCAGGTTGCCGTGTCAGAGCAGTATGGAAAAATGGATCACTGATTTTTTAGAACAGTTTGGCGCCGCCGGGGTAGGACTACTCATGTTGGCGGAGAATCTATTTCCGCCGATCCCGTCGGAAGTCGTCATGCCTTGGGCTGGATACTCGGTTAGCCAAGGAAACGCGTCATTTTTTGCCGTCGTAGCTGCTGGCAGCGTCGGTTCGTTTATCGGTGCGTTGGCGTGGTATCTGTTTGCCCGCTGGATCGGCAAAGAGCGGTTGGCCCGCTGGATCGACGGCCACGGTGCTTGGTTAACGATCACTCCCAAAGATCTCGATCGCGTCGATGCTTGGTTTGACCAATGGGGAAGCGCCGCGGTTTTGTTATGCCGAATGGTTCCCGGCATTCGCACGTTGATCAGCGTCCCCGCAGGATTTGCAGGAATGCCGATCGGCCGCTTTTCCTTGTTCACCGCGATTGGAACTGTGATTTGGACATCACTTCTGGCGGGCATTGGGTGGTGGCTCGGAGACCATTACAAGAACCTGGCTAGCCCGTTGAGCTGGGTCAGCATGGCGGTCGTCGCGGGTTTGTTCGGATGGTGGCTTTGGCGAGTGTTGCGACAACGAGCAGTACGAGCCACCTCCTGAATTTGGCACGCGCCAGCATTGTGAAATGAACGGCTGACGCAAAAACGGTCTGTGGTTTTCCTGACGTACCCCGATGTGAATCAACTCGGAGTTGCTTCATCCGACATCCCGTGTCTTCGTTTGGCTTGGCATGCGAGTTGCGTCTTTTCGATTCCAGGAACTCATTGGCTCCAAAATCGAGAAAGAACATGTCTAGCGAACGTCCTTGCGTTATTGTCACCGGCAGCTCTGGATTGCTCGGCAACTCCACGTGCCGTCAACTTGCCAAAGCCGGCTACGAAGTTTTTGGTTTTGACCGCGTTGGATTGCCTGAACCGCCCAAGGCACTTGAACATGTGCATGACGTCGAGTGCGACATCACCGATTACTCGTCGGTTCAAGGCGCGATGAAAAATGTCCGCAGCAAAACCGGCGGAAAACTCGCGAGCGTGGTGCACATGGCCGCCTACTATGATTTCTCGGGCGAAGACAGCGAGCTTTACAAGACAGTCACCGTCAATGGCACGGACCGATTGTTAAACGCACTGCAAGATTTCCAGTACGAACAATTTGTCTTTACGAGCACGATGTTAGTACACGCTCCTTGCGAAGTGGGTGAGCGGATCCGCGAGGATGATCCGCTGAAAGCCAAGTGGCCGTACCCGCAAAGCAAAATTAAAACTGAACGATTGATTCGCGAAGGACACCCCAATGTGCCATCGGTGTTCTTGCGGGTTGCCGGTGTCTACACCGACTATGGACGTCAACCGACCATCGTCCAGCAAATCAAACGGATCTACGAAAAAGATTTCCAAGGCCACTTTTTCCCCGGCGATACCGATGCGGGACAAGCGGCGGTCCATCTAGATGACACCGTCGATGCGATCGTCCGCACGGTAGAGCGGCGTGATGCGATCGCTCCGAAAACTGCGATTTTAATTGGCGAAGAAGAAACACTGTCATATCAAACGCTGCAAAACATGATTGGCAAGCAACTGCATGGCAAAGAGTGGTCGACGATGCGAATTCCAAAACCTCTGGCAAAAGTCGGAGCCGCGGTAAGCGACACGCTGCAGGGCGGCGACGCTTTTATCAAACCTTTTATGGTCGCGATGGCCGACGATCACTATGCACTGGACATCTCGCGTGCCAAAGAGTTGTTGGGCTGGGAACCGAAACATTCGTTGTCGACGACATTGCCGAAAATGACCGATGCGTTGAAAGCGGATCCTGAAAAATGGTACGAACAAAACGGACTCGAGCGATGAGCTTTAATGGAATGCAGCGATTTACTAGCCTCACCCGACAGGAATAAAGGATGCTTCAATCGTCGAGGATCATTGACCGCACAGAAGTCGATCCGTTGGACCGGCCGGTCCCTCCGTACAAACACAATCCGTCGGCGTGGAGTCAGCGGATTCCGATTTGCCTGCTGGCGTTTGTCGCCGCACTGATTTCGGCTCATCTATCGCTGTTTCAGTGGGGATTGATCGAAAGCTCGTGGGACCCCGTGTTTGGCGATGGCAGCAACCGCGTTCTCAAATCGGACACCGCGATGTCGATGTATGGCATCCTAGGGATTCACGATGCCGCGTTGGGAGTGTTGGCGTATCTCGGAGACGCCATTCTCGGATTCGCCGGATCGACTCGTCGTTGGCAATACCGCCCTTGGCTAGTCATTCTGTTTGGGATCGACGTGATTCCGCTGGGCATCGTCAGCGTAGTGCTGGTCGTGCTTCAAGCATTTGTTATCGGTGAGTGGTGTTTTCTGTGTTTGGTGACGGCCGGTATCTCATTGATCTTGGTGTATTGGGCTTGGGATGAAGTCCGGGCCTCACTGACCTATTTGAAGATCGTGTGGCAGGATCATCACGACATTGCTTTGTTTTGGAACGCATTCTGGGGCAACCGCACCGCGGAGCTGGACGAAGCTGCCGAAAAACTATTATCCCGCGAGGTGGCATGATGTGGGGACGCGTCGTCGAGATCATGTCCGCAGTGTGGCTTGCCGCCAGCCCGTTCATTTTTCAATCTCCGGTGGATCCCGTGATTTTATGGGTCGACTTTGGCATCGCTCTTTTGATCAGCACTTTAGCCGGACTGTCGTACTGGCGACCGACGCGACACGCCCATCTGTTGATCTTGGTGGTTGCGACGGGCTTGATTGTGTGGGGACGCTTTTTCGTCGTTCCTCCGCCCCCAGTTCACCAGAACCACATTGTGGTGGGCCTCTTTCTATTGATGATCGCGTTGATCCCCAACGAAGCCTCAAAACCGCCGTTGGTGTGGCGGAGCAAACCTTCGGAATCTGCTACCTAGAATTTCCCGAGAAGCCTAGGAATTTCAGAGAACGCCGGTTGAGCACTACGACTCGCTGCCCGCTTTGACCGAGCCCGAAACGCACTCGTGAAGGGTGCGCCGAATGCGACTGAGTACCCGATAAACCGCCGCGGTCGTCCGTTGGACCTGTTCGGCGATTCGCTCGATCGACAATTCGTCGTTGTAGCGAAGTCTCAAGATCTTGCGATGCTCCTCACTCAATTTGGCAATGCAATCGGCCAAGATCAGATGCCGCTGATCCAATTGCGTCTCCATCGACAGCGCTTCGGACGCCAGCAGTTCGAGAGTTTGATCACTGAAAGGCTGGGTCCGTCTGGCAGGTTGACGTCGGTATTTGAGCACTTGGTGAAAGACAACTTTGCGTGCCCAGGCCGAGAAATCGGTCCCCAATTCAAAGCGATCGAAGCTCCGCCACATCACCATCTTTGACTCTTGCATGATTTCGTCGGCATCATGAACATGCGGAACCAACATCATGGCATAGCGTCCTAACTTTCGCTCATGTTCGGCAAGCAAACGGATAAATGCTTCGGTTCGCTCGGAATCCGCAGTGGCGTCAGAGTCGCTAGACATCAGCTCGATTCTTTCCTCTCGCTTTACAAACAAAAAAGATCACCCTCCATACTAAGCAGGTCGTTGGGTAAATACCGATGAAACGTCGATCCTTTTGTGAGCCGACAGCGCTAGCCGCGGGGAACGTCAATATTGTAGTAAACATGCCCGCGGCTAGCGCCGTCGGCTCAAATCATTATGTGGAATGACTCATATTGACCTGCTTACCATTGGACAGGTTGTTGACAGGCGGTCAAAGACACGCCGTCTTGCTGCCCACCGCGAATCAATTGCCCAAGTCTTCCAACCAATTCAGGGAAAAGCGAGGCAAATGCATGGGCGACTGGAAGTAAAACGGTCGTGTGATCATGATAGTCGCGTTCCGATTTGACTCATTGACTTGGCCCCACCTAGTGATTGCCGTGGGGTACAACTGATCTTTCCGACGTCCCCGCTTCCCCCCCTTTTCGATTTTAAGTGACCTCGATTCATGAATTTTGAAATAACGCCACGAGCGAGATGGATTACAGCAGCAAGAACAAATGCACGACGTCTCCTTCCAGTGCTTCTAATGGGGATGGCAATCACGGTACCGTCCGCGGCGGACCAGCCTGCAGGCAACGTAACGTTACAGAATGCATCCACTTCGGCTCAGCAGTGGGAAGTATCGGAGATTCGTCTTGCCGCCAGCGAACTTCCCGCACAACCGGTGGACGTCGATGTTTCTGCAAAATTCGAGAATACCGCAGGCCAAAATCTTGAGGTGCCGGGGTTCTACGATGGTGGTACCGACTATGTCATTCGCTTCACCCCGCCTACGCCAGGCACATGGAACTATGTAACGAAGTCGTCACTGCCGGCGATCGATGGAAAGCAAGGGACGTTGTCGGTCGCGGACGCAGCGGACGGACGCAAGGGAGGCGTCGTTATTGACCCCAAACATTCGCGTCGATTCCGGTACGAAAATGGCGATATCTATTACCCCATCGCGTTCGAGTGCGATTGGTTGTTTGCGTTGGACGCGGAGAACGCCGACGACATTCCGGACACACGAAAATTTGTCGACACGTTGGCCCAGCAGGGTTTCAACCAAGTCGTGATGAACGTTTTTGCCTACGACGTCAATTGGGCCAAGGACAAAGAACTCGACCCGAAACACGAATACGGCAGCCCCAAAGTGTTTCCCTTCGCTGGCAGCAACACCGAGCCAGATCATTCCAAACTAAATATTGAATACTTCCAACGTCTGGACCGCGTCATCGATTACCTCGATCAAAAAGGAATCGCAGCGCACTTGATGATCTACGTGTGGAATAAAGAAGTGAACTGGCCTGAGGCGAACTTCGAAGCAGACAACCGTTACTTTGATTACGTCGTCCGCCGCTACCAAGCATATCCAAATTTGGTCTGGGACATTTCCAAAGAGGCACTCGGTTACGGACACAATGATGTGAACTACATCAGCCAGCGGATCGAGCGATTACGCAACCTTGACGCATACAAACGGTTGGTCACCGTGCATGACTATGGTTATTGCAAGCGATTCCCCGAAAAATTGGATTTTGTCTCCGTGCAACTCTGGAGTTCCGAGCTGTACAGCGTGATGCGTAATGTGTGCGACGATTTCCCAATGCAACCGATCTTGAACATTGAACATGGCGGTTACGAGCGAGGTCCCTACGTCGTTTTCACGGGTGACTACACGTCGCCGGAGGTCTGCCTCGAACGTGCATACCAGTGTGTCTTTGCAGGAACGTTTCCGACGCATTACTGGCAAGGTGCCGCGTGGAATGTGATCTTTCCCGACATCGACGCGATGGATGCGGAATCGCGACCACGTCTTGATTATTACCGCCACATGCGGACGCTCATAGAAAAATACAACATCGGACAGTTGAAGGCGGGTGACAAAAAGAGCAGTAGCGGGTTCTGTCTGCACAACAACAAAGACTTGTTCATATATTACGTACCCAAAGAAAATGAGCACATCGGAGTCCGACTTCCCAAGGACAGGCAGGGGCAAACGATGACCGCCACTTGGTTCGATCCATTCAGCGGAACCTTTGGCAATCCGATCAAGAAAGCGATCACCCAATGGCCGAGCTTTCCCAAACCCGCGGGCGACGATTTTGCGATTCTAATTGTGCAATTGCAGTCGCAAACGGACGAAAAGTAGCCGAAAGATTGGTATAAGAGCCGCTTTCAATCTAGGCCGCCTCGATACGTCGGCACTCTGCAACGGATCAATTCCCTCTTCTCACTTCGTCGGTGGAGAGGTAACTGCAGTATCGGCCGGAAGAAAAACTCACCTCCAATATACGATGACAACTCTAAACGGTTAGCAATCCAGCACTAGCCCAACTATTCACAATCACTCGACCTCAGGAGTAAACCTTTGACGATAACGCGACGCTCACCGTTGGCATGGATGACCATGCTCGCGATCTGTACGATCTGTCACGCTGAAAACGCCGATCATGCTCAGAACACCCGCTCACAGACATCCAACTACAGCGACACACCGGCCACCGCGTGGCAGGATGCCCTGGTTAGCGGCAACGGACGGATGGGGATCTTGGTTCACGGAGATCCACAGCACGAGAAGATCATTTTCAACCATGAAATGCTGTACGAGTTCATCGGAACCGAAGACATTGAACCGGCGGACATCGCGGATGCGATGCCTCAAGTCAAGGCATTGATCCAAACTGAAAAATATCGCGAAGCTGAAAAACTCGCACTCAACCGTGCGTTCGAGCAAGGTCATCCCGACATTCTGTGGACCGATCCCTATCATCCCGCCTGTGTGATGAACATCGAGCAAACGTTTGCTGGGAATGTCGCGGATTATCAGCGGAGCACGAGCTACACCGATGGTGAGATCACAGTCCAGTGGTCCGCCGACAACACGCAGTATCAACGCAAATCATTTGTCTCGCGGCCTGCGAATGTCATCGCAACACAAATCACCGCGTCCTCCGACTCGGCAATCAATGTCACCATCGATCTCGACCAGCAATCGATTGCCACTAAAATCGGAGGGGCAAAAGAAAAGCAAAACAACATTACCACCAATTTGAAGAAGTTGTTTCCTGAAAAGTATGCGGAACTGAACTACCCTCTGGTCGAACCTTTCGAAAAAAGCACCGACGATGGCTGGATGACGTATCGCGTCAAATACCAGATTTACGATCGCGGGTACGAGGTCATCGTCCAAGTCCGCAATGACGGTGGAACACTGAGCAATGAACGTAACCGGATCTCGATTTCTGATGCTAACAAAGTCGAAGTGTTCGCCGAAGTGATTCCCACCGAGCCCTCGACGAACTCGCAGATTACCGCCAGCAAGCAACGAATCGATACCCTCGGATCCTACGACGAATTGCTTGCTGCTCACGCGGATGTGCACCGCGAAATGTTCAACCGCGTCCAACTGTACCTCGACAAAGCGGGTTTCGACGACGGCAGCAACGAAACGCTTATCCAAAGTCAGAAAAATCGCGACCGCATCAATCCGTATCTGTTGGAAAAGATTTTCAACATGGGCGTTTATGGCTTGATCTCAAGCTCGGGCGATAACCCACCGAACTTGATGGGCATTTGGAACGGGGCATGGCGTCCCGAGTGGTCAGGCGACTTTACGCTTGACGCGAACCTTAATCTACAGATTTCCGCAGCCAGTCAGGCGAACCTTTCCGAGGCGATCGAGAGCTACATGACGATGCTCGAGCGGATTGCCCCAGACTGGGAAATCAACGCGAAAAATCTGTTTGGATGCCGAGGCTACTTGGCGGGAACACGAACGTCGGGTCGGCGGGGATTGCACACTCACTTTGGCAAATGGCCCGGAAATCACTGGACCGCCGGCGCTGCCTGGCTGCTGTCACCGTGTTACGAGTACTACCAGTGCAGCGGCGACAAAACATTCATGGTCGACCGTTTGTTACCCATGATGGAAAAGACGGCTCTCTTCTATGAAGACTTTTTGGACACGTATGACGACAACGGTAAATTCCTGATCGCGCCGTCGTATTCACCCGAGAACCGTCCTAGCAACACCGATTCGGCCGTGGTTGCCAATGCGACAATGGACATTTCCGCGATTCGCGAATTGCTGACGAATTTGATCGCGGTCAGCAATGAGCTGGAACGCAACCAGGACAAGATCGAAACGTGGCAAACCATCCTAGCGAAGCTGCCACCTTATTTGACCAACCAAGACGGTGCCCTTCAGGAATGGTCACATCCAGACATCCGAGATCAATACGATCACCGCCACGTTTCGCATTTGTATCTGGCGTGGCCGAGCTTGGAATTGACGCCGGAAAACTCGGAATTGTTCGAGGCGGCTCGTATTGCGATTGCCAAACGAGGTCGCGGAAACGGCAGTGCCCACGGATTGGCTCATACCGCGCTGATCGGCACACGACTGAAACAACCCGAATTGGTCTATGGCAACCTGCTGTTCCTGATGCAAGGCAACTACTTTTACCGCAGCCTGTTCACTTCCCACAATCCAGGCGTGATCTACAACTCGGACGCGTTGCACTCGATCCCATCGGTGATCATGGAGATGCTGATTTACTCTCGTCCAGGCGTGATTGAGCTCTTACCCGCCTGCTCTGATAAATTGCCAAAGGGCTCAATCGAAGGCGTGATGTGCCGGACGCAAGCTCGAGTCGATTCACTGCGTTGGGATTTCTCTAGCCGTGAACTCGAAGCGGTGGTGAGCAGCAAGAAAACACAAACGATCCAAATCCAGCTGCGCCGCAACGTCACTGCAGCGACGGTATCAGGCAAGTCGGTGCCGCTGGACTCCGATACCATTGCCGTGGATTTCAAACCAGGCGAAACCAAGACGATCAAGCTGCAATGGAACGATTGATCGACAGAAGTGAAGCAAGTCGTTAGAGGCTCGTCGTTTAGCGTGCTCACGTTGTGCGAAACTTGTTTCGAGGCGGTCTGAACGAACGAAACAAGTTCACCGGTAAGGCCTCTGCGTGTAAGCGATGACAACCTGCAAGTTCAGCGTCACCAACCCTCCCCGGAAATCTCGCTATAGGCTCGATTTCCGACCCTCCCTTGCTTCGCCGGGAGGGTGAAGTAAGTGGTTACTGCACGTTTTTATCCGATTGCGATTGCGTTTTGAGCACCGCGGCTAGGCGTTTTCGCACCGCCGCGGTTTCGGCCGTGTCATTTTCGGCGGTGATCGGATGTTGCTCTAAAACATCCGCCTCGACATCAAAAAGCTGGCCCGTTTGGTACAAATGCCAACGACGATCGCGGGCCGAGACATGACGTGTAAATTGATCCTTGTCCCATCCCGGACGAGGATCGTAAAACGAATAGATCCACTCGCGACGTGGCGTCGAGGCTCCATCACCCACGAGTTCCGGGTAAAAACTGATCCCGTCCAAATCGTGGTCGGATGGCAATGGATGTCCCGCCGCTTGCATCAATGTCGGAATAAAGTCAGTCGAATCAACCAGCGCATCAGAAACGCCCGGTTGAACCTTCCCCGGCCAATTCACGATTAGCGGCACGTGAGTTCCTGCGTCGGTCGGCATCGCCTTGCCTCCGGCGACAGGACCGTGTTTTGTTTGCGACGTGATTGAAAGATGCGTGCCGTTGTCGCTGTAGAACAGAATCAAGGTGTTCTCACGCAAACCAAGGTCGTCGATTTTTTTCACGACCTTGCCAACACACTTATCCATATATTCGACCATGTCCTTGAAATAGCGTGGGTCTTCGTCGAGTCGCTTCGCGGGATCACTCCAATCGGCACTATCGGGCGTCGGATTCATCGGCCAATGGGGAAGTGCCATTGGATAATAGACAAAGAACGGATTCGCTTTTTCTCGTTCCATAAAATCATTGATGTAATCCACCCACTGGTCTGGCCCGTATTGGCCCTCGGCCTTATTTAGCATGCCATCTTCGAGCCAAGTTGGGTTGGCGTATCGCGAACCTTTGTCTTCAGTATGCAGCGAATGATACAACGCGTATCGATCAAAGCCGGAATCTTTGGGGTGCATGCCAATGCCGCGGCGAGTTTCTGCACCGGGATAGTCCGGCGGATCGTAACTCTGCAATTGCCATTTGCCCGCGATACAAGTCTTGTAGCCGGCTTCCTGCAAATAATGACCAAACGTTTTCTCAGCGGGATCCATAATCCCAAAGCAAATCCAGTTGCGATCGTTGTGCATCCCCGTCATCAGCTGCATGCGTGTGTTCGCACAGAGAGGCTGAGCATGAGCATGTGAGAAGCGAAGTCCTTCGGCGGCAAGTTGATCAAGTTGGGGCGTGGCGTAACTGAGTCCGCCATAGCACCCGAGTCCCTCGACGCCCAGATCATCGGCCATGATCAGCACAATGTTCGGCTGGCGATCGTCCGCGATGATTCTTTCCGATGTGCCAGCGAATGCGGCAATCGTTGCGATCGCTGTTGCCAATGCCAGTACAGGTCTTTTCCATTTCGTCATCATCAGCCTTTGCTTGATTGTCGTCACGGTCACTTCGTTTTCTTATTGATTTTCATGGCGGCATGGAGCAAGCGGCTCGGTTTTATTCAAACGTTTCAATCGCTGCTTGCGGGCGGCTTGCGCGCTGTTGATTTAGTGAACCGCTCGCGCGTGAGCGGCCGGGTTCCACGCATTACCCGGTGCCTCACGGCTCACCACTACCATTTACATTTCGATTAAATCAACAGCCCGCTTTCGCCGCACCGCCATAAATGCTTCATAGCAAATGTCGCCTACCGCAAAAGTGTCAACTCAATCGTAATCCATCTCGGCGAGGCGGCGATAGATGCACGCCCACCGATTGAATCGTCTCAGAAAAGTGGTGATTTTTAGTGTCCAAAAATGGCTTGGCACCGACTGCCAGGGCAACGATACCACAACATTCTGTGGCTACCCAAACGCAGCATGCCCCCGTTCGTTAAACTAGAATTTGTTAATCATAATTATGGGACCCATTTTAGTCGTTTGTATTTCGGACGTATTAAGATGCGTTAATGCGACGCCCCACAACCACCCACAGGTCGAGAATGACACTCCGAGTCTATGCTCCAAAACTTGCGTTCCTGGCAATCGTTTTGGGCCTTTCGCTCGTCGTTTCCGCGTCGGCGGATGCTCAAACGGCAGCCGTCAAGGCGAACAGCCATCAACCAAATTTCGTTTTTTTGTTGGTCGACGATCTCGGCTGGGGCGACTTTGGCTGTTACGGCGCGGAGTTCTATGAAACGCCGAATATCGACAAACTTGCCAGCCAGGGCATGCTGTTTCGCAACGCCTACGCCGCTTGCACCGTATGCTCGCCAAGCCGAGCCGCCATCCTGAGCGGTTGCTATCCGGCTCGTTTGCATTTGACCGACTGGATCGCCGGACACAATCATCCATATGCCAAACTTTCGGTGCCTGACTGGAACATGCGAATCGAACATGATCGCGTGTTAATGCCTGAAGCACTCAAAGCAGCGGGCTACTCCACTGCATTTTTTGGAAAGTGGCACCTGATGCCCATTGGCCAAGCGGATTTCGAAGAACACTATCCGACCGATCACGGTTTCGACTTGAACGTCGGCGGACGCGAGTGGGGACAACCCAAAGGACGCGGCAAGTATTTTTCGCCATTTGACATGCCCAATCTCGATGACGGTCAGCCAGGCGATTTTTTAACCAACAAACTGACCGACGCAGCGGTCGATTTTTTAGATACCACCAATCGCGATCAGCCATTCCTGCTTTACTTTTCCTATTACACACTGCATGGACCGATCATGGCGCCGCCGGAATTGGTAGAAAAGTACAAGCAAAAAGCCAAGTCGTTTGCGAACATCAAAAACGAATTTCTAAACCCAGCTCGTGCTGGAATGGTCGAATCGCTCGACGACAGCGTGGGTCGGCTGATGGCCAAGCTCGACGAAATGGGGATCGCCGATAACACCGTCGTTGTCTTGACCGGTGACAACGGAGGCGACAATGACGCGACCACGGGCGGGCTGAGAGATTTCAAAGGTTTCTCGCACGAGGGAGGTACTCGTGAACCTCTGGTTGTGAAGTGGCCTGGCAAATCCAAGCCGGGATCGACATCCGATGCCATGGTGATTGGCACCGATTTCTACCCCACCTTTCTCGATATCGCGGGTCTCAAACAACGTCCCGATCAACATCAGGACGGCGTCAGTATGGTTCCGCTATTAACAGGCACGGCCGACCACTTGGAACGCGACACCCTGTTTTGGCACTATCCGCATTACCACCGCACGAAGCCTTACGGCGCGATTCGACACGGCGACTGGAAGCTGATTGAGTTTTTTGAAAACGGCGAGTTGGAGCTCTTTGACCTGAAAACGGATCCCTACGAGACAAACAATCTTGCGAAAACGCAGCCAGAAAAGGCCGATCAACTGCTGCAGAAATTGAAGGCATGGCGTGAGTCCGTCGACGCTCAAATGATGAGCGAAAATCCGAAATACGACTCGGAGAAAACGAAGCCCAAGAAGCAGAAAAAGAACAACAAGAAGTAGTTGCATGTTTTCACATTTGATTTGTCGCGGTGTCTTTGTCACAAACTTGGTGGTAATGACTTGCATCGCCCCGTATTGCATCACCCCGGTTTGCTTTGCCCAGTCACCAGCAGCTGTCAATGATCCGGTGAACGGCAACCCTCTGGAGACAACGGACGCCTTGACCACCTTTGATCTCATATCGCCACCAATGACCGAGGACGCCCCGGGTGCGGGCAAGCGAGTGCGACAGGTCGCGACGGAATACGAGGGAACCCAAGTGCATCACTCGCTCTATTTGCCTGTGGACTGGAAACCGGATGGCAAGTTTCCAGTGATCGTCGAGTACACCGGAAACAAGTGGCCCCCTTGCAACTCTAGCGGCGAGGTCGGCGACGCGAACTTAGGTTATGGCATTAGCGGTGGCCGAGGCTTTATTTGGATTTGCATGCCGTATGTCGAAACAGGTAAACAACAAAACGCCGTCACTTGGTGGGGTGACAAGCAAGCCACCGTCGATTACTGCAAAACAAACCTTCCTCGCATCTGTGCCGAATTCGGAGGCGATTCCGACAACATCATCCTCTGCGGTTTCTCTCGTGGGGCGATCGCGACTAGCTATATCGGACTCGCCGATGACGAGATCGCTTCGCTTTGGAAAGGCTTCTTGACGCACGATCATTTCGACGGCGAAAAGACCTGGGGCTACCCCGATAGCGATCGTGCCTCGGCCCTAACACGCCTAGCCCGACTCCGTGGTCGTCCAGTGTTGGTATGCGGAACCAAAGCCAGCAAGGTTCGCGATGCATTCCTGAGTGACCACAGCGAACTGGCTCGATTTAAATTTATCGATGTCCCCACTAGCCAAATCTTTGCGATCCCCGAAGGCAATGTCGTGCACCCGCATACCGACCTCTGGATGCACAAGGAAAGCGACTACCGCACGCAAGTCCGCGACTGGGTCCAAAATGTGCTTGATCAATAACCGAACGGCAGCAGTCGATTATGCTGGACAGACTAAGGCATTGAGGTAGTGGATCTTGCTAAAGATCCTTTCGCGCCCGAAGACAGGGAGCTTTAGCAAGCTCCACTACATTAGAAACACCAAGCAAAGCACTCGCTCCTGCCTTAGCTTACTAATCTTATCCCCACTTTTCTGAACCCAAGTCCGGCATTCCTGATGAAATCGTTTCCCATCCTTCAATTGTTGTGTCCCGTTGCCCTCTGCTTCTGTCTTTGCTCGCCACTGTGGTCCGCTGATACCAGCGACCGGCCGAATCTGGTGTTAATCATTGCCGACGACATGAATTGGGATGATTGTGGTGCGTACGGTCACCCCGCGATCCGCACACCGCATATTGACCAACTTGCCAACCAGGGACTCCAGTTCGAGCATGCGTACCTGACAACCAATTCATGTAGCCCGTCGCGATCGAGCATCTTGACGGGCAAGTACCCGCACAACACGGGTGCCGAACAATTGCATTGGCCACTGCCGCCGGAGAGTAAGACGTTGGCTGCGACGCTGAAACAGTCGGGCTACTACACTGCGGCGGCGGGCAAGTGGCATTTGGGCGACGCGGTACGCGACCATTTCGACCGAATTTACGAAGCATCCACGGCGGGCTTTGTGTTGCCATCGGGCAAAGACGGTGAGCCGCCAAAGATGATCGCGGCACAACCGAGCGGTTGCGAAGATTGGGAGCAAGCGATCGACGACCGTCCGCGTGACAAACCGTTCTTTCTGTGGCTGGCGGCACTCGATCCGCACCGTGAATACAGCGAAGGTGCGTTGGATCCGCCGCACCGCCACGCCGATGTGATTGTTCCACCGCATTTACCCGACACCACGGACGTGCGTGAAGACTTGCGACTTTATTACGACGAAATCGGTCGACTTGATACCTACGTCGGCAAAGTCATGAGGAAGCTCGAACAACAAAACGTAACGGAAAACACACTGATTTTGTTTATCAGCGATAACGGCCGTCCGTTTCCACGCGACAAAACCACGCTTTACGACGGTGGCATTCGTACTCCGTGGATCGTTCGCTGGCCCGACAAGGTTCGCGCCGGTGTGACCACGAACTCGCTGGTCAGTGCAATCGATATCGCTCCCACGTTTCTGGAGCTTGCAAAAATCGACAAGGACACGACCGAAGCGATGCAGCTCGAAGGACACAGCTTCGCACCGGTCCTGCGAGACCCGTTGACCGAGTCCCGACAATACGCCTTTGCCGAAGACCATTGGCACGACTACGAAGACCACGCTCGCTGTGTCATGGACCAGCATTTCAAATTGATTCGCAACGACTATATCGACTTGGCTGCAACGCCTTCGGCTGATGCCGGACGCGGACTCACTTGGCAAGCAATGTTGCGACTGCACAAAGAAGGCAAGCTGACCAAGGAACAACAAAGCTGTTTTGCATCGCCTCGTCCGCAGTGGGAACTGTACGACTTGATGCGTGATCCTGGCGAATTGAGCAACGTCATCAACGATCCTGGCTACCAATCGGTTCGCAAGCGATTAACGCAGACCTTGGCGACTTGGACCGAAGAGACGTCCGACTATTTACCGTCGCGTCGAACCCCGGACGAGTTTGATCGCGTCACGGGGGAACCCGACCACAGTGTTCGCGTTCGTCCTCGGCCATCAAAAAAAGAGATGTTTGGCACCAACGGCAAGTACTAAGCAGAGAGTGTCGTTGATCGCTCCCGCGATCACAACGTGATTCAACGTCGTTGATCGCTCCGCCGATCAAAACGCAATCTTACCTCCTCACAAAAACATCGTCACTCCGCAGGAAACGCGACTCTAATGCACGTAATGATCGCAGGAGCGATCAACGACGATACCACCAGACGTATTCAGCTTCGTCCCCTTAAATCCACGGCAGACTCCATGATCAAGTTGACGACCGCGTTTGCACTTCTGCTGGCCGTTCTACCGTGCACGAAGGTGACTGCGGCCGATGCAGAGACCACGACGAGCCCCAAACAACCCAATATCGTTTTACTGTTTGTCGACGATTATGGTTGGGCCGACATGGGATGTCGTAATCCTGTATTTGAAACGCCGAACATCGACCAACTGGTTCACGAAGGACTTGATTTTCGCCAAGCCTACATCGCGTGTCCGACATGCAGTCCCAGTCGCGGCACGCTGTTGACGGGGAAACATCCAGTGCGACTCGACTTGGTGCGTCATATCCCCACCGGCCCCAAGCACGCCGATTTTGACAAGTTCGGCCGCACCGAAACCGAGTTCAATTTGCTGGAGACGGATCCGGCCCAGTTCCCTTGCCGCAATTGGTTGCCGCTCGAGGAAACGACTTATGCCGAGGCACTTGGCGAACTCGGCTACTACAACGAGTTTATCGGCAAGTGGCACCTCGGACACGAGGAATACCATCCGGTCAAGCAAGGATTCGACGAGCAGATCGGCACCTCGAACTGGGGACATCCAAAGTCGTATCATCCGCCTTACTTTGTCAACTCGGATGTATTGGCCGACGAAAAGGAACGCTATCTGACCGACAAATTGACCGACGAATCGGTTCAGTTTATTAGCAGCTATGACAAAGCCAAACCGTTCATGTTGTCGCTGTGGTATTACACCGTTCACGGTCCCCACGACGGACGCGAAGACCTCGTCAAGCAGTTTAAAGAGAAGGGTTTAACAGGACCCTATGCACATTATGCCGCGATGGTCAAAGCACTCGACGAATCGGTTGGCCGTGTCCGCGATGCGATCAAAGCCAAGGGAATCGAAAACGATACCATTGTGATCTTGCTATCTGACCAGGGCGGCGCGTTTGATAACCCGCCGTTTCATGGCGGCAAGAAAGTCGACACGCTGTACGAGGGCGGTGCACGGGTGCCGTTTGTCTTCCACTGGCCAGGCGTTACCAAGACGGGCTCGGAAAACAACAGCATCGTTCAATCGACCGACCTGTTTCCGACGCTCCTCGAGATCGCAGGCGGCGATCCGTCGAAGTACAAAGACCTCAATGGCGTGTCGCTGGTCTCGACGATCAAGACCAACAGCATGCTCGCGCGAGACGAACCGATTTTTGGCTACCGCGCCTACGAAGACTTGTACGCATCGGTGCGACTGGGCGACTGGAAACTGCTCGCCTACCGCAGCGGCACGGTGAAGCTCTACAACATCGCTAATGACATTGGCGAACAGCACGACCTGTCGCAAACCCACCCCGAAAAAACTCAAGAGTTCGTGCAAAAACTCGCCGCGTGGGAGCGAAGGATGAACGTGCAAAAGTATTCGGGAATACAATAGGCTTCGTCGTTGATCGCTCCGCGATCATAGTGAAACTCTCCCTCCTCACCAAAACATCTTCACTCCGCAAGGATCGCGACTTTAATAACGCTAAGATCGCGGAGCGATCAGCGACACTGGTTACTCGAACGAATGATACTTAAGGCGGCAAGATAAAATGACTATGAACAATCCAATGCGAACGCTGCTGTTGCTTACAGCGGTGCTTCTCGCATGTGCGCCAGCACACGCAGAAGAGGCAAAAAGCGAACGTCCGCCGAATGTGATTTTGATCATGGCGGATGACGTTAGCTGGGAGTGCTTTGGCTGCTACGGAGCCGAAGACTACTCGACGCCCAACATCGACGCACTGGCGTCCAAAGGCGTGCGATTTACAAACTGTTATTCGACTCCGATTTGCACCCCGTCACGTGTGAAGTTGATGACGGGGAAATACAACTTTCGCAACTATACCCATTTCGGTTATCTAGATCCGAAAGAGAAAACGTTTGCGCAAATGATGCAGTCCGCTGGCTACAAGACGGCGGTCGCGGGTAAGTGGCAACTCAACGGCTTGTACCATGGTGCCGTCGGACACGACGACAACACGCGGCCACTCAAGGCTGGATTCGACGAATATTGTTTGTGGCAATTGACCGCTGCGAAGGCGGGAAAGCAGGGTGGCGAGCGATTTTGGAGTCCGCCGCTGGAGCAAAACGGCAAATTTTTGACGAAACAGGATAACCACGAGCAATACGGTCCGGACATTATGTCGGACTTTCTCTGCGACTTCATCCAGCGGAACCAAGACCAGCCGTTCTTTGTTTATTACCCCACCGTGTTGGTGCACAATCCGTTCGTGCCCACTCCGGATACGATCGGAGATTCGCCACGGACGCATGATACGAACAAGGCTCCGAAAAACGCGGACGCACAAAAGGCCAACTTTGTCGCGATGGTCAACTACTTGGACAAGATCGTCGGCAAGCTTGTCAAGCAAGTCGAAGCGGCCGGCCAGCTCGACAATACGCTATTCCTGTTCACTGCTGACAACGGCACCAACAAATCGATTACCTCGCGTTGGAATGGACAAGCAATTCGCGGCGGCAAAGGCGGCACCAAAGATATGGGAACGCACGTTCCGTTGGTGGCGTATTGGAAAGGGCATACTCCGGACGGCGTGGTGCTGGATGACCTCGTCGACTTTACCGATTTCTACGCCACGCTGGCCGAAGCCGCGGGCGTCCAACTCGGCAGTAATGATCCGGTCGATGGCCGCAGCTTTCTGCCACATTTACAGGGCAAAGCCGGCAATCCACGCGACTGGGTGCTCTGCCATTACCAGCCGTACTGGGGCAATTTTCCCGGCTCACAATACGTTCGCAATGAAACGTACAAACTTTATCGTGACGGCAGCTTCTATCGTGTGCCCTCGGACTTGCTAGAAGCCAATAACTTGGCTGCGGAGTCACTCGATTCGCAGGCGGCATCCGCCAAAGATGAACTCAGCGGCGTGCTTCAGTCCGCGCCTCCCGCGCCGCCGGAAAAGGGCGGCCCCCAAGCGAAGCAGCGGCCGATCTATCCCGACTGGAAAAACATTGTGGATCCCAACGATTGAGGCATCCTTTCGATTTTCCGCACACCACTCTTTTCTTCAATATCACATCATGAAAAAACCAACGTTCACGCTTCTCGTATTTCTAATGGTATTCGCGATCGGCACGGTCCGGGGCGAAGACCAAACCAAGTCGCGCGGCGTTGTCTCTCGTCCGAACATTGTCTGGATCATCCCTGATGATATGTCCGCGAACTTTTCCTGCTACGGCGAAACGGCGATCGAGACACCCAACGTCGATCGACTTGCCCAGCGTGGCGTCAAGTTTACCAACGCCTATGTCACAGCGCCGGTTTGTTCCACATGCCGATCTGCGTTTATCACCGGGATGTATCAAACCAGTATCGGAGCTCATCACCATCGCAGCGGACGTGGAACTGAAAAAATTCACTTGCCCGCAAACGTCACTCTTGTTCCAAAACTTTTCCAAGATGCCGGCTACCATACCTCGATCACCGGTTGGCCACTGAACGGCAAACTTGGGAAGACCGACTACAATTTCCAATGGGACCAATCGGTCTACGACAGCAACGATTGGCAGGACCGCAAAACGGGGCAACCGTTCTTTGCACAAATTCAAACCGCAGGTGGCAAACTGCGTGGCAAGGACGCAAGCGGCTGGGACAAGACCGCTCGGCAAGCTAAAAAAGAATTGGGCAGCAGCACGCCTATCGATGCTGTCACGTTGCCGCCGTATTACCCCAAACATCCTGACATCGTGCGAGACTGGGCTGCCTATTTGGACTCGGTTCGGTTGACCGATGCGATGGTGGGCGAAGTGCTCGAGCGACTCAGGCGCGAAGGCGTGCTCGAGAACACCTTGGTGCTGTTCATGACGGATCATGGCATCAGCCACGCTCGCGGCAAACAATTCTTGTACGACGAAGGGCTTCACGTGCCGTTGGTGATTGCGGGTCCAGGCGTGAAACCAGCCACGGTCCGCGACGACGTGGTCGAGCATATCGATATCGCGGCTCTCTCGCTGGCGGCGGCGGGAATCGAAATCCCAAATATCATGCAAGCCAAAGATATTCTGGCAAGCGACTACGAACCGCGTGAATCGGTGTTTGCTGCCCGCGACCGCTGTGACGAAACGGTGGATCACATGCGTTCGGTGCGAACCAAGGAATTCAAATACATCCGTAACTTTTTGCCAAACCGTCCCTATTTGCAACCTTGTGCCTACAAAGATGCCAAGGGGATCTTGATCGCGCTGCGTGAATATCACGCCGCAGGCAAATTAAACGAAGTCCAAGAATTGTTGTTTCGCGAAGTGCGGCCTGGCGAAGAACTTTACGACGTCAAAAACGATCCTCACGAGATTCATAATTTGGCGGGGGATCCGGCGTACGCGGAACAACTGAGTGACCTTCGCGATCGTCTGGACCGCTGGATGGAAGAGACCGGCGACCAAGGACGTCAACTGGAATCGACCAAGATGTACGACAGTGACATGAAGGTCTACACCGACCGCCTCGACTCGCCCAAATTTGATCCTGCACATTTGAAGGAAGTCCAAGACAATATCGCGCTCATGAAGAAATGGGCCGCCGAAGGCAAGTAGGCCGGCTTGCATCGCTCATTCGATGTTGCTGGATTAGCCGTCACAAATTCCCCATTCACATTGCGAGCACGATTTGATGAACCATGATCTCCGAAAACAAAACGGGCCTGACCCCATGCCGCAGCCTGCGATGGCAATCCCGAACTGGATTGGCAAGTTTGCCTTTTTAGCCCTCGTGATAGGCTGCCTGTTTGCCGGACTACCATCGGTGTCTGCCGAGGAGCAAGCATCCACGGGGCGGCCCAATATCCTTTGGATTTTCTCCGAAGACTTGTCACCGTTCATGGGATGTTATGACGATCCGATCAATGCGGGGCACACGCCAGCGATTGATCAACTGGCCGCCGATGGAGTGTTATTCAAGCGAGCGTATGTGCCGGCGCCCGTCTGTTCCGCGTGCCGCTCGGCCATGATTACTGGCGTCATGCAAACCACGACCGGAACGCACCAACATCGCTCGGGACGGACCAACGAAGGGCAAGTGGTTCCGCCAGACACTCAGATTCATCTTCCTAAAGGAATGAAGACGATCCCCGAATTGATGCGAGCAGCGGGCTACTTTACTTTCAACAGCGGCAAAGACGACTACAACTTTCACTACGATCGTCGAGCCATGTACAGCGTTGGCAGCAAAGACGATTACAAGGCCGGCATGAACGGATGGCAGGGAAACAAAGCCCGCCATTCCTTGTCGATCACCGAAGACACCTGGAACGCTCGCGAGAACAAAGAGCAACCGTGGTTCGGACAAATTGAAATCATGGGCGGTAAAGCGAACACCAAACATACTCGCAAAGGAGAGGTGCTGGCGGACAATGATGTTCCACTACCACCATATTTCCCGGACACCCCGGCGCTTCGCAAATCATGGACGACGCATTACAACGCCGCTCGTGGTGCCGATGCCCGCGTCGAAGCGATCCTGGATCAATTGAAAGCGGACGGAGAAATGGAAAACACGATTGTGTTCTTCTTTTCGGACCATGGCAGCAACCATTCGCTGCGTCACAAACAATTCTGCTATGAAGGCGGCGTCCATATTCCGCTCATGATCAAGGGCAAACACCCAGCGTTGAAAGCGGGTACGGTTCGCAACGAGATCATCACGGCACTGGACATTACGGCGACCACGCTGGCGATGGCGGGTGTTTCACTGCCGAATTATCTCGATGGCCAGGATCTGTTTAGCAGCGAATACAAACCGGTCAAATATGTGATCTCGGCTCGCGATCGATGCGATTACACGATCGACCGCATTCGCACGGTCCGCTCGGATCAACTGCGTTACATTCGCAATTTCTATCCAGACCGCCCGCTGCTGCAAGCACAATATCGCGACAAGAAGAAAGAGGTTCTTGATCTGAAACGATTGCATCAAGCCGGTGAGCTGAGCAATTATCTAGAACAACATTGGTTCGGTGTACGGCCAAATGAGGAACTTTACGACATCGCCAGCGATCCGCATCAAATGAATAATCTGGCCGAAGATCCTCAGTACGCCGATGCACTCCGCGAACATCGCAAGGTTCTGGACAAGTGGATTCACGAAACGAACGATCAAGGTCAGTATCCTGAATCGGTAGTCCAGTTGAAAGCGACCTACGATTTATGGAAAGACAAACCGGTGTTTAAGAACGCGGACGTCAATCCAGAATACGATCAATTTCGCAAGTAGAGAGTGGCTTGATCAACACATTCCCGAATTAAGTTGGGCGTAAATCAACCAGTAGAGACGCCCGTGCTTTCGGCCTTCGAATGCAATCTGTAATGAGCGGATCAATCAACAACAGTCAAACGTTTGTGCGATGCGAATAAAGCCAAGTCAGAACAGGAACAATTCCCCCATGGATTCGAAAAAAAGAAGTCGCAAGATTTGGCGACCGATGGTAATCGTTTGTGCGTGGCTTGTGTGCAACTCGAGTGCGGCGATCCATGCGGATCAGCCCAATGTCGTTATCTTATTGGCCGACGATCTCGGCTGGGGAGCGGTCAGCTACCATGCGGACTGGGCCGAGACACCTCATATCGACAAACTGGCGAGCGAAGGTGTTGAGTTGGATCGATTTTACGTTGCACCCATGTGCACTCCGACGCGTGCGGGATTGATGACAGGCCGCTATCCCATCCGCTTCGGTTTGGCCCGAGCGGTGATCCCGCCGCAACGTAATTTTGGTTTGCCGGTCCAAGAACGAACGTTGGCCGATGCACTCGGCAACGTCGGTTACAAACATCGCGGCATCTTTGGCAAATGGCATTTGGGACACCATCAAGCCAAATGGCACCCACTGGCTCGCGGCTTCACCCACTTTGAAGGCCACTACAACGGTGCGATTGACTATTTCGATCTGACTCGCGATGGCGAACGCGACTGGCATGTCAATTACGAACCCTCAAAGAAACAAGGTTACGCGACGGATCTGATCACCGATGCCGCGTGTGAATTCATCGCCACGGCAGCAAGCGACGAAGCGCCGTACTTCTGCTACGTACCGTTTAATGCACCGCATTCGCCATTCCAGGCCAAACCAGAAGACATCGCACGTTATGCCAAGGATGGAAAGCCCAAAAACGCCGACGTGTACAGGGCGATGGTTTGGAGCATGGACCAGGGGATCGGCAAGATATTGGAGGCAATCGATGCCTCGGGAGAGGCCGACAACACGCAAGTCTGGTTCTTCAGCGACAATGGCGGTGTGGGACAGTTCCCTGCGAACAATCAACCGCTGCACGGCAGCAAGCTGACGACATTCGAAGGTGGCGTTCGTGTCCCCGCGTGTGTGCGTTGGCCAACGAAGTGGAAGGGCGGCCGCAAGTTAGAAAACACCGTCGGATACATCGACGTGCTGCCTACCGTCCTGGCGAGCGCAGGCGTTGACCCTGCAAAGGGAGCAATCGAAGGCCGAGAACTTGATGGTGTCAGCCTGTGCGGGTTGCTGGAAGGGGCGGATTCGAAGTTTCCTGAACGTGATTGGTATTCGTATCACGGCCAAAACGGCGCGGACAAAGAAACGATTGCGATCAAAACGCCGGATTGGAAATTGGTGATCATCGGTCCCGATGTTCGCGGCGGAGCTTTGACCAAGCAGCACCAAACTCATCTCTACAAGATGCCAGACGATCTGTTGGAAAAGCACAACCTCGCCGATCAGCAACCGAAAGTAGTCGACGAATTGTTCAAGAAATTGCAGCAGTACCGTTCGCTACAACCCGACGACGCAATAACCACCTTCCGTGTCGGGGCGAAGGGTTTCAAGCCTTGGAAAGATTGGCGGATTGAGCCACCGGCATCGAAATAAGGGACGCGAATGTTCGAGCCCCCCGACATCAGGCCATACTGCAACAATACCCCCTTCTAGCCGTTTGAAAACGAAGTCCTAATCATGAAGACACTTATTGCGACAGCGGCAGTATTAACACTCGCACTCAGTGGCCTTGCGGCGACGGAAGTGCGTGGCGCGACCCCGGACAAGCCGAACATTCTGTTTATCGCGGTGGATGACCTGCGTCCTGAACTGGGGTGTTATGGATCCGAGATCGCAGTGACGCCGAATATGGACGCGTTGGCTAAGGCAGGACTGCGTTTCAATCGTGCCTACTGTCAACAGGCAATCTGCGGGCCGTCACGAGCGAGCCTGCTGACGGGAACAAGGCCCGATACCAACGGAATCACCCACAACTATGTCAAGATTCGCGAACTGAATCCCGACATCGTCACGTTGCCTCAGCATTTTGGTGTCAACGGTTACGACACCGTCTATATGGGGAAGATTTTTCATCACGGCGATTTGGACGAGGCGTCTTGGAACCGTCAACCGTCGAAGAACCGTCCCGAAGTCCGCAACTTAAAAAAGCCGGTTAACTTTGCGTTGCCTGAAAACAAAAAAAGTCAAATGGATACCCGCAAGCAAATGATCGCCAAGTATGGCGACGTCGCAAAGTTGGGGCTGGCGATGGGGCCCGCGTACGAGAGTGCCGATGTGCCCGACAATACTTATGGTTATGGCTACCACACCGATCTGGCGATCGCGACGCTCAAAGATTTGGTCGCCGAAGACGACAAACCATTCTTCTTGGCGCTCGGGTTCAACAAACCACACTTGAACTGGGTTGCCCCCAAACGTTACTGGGATATGTATGACCGTGACGCGATTCCAATGGCCACGCAGACCGAAGGACCACAGGATGGAGCTGCTGTTGGGCTGCATCCTTCCTTTGAACTGCGTGTCCGCAGCGGGATCCCCAAGCTCGGCGCCATTGATCCTCAACTCGCTCGCACTCTCAAACACGCCTATTTGGCTTGCGTCAGTTACGTCGATGCGCAGGTCGGCCGCATGATTGCCGCGTTGGACGAAGCGGGCGTTCGCGACAACACGATCATTATCCTGTGGAGCGATCACGGGTACCATCTCGGCGATATGGGAATGTGGTGCAAAGCCACCAACTACGAACTTGCCACACGTGTTCCGATGATGATTTGGACGCCCGACATGCCGGCCGCAAGTCAAGGGAAGTCTACCGACGCTCTGGTCGAACTGGTCGACATCTATCCGACGCTTTGTGACCTGGCCGTGATCGAACAACCCGCTCATTTAGAAGGAACGAGCTTCAAACCATTGATCAGGAATCCTGCCAAGGAATGGAAAACCGCGGCGTTCAATCAATTCCCCAGCCCGGCGTTGCGAGAGTGGGGATCGTTTCCGATCCGGCCTGCCATGCGTGAAACGTACTTCGGGCCGCTGCTTGACCAAGTCGAAGATCGCATCGAGAAACAGATGGGAGCCAAGTGGGATCGCGAACTGTTTGAACACGACTTAACCGGTTACGCGATGCGAACCGACCACTACCGACTGGTCGCTTGGAAGGACACGAAACACCCCGATGCGGCACCACTGTTCACGGAGCTGTACGATCATGGATCCGACCCCGCAGAAACTAAAAACGTGGCCGCAGAAAACCCCGAATTGGTTGCCGAACTGCTGACGCAACTCGACAGGGGCTGGAAAGCCGCAGTACCCGCTGCACAAGATGCCAATTGACATCACCGGGGCACAGCCATTGAACTGATGCTGCTGAATGAGAGGTCGAACTTGCTAGCGTTCGCGACGCAAGCCTAGGCGGCTAAAAGTTTGAGACTGACACGACCTTTCGACGATCCATTTTGACGTCGTTCTTGTTCCAGTGTTTCGCGAAGGGGTAGTCACGAGATGTGTAGGACAATGAGGAATCGCGTTTGGAGCTATCGCCCAATGTCATCTACTCGGGTAGCGGCACGGGGCGAGCCGTCCGGTTGCGGCGAGTAAAACCTTCGAATTAGACCGGACGGCTGCGGCTTGTTGATTTAGTGAGCCGCTCGCGCGTGAGCGGCCGGGTTCCACGCATTACCCGGTGCCTTACGGCCCACGGCTCACTTGTGCGACTTGCATTTCGATTAAATCAACAGCCCGCTTGCGCCGCACCGCTACAAACGCCACCCGTTTAGTGCCAAAGTAGATGGCATTTGCCTATCGCCTGCCGTCGCTAACTCGACTAAGAATCCAAACTCAACGTGCGTAAACTTAATGTCCACGCTACACCAAAATTTTTAGCAAACCAGCGTTCGGCCAATTCCATCTACTTTGGTAGCGACACGTCCCGAGCCGAGCCGTCCGGTTGCGGCGAGTAAAACGTTCGATCTCGACCGGGCGGCTTGAGTTGCTCCGCTAAAAATCCCCCCGTTTATTGCCAAAGGAACTGGCAGTGGGCGTTCGGTCGCTTGTCATTGTGATTGCCCATTCGAGGTGACGTGACATGCCTTGCGGTCGCTCTCTATTCCCCTCGAAGATCACGGTGTGTCGCAAAACATTATCACCTTGTCGCAAAATATTAATAACGCCAAACGGACGGACTCTATGATTATTGACGTCTTAGTTTGACTTCTTTTGCCAGCGGTTCAGGCTCTTCGGGAAGCGGCACAGAGAAGGAGTTGCAGCAACAACTTCAAGCAGAACGGACTCGCGATCCACAATTATCACGCGGCCTATAGCCAAGTGCCATTTCACGGGACCAGCACCCAGCCCGGAACCACTTCAAACTATTTCACCCCTTCGACGCTTGGAAACCAATTTCACTTTAGCATGCTGGCGCCGGCTCTGCCGCTCGATAAGCCGCAAGCGATGTGAGAGAAGATTTCCAACCCAACGAAGTCATAATATTTGCCCATCAAGACACCTTGAATGGCACATGCAGTTCTTTTTCCTGTTTTCTGGTTGGCGTCTTCCGCCAGCCTCCCTTCTTTTCTTCAAAAGGTAGTGATCATGAATGGTACGAGAGTCAACCGCGGTTTCACCTTGGTGGAATTGCTAGTCGTCATCGCAATTATCGGAGTGCTCGTCGGCTTGTTATTGCCGGCGGTACAGGCGGCTCGCGAGGCTGCCCGGCGGATGAGCTGCAGCAACAATTTCAAGCAGCTAGGTCTTGGAATACACAATTACCACTCCGCGTACGACCAAGTGCCCACCCACGGTACAGGGACGATTCTCCCGACCCCAGGCCTTCAGTGGTGGCAGACCACTCCGCTCAGCAACAACATGCAGTTGAGCATGTTGGTCGGCGTGCTTCCGTTTGTCGAACAGCAAGCCATGTGGGAGCAGATTTCCAATCCAAGTCAGGTTGGCGGAACTTGGAACGCGATGGGCCCCACCCCCGATGAAATCAGCTATTTGCCATGGACGATCGACCTCCCATCGTACCGCTGCCCCAGCGATCCCGGAGTGGGTCTTCCCGCGTTGGGCCGTACCAATTACGCAGCCTGCATTGGTGATTCGTGCGACGAAACGGCATACGGCCCTTGGCCCAACGCACGAACGATCGGTATGACACGAACACGTGCACAAACAGCTCAATCAGCTCACCGTGGCTTTTTTAAACCGTTTGACGTAACGAAGTTCCGTGATTGCTTGGATGGACTGGCAAACACCATCGCGATGGGCGAGATCGCAACCTCGCTTGGGGACAAAGACAATCGGACAGTTCTGCCTAACTTCACCGCAGGTAACAATAACGCAACGATGACCGTGATTCGTGATAACCCGAAAGCTTGCCAGGGTGTGATTGATCCTGCTCGCCCTCGTTTTTGGACCACCGATAGCCGGCCAACGCGTGCTCGTGGTTATCGCTGGGCCGATGCCAAGACCATTTTCTCTGGTATGACCACGATTTTGCCACCTAATAGCGAGATTTGCTCGCGTACCAATGGCGACGACTTGAACCTGGTTGGATCGGTATCAAGCTATCACCAAGGCGGCGGCCATGTGTTGATGGGTGACGGCGCGGTGAAATTTATCACGGACTCGATCGAAGCGGGCAACTCGAGTGCCGGCATGGTGTGGGCGTCGGGCACAGGAACTCAGGCTCCTGGTTCCCAAAGTCCCTATGGGCTGTGGGGTGCACTGGGAACTCGTGGGAGCAAAGAGGTTATCAGCGAATTCTAGTGCTGGAAGTCTTTTCATTTTACATGTCACATCGAAGGCGGCGTCGGCATAATCAGCGACCGACGCCTTCCTCATTCCCATCAACCAAAGGTGTTCCATTGAAACGCTTCCTATTAATCAATTTGTTTCTTTTCAGCTTTCTTCCATTGCTGTCGGGTTGCAGTGATCCTAAACCCACTTCTGTAACGGAAGGCTTGTCGCCCTCGGCCATCGAGGAATACAAGGCCAACGAGAAGAAACTGATGGAAGAAACCGAGAAGTCGATGAAATAGACATCAGAGTCGCTACTCGTTGTATTTGATTTACGACTCCGAAGGCACTGCTCGCAAAGCTAACATTTGCGACGGTGCCTTCGGTTTTTTCATGCACTAAACAGGTAGGCAAGGGATCCTATACAGACGAAGCATATTGTTCGCTTAATCGACCAGGCTCGGGCCGCTCTGTTACGGATTCTGTCCCGTTTCGCTCAGGATGCGGCCGCTGTTGGTCGTGTCCCCTTCGTCGGTAAGCTGAATCACGGCACCTTTTTTCGCCGTGCTGAACAACCGCACGGTGTGACCGGATCGATTCAGCGAGGCGGCACCAAACCGATCAGGAATCGCAATCACCGCGCCATCAATCATCCCAGCTGCCAAGGCGTCCAGACCGATGTCGTGCATCCGGCATCCGAACAAGTAGACGTCACGTGTGTTCTCGGTCCCCACGATGCGTCCCGGTTTGTTGCTGGATGAACCATCCCGTGCCTTCCACGTCGGCAATTCAAGCACAACGCCGTGGAAAGACAAATTGGATGCGTGATCCAATACGATCGCATCGTTGTTATAGGTGCGGATGCAGCCGCCAAAAAACGAATGCCCATTCAAGTCGGCTCGTTTTCCCGCCGTTCGCCCATCGATGTACAGCGCCGCGGTGCCAAAGTACTGTGAGCCCCGATCGTGATGATCGTTTGCAAACAGACGGCAACCGTGGAACTGGGTCCCCGATAGACCGGGACCATCTTCGTGGTCCGAACCGAGCAAAGCCACACCGACATCGCCCATGAAGGACGAATTCCAAAACGCGTTGTAGTCAGGGTTATCGCCCAGCCCACGCGAAACGATGCTCATCCCTGCCTTGCCCCAGTGCCCAAAGACCTGCACATCACGAACGGTGCCCGCGAACGAATCATCGATCAGCAAACCGACATCACAATCCGAGCGTTGATCCAAGACTGGCGTGGTTCGCTTCCCGTTGGCATCGATCACGATCATATCCAGAGCAATCGCCAACTGCTGGATCGAAAAGCTCGACTGCGGCTGAGTTTTCAGTGCATAACTCAGCGTCTTAAAGCGATCGCGACGGAGGGTTTGGATCGATCGGTTGGCGGTGCCACGAAACAACAGCGTTGTGCCCGGCAACTGGTGTCGTTTTCCGTCCGCAAAATACTCTTTGTCATCACGCAGCGGAAACGCGCCAAGTGCCGGCGAACCGTCGCCAGTCAATCGGGCGCTGCGAGGCAGATCGATTCCGTCGCTGATCACATAAACGCCTGCGGGAAAATGAACATGTGGCGAAGCAGCAAACGCCGCCCGAATCGCCTCGGTGTCATCCGCCACCGCATCTCCTTTGGCCCCAAAGTCACGCACATTCACAGCGGCATTCGCCGACGCCAGGCTCAGTAAAAACAGCCCCCCACAAGCGACGACCTGCAGCGGCCAGCAAAAACAAGAAATCAATTTGGACGTCATCGAAACAGAACTCAGCAGCACAAAGGAATTTTGAAACGCCAAGTATAGTCCACTCGATTCGCCAGTTCGGTAGGCCGGATCAAGTCGCCCAAAGCGACGCAGATCCGGCTGAAGCGAGAATGATGGCGAATTCGTTGCTGCCGCGATCCCCGGATCTCCGCTCCGCCGCGATCCGGCCTACTACGTCCGGCCGACGGGAAACAGTTACAATGGCGAGGATATTCAAACCTCCTGGAGATTACTGCGAGATATGACACGTCACCTTTTGATTTGCTTGGTCCTGTGCTTTTCGGCTTCCAATGCGATCCTGTCCTTGGCGGCCGATTCGCCCGCCAAAATTCCGCTTTGGGCGGACGGTGCTCCTGGATCGGTCGAGCGAATGAATGAACTCGAGAAATTGGAAGGGAGTAACGTCAGCAACGTGCATCACCCCTCGATTACCCCTTACTTGCCCGCCGCAGGCCAATCCACTGGCACCGCCATTTTGATCGCTCCCGGCGGCGGCCACCAGAAACTTTGTTTGGGGCACGAGGGCGATGCACTGGCGAAGTGGTTTGCGGAGCATGGCATCGCGGCGTTTGTGCTGCGATATCGACTCTGCCGCGAACCCGATTCGCCTTACACATTAGAAGGCCATGCGATGGATGACACACGCCGGGCGATTCGCACGGTGCGGGCCAACGCGGCAGAGTGGAAGATCAATCCGGATCGCATTGGCATCGTCGGCTTTTCGGCCGGAGGCGAATTGGCTGCATATTCGGCGATGACCCCCGAGGACGGCGACCCGCAATGCGATGACCCGGTCGAGCGAGTCAGCAGTCGCCCCGATTTCCAGGGGCTGATCTACCCCGGCAAATCGAGCACATTCACGGTAAAGCCCGGCATGCCGCCCGCCTTCATCGCTTTTGGTTTTCATGATCGCGATGACATCTCGATTGGGATGGCCAAGGTGTACCTGCAATACAAGGAAGCCGATGTGCCTTGTGAAATGCATGTCTACAGTAGCGCCGGTCACGGCTTCGGATTCCGTCCCGACTCAACGAGTGCCGCCGGCGATTGGCCGCAGCGAATGTGTGACTGGTTGGTCGATACCAAGTTGTTGGAAAAGAACAAGCATCCATGATCCCCGTTTGGTACCCACGAAAACGAGGCTTCGTTTTTAACGAATCGTATCGAACCCCACGGCCCCAGCGTCCGCGGCTGATGCTAATTGCGGATCGCTACTCTTGGTTAGGAACCGTCCAAGTGTCGGTTCGGAAGGACGATGCCGGAAGTCCTTCCTGATTGCTGAGATTAGGTAAATCTGCGTTGCCCCACCCGAAACGCACAGCAGCCGGTGCAGCGACTTGTTCGCTCCGAACGATGATCGTGTCTTCGTCGATAGTCGCTTCGGCAGGCACAAATTCCTTGTCCTCGCCTGCGATGGTGAAGTGGGTCAGTTGCTTACCGTCACGACTGGCTAGGCCCGAGCCGACATGATCAAATGACAACCGAATTTGGCCGTCTTGGATTTTCATGGATCGATAGACCGGCCCCGAATCGACGAGGTCCGATTTTCCGTAGGTTCGGCGGAGTGCTAACCGCGCCAATCGTTCGCCCACCGGCTTTTTCGGTTTCGGGTGAATATTGGTCTCGTTACCAATATCCATCGTTACCGCCATTCCAGTATTGGGGACCGACAACGTCATCGATTGAGCTTCGCGCAACAGCGCCGCCGGGTACGGACTGGTTTTATAGCTGAACGGAGCGATTTGGACAAAGTAAAAGGGAAAGTCACCGATGCCCCATTGGTCCCGCCAATCACGAATCATTGCGGGAAACAGTTTTCGGTACTGCAATGGATGCTCGACATTCGATTCGCCTTGATACCAAATCACGCCACGGATTGCGTAGGGCGTTAGTGGCTTGATCATGCTGTTGTAAAGCACCGAGGGAAGCCGTTGGTTCATCCCCTTGGGTAACTTCTGGGAACGTGAATGCAGTGCACCTTGTTCGTCGATGATTGCTCGGTAACTTACCAGCGGTTCGTTAAACTCGGGAAACTGTTCTCGCAACGTTGCCTGACTCGTCCACGCTTCGGCGGAGGATCCGCCCCAGTTAGTCGAAACCAAACCGATGGGAACATTCAGCTCTTGATGCAGTCGTGAGCCAAAGAAATAGGCTACTGCACTGAAGTTGTATGCCGACGAAGGATTGCAAACGGACCACTTGGTTCGTACGTCCTGCTGTTCTTCCAAAGCGATGACTTGTGGTACATCACAGAAGCGGATGTTGGGAAAATTGGCATTGGCAACGTCATCTTTAAATTGTTCCGCTCCGAATCCACGCAGCTTCCACTGCATATTGGATTGTCCCGAACAAATCCAAACTTCGCCGATCAGGACGTTGGTGAGCGTGATAGTGGCGTCAACACATTGGACCTGGATTTCATGCGGGCCGCCTGCTGCGGGCGTGGCGAGCGAAGTCCGCCAATGGCCTTCGGAATCCGCGGTCACGCGAGTCGCACGATCATTCCAAGAGGGTGTGACAGTGACTTCGGCGTCGGCAGGAGCGTTGCCCCAAATCGCAGCGTCGGTGTCTCGCTGCAGCACCATGTTGTCGCCAAAGACGCCCGACAACTGTAATGTCTGAACCTGTGGTTTTTCAGCGAACAGTGGATTGCTGGTCGCGGCGAGGACGAGACCGAACATCAAACCTAGCGAGGGGAGCAGCCTTCGCGAGATGACGAGAGAGTTTAATGACGTGGGGATGCCGACTTTGCGATGGGGGTTCGATGGGAGTCTGGTCATGTTCTCTGCGTCCTGGGTGCTCTGTCGTAATCGGATCGGAACTCTTTTGTGAGTTCTGCCAAGGACGAATTGTAATCATTGACGATTGTTTTGTGGCGAACGTTCGCGGTCGAGCGGTTTGCGTTCCCCCTCTCGCCGATGGAGGTCGTGCCGTTAAAGCCAAGTGACATCAACCACTTGCTTCACCCTCCCAGCTTGGAGACGGCTGATTTAGTACGACATCAGTGCTTTTATGTTAGCCGTTTGGGCACTAGCCAGGCCGCTAGACCATTGGACTTATCGTGATTTTTGGTTGCGCAGCTTTTCTGCCACCTCTCCACCAACTTCGTTGGTGGAGAGGTAACTGCAGTATAGGCTGGAAGAAAAACTCACCCATAACATCCGAAGCAACACGAAAAATTTAGCAGTCCGAGGCTATCGCCAATGCGAAACGCTGTAAAGTATTTTGTAGCGGAGCTCGTCAACGACTTGTTGATTTAGTGAGCCGCTCGCGCGTGAGCGGCTGGGTATAACGCATTACCCGGTGTCTTACGGCCCACGGCTCACAGTTGCGTTTTGCATTTTGATTAAATCAACTGTCGTTTCGAAGCAAACGCCAGGATGGCGGCGAATAGGGTGAGCAACAAAAGCAACAATGCGGTCTGCCAAAGAGCAAGTCGATGTTGCAAACCAAACTCGAGATCGAGTTCCAAAGGTTCGTTTTCGGCGACTTGCACACTGCGACTAAACGTATAGACCACGCCTTCTTCGGGCAGACTGATGATGATCGCTTGTGGAGCCGGGTCGGTGGTGTGTTGGTGCTGGACCAAGCGTCCCGCAATCTGCCCGAGAACCGCGTTGTCTTCCGTGCTGTTTCCGCGAAGCAGTTCGCTGAGCTGTTGCGGATGAAAATTCACTGCGTCTTGGTGCAGGATGGGGTTGTCCGACGCCGCTTCACGGAATTGTTGGTTGTCGGCCAACGTCGTGTCACTCGGTTTGTTGTCGAGATAAATTCGTTGACGACGGGTATTCAAACCGACGATCGCTTGCTGCGTTTGTAAATTCTCAAGCTGCACACGTGCGTCTTCATTCGAAGCGGCGTCCAGTGCGTATTGGTTGGCGACACTGCTGAGTGCCCGCCGAGCCTTGGCTTGTTCACCGGCCTGGATCAATTGATTCGCTTGCTCAAGCAACTTGGTAGCCTGTTGTGCTTGGACTTGTCGCTTGCCGCTGCTTTTCGACAGGTAGGACGTTCGGTTGTATTCTTCCTGATTGGCTTGCCGGACAAGTTCCAGATTACCGTCGTTGTCGATCAGCTCGAATCCCTTGGGGGCGACGACATTCCACTGGATGTTCTCGAGCGGCACATTCATTTGAGGACTGGCAAGCTTCAAGTTGCGGAGATCGTTCTGGCGGGTAGGGCGATCGCCTGCGACCGAATAGACAAAGCGAACCTTCGCCGTGCGGTCGTCGATGCCCGGAAGGATGTAGAACTGCCACACATTGCCATTGCCCTTCAGGCGAATCGAATTCACACTTTCGCCATTAACAAAAATACTGAATAGCTCGCCGCCCTTGGGCAAACCGACGCTCAGGCTGCTGCGTTGGATGACTTCCATGTTGGCTTCGACAGCGGTCAGTTGATTGCCGGTCGATGACAACACCGTGGTAAACGTGCCGCTGGCTACACGAAGTTTCAGAGCGTCGGCTAATGAATGGCGTTTGACGACAATGTTCAGTGAGTTTTCCGGAGTCACGGCCCGTAGCACGAGAGCCGGCGCGGTCCGGTTTCCCGCATCTCGGAGCGTTTGGGGAACAGTGTTCCAATCAGCCCGCTGCCAGCCTTGAGTCAGCGTATCGTGCTCTAATTCCAGTCGACCGCCGGCGCGGACGCCAAAGTAGTACGACAACTGGCGGGCGCCGGGGAATTCTGCGGGGATCAAGACTTCGTTTTCCTGCTTCGAACTTGACTGCGATGGGGTTTGCCCATTTACGGACAGACTCTCGCGATCGCCGCGCCGTTCGTATTCAATTCGGAATTGGATCCTGCCGATCACGTGCCGTTTGAACTGAACCTCCCAGATGTTTGAATCGGGTGCCGTTCGTACAAAATCGCTGACGGTGTCACCGCTGGCTCGCAGCGTCTTGATCTCGTCTTCGTCGGTAATCGGCAACGCGATCGAAAGCGTGCGAATCGAAGCATTCTGCACATTAAAATCAGCGATCAAGGCGGATCGTGTCTGACCTTCGCGTAACGTGATCTCATGCAAGACTTGCCCCGTCACCCAGGGTTCGAGTTTTTCGATACCGAGCACCAGATCCCAGTCACGCTGTAACAGGCGAAAAGCCAGCGAGCCCTGAACTTGGCCACCCATGCTGCGTGGATCGGTCTCCGATACATTCTGGCGTGACACTGTCCTCAGCCGAATGCCGGTAGTGGGTCTAACAACCAATTCCCCGGTTTGACGCGTCGCTTCGTTCAACTCAAATCGCGGTATCTGCCAGTCGCCTGGATCGGTCGGCGCCGTCCCAGACAGCGTCAGAGAGAAACTCTGTGAACCGATCGTCTTGCCACTTAAATGCAGAACGATCTGTCGCTGGTCCCCTTCGCTGAGTTCGGCCCAGTGATGCAGCGCAGCGCCCGTGAGTGACTCGACTTCGAGTCCAGCAGGCAATGGAAAACTCAATTGAAACAAGCCGGTTCGAGAAATTTCGGCTGCGAAATTGATGCCCAAGACCACCCGCTCATCACCGAGCGACAGCACTTGCTTGCTGATCACGCGAACTTCCGACTCGACCGGTGCCACACGCAAAGTCAGCTCTCCACCCTCGGCACCGTACCGATAAACCCGATGCAGAACCGCTTGTTTGTTGAGAATCAAAGACGCATCAAAATCGCCCAAATTGACCGCCGACATTCCTTGCGATTCCAATTTTTCAGGTTGGGCATCGGGCCCAAACGCAATCGCCACGAGACCGACTTCACCACCAGCGTCCGCGACTCGCAGTGGAGCCAGGGTGACGTCCGCAGGCAGCGAATCGAGGCCCCGCTGCGTATCGATGATGACATTGAATGGCTGTGACTGAGCCGGTTCGATTTCCAGTTTCAAGCGACCACGATCGGCGTCGAATTGCCAGGAACCGACCGGACCGTCCACCGCGCTGACGGTCAAACCTTTGGGAACAAGCACCGCCAATTCACTCAACTGACCTTGCGAGGTTCGGATGTGAAGACGATGGCGTCCATCGACGACGCCCGGACCTGGCATATAGAGGTTCGAGGTTTCCACGAAAAAATGGGTCTCCTCGGTGGTGACGTCACGAGCTTTCGGTTTCAGGATGACGCTGGCTTTTCCAGTGCCAAGAAGCAGATTCACCTTGGTTGTCTGGTCGTCCGAATCGACCGCTTCCACGCGGACTGCTGTGGGGCTAACGACATCCCATCCGGCCTCGTCGTAGCTAAGATTGATTTCCTGAACGGCAGCGGTACCAGTCAACACGGGCACGCCTTCGAGCGGTTTGATCGCTTCGAGCTGATACTCAAACGTGGCCTTATACTCGGCCGCTTTAATTGGCTCTGAATCCTCTTCCACCTCCGACGCTTCTTTGTTAACCGGAATGCTGATGATATAGGTCAGACCTTCGCCAGGCACCTCTTGTTTGGATAGACGCAGACCTTTGCCATCGAAACGAGTCAGTACCGCTGGCGTTCTCAGCAACAGAAAACGGTCCCCCGGTTGCCCGGACAAAGTGATCGTTCCATTTGCGTTCAGACGCGAATCCTGATGTGTCATCCGCCACTGCTGCTTGATCGAATCAGCAGTTTCAAAACTTGCTGGGTCCGCTGCCGAAACAGAAGAGCTTGCGAATGAAAGAACCAGGGCCAACAGAATCATGACCGGCGTGAACGTGATGCCGGGTTCCGCGTCGGGGTTATCGGTTCCATCGGCTTCCTTTTTTGTCTTCGGATTCTGGGCGATGTTGCGTAGCCAACGACCGATGCCACGAGTCGAGTCGAGTGCGGGCCGAAGGATTAGCAGAATTAGAATCCCGAGGGCAAGCAGGGCATAAAACCATGGCGCACCGCCGCCTTGCAGCAGTATCCCCAACGCGACCAGAAACATGCCAATCCAGCGACTTATCGTTCGAAGCCTGGCATCGTTGATGAAGAAAGACCAAGCAATCGCGACGATGCCACCCAGCAGTGCACCAAGGCCGGTCCAGGAGAGATCAATCCGCCAAAGCGGCGTGTTTTGCACCTCAAGCTGAATGGTTTCTCCAGCCGACAGAATCGGCAGACTGAGTTGCAACGGAACCGCTGATCCTATCTGTGATAGCGCCGCGATAGCCGTTGCGACGGATACGACAATGGCGATGGCCAGGCTGAGCAGCCCTAATGCAGGCCAAGCTGCCGACTTATTACACGCCCAGATTCCAATGACGGTGAACAAACCGATCACGATCAAGGCGACCATTCCGTGCTTGGCCACCCAATTAAAACCGGACGCCCGGGTCACAGGTACCGATGGAGTAAAGGTTCCGCCACTGGGTACGAGCACATGTTTTTCATCACCAACGATATTCCATTGTGTTTTCAGTACCGGCGCAAAAACGATCGGCAACATGAGTACGGGATTGGATTCGTCGACGGTCGGTTTGCCCAAGCTAAGTCGGACCTCGATCGGAAGGTTGGGATTGATTCCACCGGGAAGAGGAATCAACGTGGCGTCCTCCGCTTGCCGCGCGGTTGCAACCTGGCCATTGACGGACACTTTCCAAAGACGGACCGGATCGCCGGGCAGCTTGACCCTCAGCGTGCGTTGTCCACGTGATTTGACATAGTACAACACGTCGGTCACCAGTTCACCGTCCTGCGAAACACGACTGTTCACCTCCGAAAATTCCACCACCTGAGTCAATGTGGTGCCGGGTTGGAACCAGTTCACTTTCAGATTCAAATCGAACGGACGTTCGGTGTACTGCCAAGTACCTAGCGGAGGCGCGGTGCTGAGCAGACGAAACTCGGCGGGCAACTCCAACGGATCGAGTTTCAGCATGTCATCAGAAAGGGAGACCGTATTGATTTCCACCTGCATGGGGCTGACGACTTGGATGTAACCGCGTTCGCCCTGCACGCCCAGCGGAGCAATTTGTCCGGCCTGGAATGAGCCTTCGTTTTCGTTAGGCTTTTCTTCAAACGTCACCAACAAGGTGTAAGCCCCCATCACGGGCTGGTGAAGAGAAACGATCAGAGTGTCATCCTCTCTGCGCCACGTACGCACGTCTTGGCCATCGACCATCACATTGCCGAGCGCCGCGGGTACTGTAATTCTCCATTCGGATACCGGAGCGCCGGTGACGAAGTAATTGACTAGCGCGCTGCCATACACTGTTTCCTGGCTCAGCGAGTAAAGATGGAACACATCGGACTGCACACTCCGCTCAAGCAGCTCGATTCGCATACTGGCTGACCATCCAGGCTCACGGATGCGAAAGGCTTGCTGGAGTCCTGCGGTAGGCTTGGGAAAGTAGGACAACGGCTTTTCCACCAGCAGATCGGCCTCCTCAACCGCGATCCGAAAACCGGGACCGCCAATGATTCCGATGTCGCCACGAACCGCTTTCGCACCGGGATATTCGATACGTGGCAAAACCCAATTTCCAGCGGCCGCGGCTTCACTTTTTTCCAGGTGCAACGTCACAAGCTGGCGTCCCCCAACATCTTGGTCAAACATGACTTTCAAGTTGCGACGACCGTCGGCGACTTCCGTCGCTGCGATGTAGTCCGCAACGCTAGCGCCGGTCACCGAGACGATGGAATAGTCGGCTGGAATCCCAAAATCCCACTCGCGAATCGGCGCTTCGCGAACGTCCAATTCGATATCCGCCTTGATCACACGGTCGGCTTCCGCCAACTGATACAGCACCAGTTGCGAGATGCTCACTTCGGGTTGGATTCGATCCGCAGCAATGGTGAAGTCGTGATCCGCCGAAGGAAAACGGTAAACAAAAACCTGTCGTGCCTCGGTTGGCTCGCCGGGGAATTGCTCCGGTGCCAACTGAGTCAATCCGCTCAGACCTGTCGGCTCGACACGTACCGACCCCAAATTGGAAAGCCGCAGAAAGCCGGAATGCCGGATCGCCCCTGTCGGATTCAGTCGCAGTCCTTCAACACGCACGGGAAACGCACCAAGCGGCGTTTGGCTTCGCACCTTGATCTGGCTCGCCCCCGTCATCGGTTGGCTCAGAGTGATGTCCAGCTGACGATCTTCGGCTTTGCCGCTCACTTTCCAAGCAACGATTTTATCGCCTTGGACGTCGAGTATTTCGCCTGGACCGCGCATCAGAATGCTCAAGGCTTTCAGCTCGCCCTGAAGCACCTGGTAGTCAATCTGATGATCCTGACGCAGTAGCCCCACGCCAACCAGTGCTTCGACATGCCCGGTGGTGGTGAAAAACAACTTTCCATCACCAGCTTTGCGGGCAGTCTTCCATTGCAACCGAGCGTGACCGTTTGCAGGCAAGAATCCCAACCAATCATCTTTGTCTCGCAGTGGCACGACCGATTGTTGATCGCGGTTAAATTCGAGATCCGAGTCGAGTCCGCTGAGTGTTAAAGGAACGACGGCGCTGGCAGCGATTGTAAAATCGATACGGTGTCCATTGCTGTCGGGCGAAACCAACGTAGCGACAAAGTTGAGTGTCACTGGATACGTGCCAGCCTTGTCAAACGCAAGTTTGTAGACCGGATGTTCATTTTCAGTGGAAAGACGCAAGCGATAGTTCGAATCAGCGGGCACTTCGCTAACGGCCGCATCGCCCGAAAGAATTGTAATTTCCGCGTTGTCCTCGGAAATGACGGCGGTGCTGCGAAGCTGAAAGCCCACCGATTCGCCGTTGGGATGTACCGTCCCTTTCAAAGTGGTATCGATCAGTTCCACCGGTGCAGGTGACACACCGCTACGATTGAGCGAAAGTTTGAGTTGACCACCGGTCGTAGTCTGAAAACGGTTTGCGCCTCCATCGCTATCGAGCGGTGCAAAGCCAGTGGCCTCCGTGACGTTTCCCTCCACGGCTGGGTCGTACTCGATACGGACCGTCGAGTTAAAACCAACGGATTCACCGGGGGTGAGGTGTGTCAGCTCGATCTCGCTGGGAAGTTTCAATTTGGCCTGGGGCGAACGGATGGAGATCACCGCTTTCGCATCCGTAGCATCCTCTTTGAGATGCAGATCTAGGAATCGATCGGAACCAACTTGGCGTACGGACCACGACTCAACGCTATCGCCAGCGACAGCGGTCACCTGTCCCTCGCCGCTGAGTCCAAGACTCAATCGCTTCGCAACACCCTGGATCACTTTGATGGCTAATTGAATCTCTTGCTCGATGTGGTCTGTTTGCACCTGCACGGCGGCATCGGCCGTAGCGGTATAGAAGAGAGTCGGCACTGGTAAATGTCCGCGAGCTTCGACAACGATCGTGCCGGTACCATCACGACCAATGGAACTGCTGATGCTGGCTTGATCCTTGTCATCCTGAGCAACACAGGGAAGATTCAACATGCTCGCAAAGCAAGCAAGTCCTAGCAGAACCATGGGTCTGGCGTGTGGCAAGGTTGTCGTTTTCATGAGTGGATGCTTCTTGGAGTACGTTGGTTTCGACTCTTCTTCGCGTCTACGTTGGTGATGGAAGTTCATTCGACTGTCCTACTTTTTGTTTTCCCCATATTTGTGAGCCGACGGCGTTTGCCGCGGGCCTCTTCTTGCCGACGATTTACCGAGCGACAGCCCGATGCTAGCGCGTTCGGCTCACAAAATGGGGCAGTCGAATTAACGACAATTAATCGTACGGTTTACTCTCCGCTCACTTGCCGGGCTTGTTGAATCATCAATTGCAACTGAGCAACTCGATCGGAATTGCGATCTTGTTCGGGCAATCCGGCAATCAGATTGGACAGCGTCTTCAGATCCACCGTTTCCCCCAACGCTTCGCCGTGGAGCTTTGCCGCGAACAAGGCGGCGGAGGCAGCCAGACGCAGTGACGGTGTCGTTTGTTCCAGACGTGGGGTGTTGGGTTCGTACGGAATCGGCCAACGGTTTTCGATCATCTGTCCCGTCGATAGATCGCGAAATCGCACCGAAACGGAACCGACATCGCCTTCACCGTCCGCTTTCGCTTCGAATTGATACAACGCCACGCCTGCTTCCGCCGCCGCCATTTCGGCCGCGTCGACGTTGTCGTTGCGGAAGTCTTCTTGTTTGAGACGATGTTTTTCGAAGCCCAGCAACTTGTAACGGCCCACTCGTCTTGGATTGAACTCGACTTGCACTTTTACGTTCTTGGCCGAGGGACGCAGTGCCCCAGCAATCTGACTTGCAAACCCATCATCAGCAGCTTCACGTGAATCCAGCAAGTAGTAACGACCGTCGCCCTTGCGAGCGAGGGCTTCGAGTATTTCATCGTTCAATCCATCGGCGCTGATCCCCGCCGCATCGAAAGCGATACCTGCGACTCGCATCGTCGTGATCATCTGCGACAGACGTTCGGGGTTGGCATCGCCAAGGTTCACGGCTCCATCGGTGAGCAAAATGACCCGGTTTTGGGCATTATCAACGTGTTGTTCCAGGGCCTTTTCAAAGGCCAACTGCAAAGCGGCTTCGAGATTCGTGCCCCCTTCACTGGGCAAGTTGTCAACGAGTTCAACGAGCTGGCTCGATTGGTCGCCGCTGACCTTGTCGGCCAATAATCGCGGCTGACGTGCGAAGCTGATCAGCGTGACTTGATCAATCGCCTTAAGTTGTTGAGCCAACAGGGCGAAGGCGCGGCGTACCGTTTGTTGCCGATCGATGCGTTCCATCGAACCCGAGTTATCAAGCAGAAAAGTCAATCGCAGCGGCGTATTGCTCGCACGTCCCGCCGCAGCGGTCCGCATCGAAACTCGCAGCAAGTTTCGTTGTTGCAGGAATGGATGAATCGACTGTTCGACGCGGCAGGCGACTTTCTCGCTTTGGCTTGGCATTGGATCGCCGTAGTCGAAAGCGTTGACAAATTCTTCTATCCGCACCTTGACAGCCTCAGGCCATGATCCGCTGGCGAGTGCCGCACGGGCTAGCTTGAATGAAACATCGCTGACGTGCAGCGAGAACGTGGAAAAGGCTTCTTCCGCCGCATTCTTTTCGTCGAACCCGGCTGGTGAAACGATTGGGGCAACGGTTGTTCTAATTGGATCATTCGTTTGCAGCTCTCTGATCTTCCCTAACTTGATCGGCGGTTCTACGTACCGATAGACCGGGCCGGGTGAGTCGGCGGGCGACTCGCCATATCGCCGAAGTGATTCATCACTTTTGGACTTCTCGCTTCGAGCGATGCGGACCGAATCGATTTCGAATCGATCGCTGAGTTCGTTGGGCAGCGCAAGACGGCTTCTGGAGACATTTTCCGCGACACGATCGGCAACCTCCTTTTTCTCAATCATCTGTCGTGGCGTGCCCAAAGGATCTGCCCCGTCATAGCGGCCGTACCCATCGCTTTCTGTCCATTTGCTGATATTCGCCTCATCCTCAACCATATCCACTTCTTTACCGGCGATCGGTGCATCGCTGGAGAAGCCTTTGGAGTACTGCAGGGCAGTGCCACCTCGCAGCCCTGACGACAAATCGTCTGCCGCAGACATTTGCCCCGATTCCCCAGCATCTCGATTTACCGCCCCACCAAACATGACTCGCCCCGTCCGAGCGGAGAAACCTTCGACAACGTCGTCTGCCTCTTGTTCGGATAGTAATTGCCCCGATTCTTTCGCCCACAGCCCACGCGATGCAGGTTCGCTAGAAACCTCCGGCAACTTCGCTGCACGCATGTCTTCCATGCCTAAGCCCGCAATGGATGGACTTGTAAGCTTACTATCGCCAGCACTCTGCAATCCAAAATCCTTTGCTCCCGATTCAAAGGTGGACCATGTTCGCGCCCCCCATTCGCCATCGAACTCAACGGCAGTGTTGCCTGTTACGCTGTGAGGAATGAGAGCGAAGTCACTCACAATAGGCTGCGACAACTCAGGACGACGGCCATTGTCGGCCAGTCGTGGCGAAACACTCTCGCTCTCCTCCAATAACTTCTCCTGCAACTCCGCTTCGCGTTTTGGCAATTTGAACTCGGGGCCTGACGAGAAATACTGGACATCGTCCTGCAGGTAGTAGGGGGACGGCAGGGCCTTGTCCGTACTGACGCTGAGGCTCTCGCGAATCGCCGAAAGGGCTGATTTCGAACTGTTGCCGTACTCCCTGTCTCCAACATTTTTTGTTGCTGCGGAACTAAAATGATCATCACTAGCAGTTCCGGTAACCGCACCATCGATCATGACGGCATCGTAATCGGATAAGAGGTCCTCCCCAACCATGGATTCCGACGAGTCGAAGAAGCTAGGAACGCCCATCCCGGCGTCTTGGGCCCTACTAGCTACACGAGCATATTGGATACTTGGCATCAACATACTCACGCCGAATCCCGCGATCAGCAGCACAGCGGCCACCTTAGCAATATTGCCCAGAAACCTCCGCCGCTTCGACCTGCGTTTACCAACCAACTTACTGGGCTGATCCCCGGACTTACTGGCGAGTCGAATCGCTGGCGGCTCGCTTGCCTCGCCGTTAATGAACGCCAGTACTGCGTCGCGTTTTTCCGCAGGCAGTTGCCAATTAACGTCTTTGGCATCCCATTCGCCCTTGCCGACGTCGCGCATCAATCCATGCACACGTTCGATTTCGTCTTTGAAAGCAGCGAGCTCGGCGTTCTCATCAATAAGTCGAAGCAACTGATCACGCTCAAAGTCGGAAGCTTCGCCCAAAACGAGCGCAACAATACGAGCTTCGAGTTCCGGATCAATCAACGGTTTGTTTGGTTCTTCATTCATGAATTTTCATCGATTCCGAGTGGACGCAATTTGCCAGCCAACTCTTTCAAGATGTGGTGCAGGCGATACCCGACGTTGCCAATACTGAGACCTGTTTGGGCACTGATGTCGCGATACTTCAGATCTTTGAAATACTTCAGCTTCACCAGCTGGCGATCGGTCTCGTCAAGATCCGCGAGCATTTTTCGCAGCGTTCCCGTCGCCTCCATTCGCAGCACCATTGCCTCGGGCGAGTCCGCTTCGCGATCGGACGTTTGCGTTGCGCTGTTGTCGCTGCCCAGCACTTCTCGGCGGTTATCGCGGATGTGGGTGTAGACGCGATTGCGTACACTCCGGAACAACCAAGCCCTGGGAGAATCGATTTCGTCCCAGTGAATATGCAGTTGCAAGAACACTTCTTGCACGATTTCCTCGGCCACCGCACGGCGACCGCTGAGGGAAAATGCATATCGCAACAGGGACGTCTCCTCGCTGTCAAACAAAGTCCGTACGCTGAGCTCCGTTTCAACATTGGGCTCCGTTTCATCATCGGAGCTCGGCTTGTAGACTCGGGGAGTCGGTTTCAACATTCACTCGATTCGCTGCGTCTTGGCTGTCTTGGATCACGACGAGTTCATCTTCTCAAAAGGAAAGACGCGACACAGCTAGATTTATTAGAGATTTTCCGCCAGTTTTCTCGAAATACATCCACCGGCTGAATACAGCCACGAAGTGGCGACACGTTGTAGCCATGGGCGTCAGTCCATGGATTACGAACACGTCGCGCACAAATAGTCCCGAAGGGACGATAGGAGCCCCCATCCCCCACGATTCATGTCGCCCCTTCGGGGCTGTGCAATCGCGTTTGCCCCCGCATCCACGGGCTCTCGCCCGTGGCTACACCCGGCCGTCCCTTCGGGACTGAATACCGCCACGAAGTGGCGACAGGCTGTTGCCATGGGCGTCAGCCTGTCGCCACTTTCGCAGTTCCTTGATACCTTCATCGCTACTCGGGCCATCAAGCCTTGATCGGATTCTTGGACGTCGCAATGTCCGAGAACGCGCAAGGCATAACCATATATGTGAACACACATCAAACCAAACAGGACGGGGGTTGATTTATCAATTCAATCCCCGTCCTGTAATCTTCGTCAATACTCGGGACATCGCCGTGTCGTGATAGTGTTTGAGGTTCGTTACGATAGTACCAATGATCTTGAACTTCGCTTCCGATCGTCGACATCGTTCGGAAACTTTCTGGAGGGCTGCATGTGGATGCACTTTATTTTTATCGTCACAGCGAACACGACGACCTGGAACTTCGATTTTCCCTCCGCAGTCTGGCTGCGCACGCGCCTTGGCTGAACAAGATCTGGATTTTCGGCGATCGGCCCGGCTTTCTTGCCGAGAACCAGACATTTGCCGAGCATGTCCCTCATGAGGCGATGGCCGAACTCGGCCCCTATCGGACACCCCTGACGAACTTTTTCATCATGCTAGAGGCCTCTTCGCAGATCCCCGATCTTGATGATGAATATATTTGGCTTTGTGACGATTTCATTTGTTTGGACGAACTCAGCCCAGAGTCAGCACGGTCAACCAGATACATTGACGACTTAAGAAACGTAAAAAATCGCGGAAACGGACTGTGGGCAGAATCCTTGTGGCGCACTTATGACCTATTGATTCGACTAGGCTATCCGACCTACAACTTTGAGACGCACACGCCAACCTATTATCGGAAGCATTGGATCCAAAACGCTTTTAAGGATTTTCGTGATTTCATTACCGAAGATCGGTGGTATGGGATGTTGGGCCCAACCGCGGTGCTTAACCATGCTTTCCTTCATGACAGAATGGGGCTGGTCCATCGTGGCGATGAAGGGCGATATGTCGGGTTCCACGGAGAGCAGCCGACAAAAGAGCATGTGGAATCGGCGTGTCGCGAGAAGACCTTTCTCAACTTTGACGACGATGCGTTTGGTCCGGTATTGATAGAGTATCTATACAAATTGCTGCCCGATCCCTGTCCGGCTGAGAGAACCGCTGCAGGTGGCAAGCTAACAATCGACGGAGCACAGCGGTCGAACATAGCAGTAAACAACCCAAAGTGGGAATTTCCTCCGCCTGTCATATCGGAACGTGATCAATTAGGAAATTGGCTAAACGATGCTGGGTTATTGGACCACGGTGTCGTGATTGGCGATCAGTACGGCCACTTTGCCGAGACGTTGTTACGCCGATGGCGGTGCCGACGGCTCGACTGCATCGATGCCTGGGTGTGCCGCCTCGATGACGCGCAACACGTCGATAAGAATAACTTTCCGCAGTGGAAGATCGATCACGCTTATAATGAAACACGACGACGGCTGGGTGGCTTTGCAAGTCGTTGCCATATCCGTCGCGAAGTCCCTGCCGACGCTGCCAGCCATTATGCCGATAGATCCCTGTGCTTAGTTTACATCGACGAACAGCACTACTTTCAAGCGGTTTGGGACCATTTAGAGATCTGGTCCAAAAAGGTTCGACCGGGCGGAATCTTGGCGGGGCACGATTACTTGGACGGCGTACTGCCCTCAGGAAACTTCGAGGTGAAATCGGCAGTCGACCAATGGGCTCGTGAGAGATCACTTACTGTTCATTGCACTGGCGAAGACGTATGGAGATCGTGGATTATCCAAATACCATGATCCGTTTTCGATGTTATTACGCTGATTCATCGCAGAGGACGGACGACGGACAAATTTTATTGCAATGCCCGTGCAGTTGCGATGCGTTGCGAATAAGCGTTCCACTACGATGTGCCAAGTTAAGATCCGCCACAGCTGACGCGGTTGTGCGGGGGGGCACTTCAATGAGCAACACCCCGGCAGTAAACGATCACGTCTCTTCATTTGCCTCATCGAGGAAACGCACACGTTTCCGCTCTCGTGGAGGCATCGTTGATTCGAGGTTGAGTCGACGAGCAATCGATTCGAACCATCCATCATCACCCAGTCGTTTGAATCGCTGTGCAGACAAGCGAACTGCCGCCAGTTCCGCTTCTGATAGAGGAGAATTGACGCGTTTGCCCCAACCCGGCAGTCTCGCCATCGGCCAGGACGAAAGAAGGGGTGGATTTGGCTCTGGTTTGCGAAGCCAGCGCCACAGCGATCCCCACCGCCATTGCTCGGCGCGTTTAACAAACCCAGCCCTCAACGCATTCCGCTCAACGTACCGGCACACGACCAAGAAGTGCTCGTCGTCTTGAATCGGAAAGCTCTTGTATCGCTGCTGGTAAACATACCCCATTCCACTGGTGTGATAGTGGGCGTGATAACGCATCGTATGAGTCCCGCCGACCCATCCCATAAAACGGCTCATCTCGCCATCAACCAGCGGACGCAGTACCAGGTGATAGTGGTTGGGCATCAATTGGTAACTAAAAAGCTCCACCTGATGGATCTGCAACGCTTCAAACAGAATCCGTTCGAAAGCCGCGTAGTCTTATTGCTTATGAAAGACCTCCGCACGCAAATTGCCGCGGTTTAAAGCGTGATACAGCCCACCAGCTTCGTCGGCTCGTGGTGGTCTTGGCATAAACGAGTTCTCCCAATGTCGCTGATCTCGTCAGTCTACCTCACTCCGATTCGCAATCAAAGAGACCTGACCCCTTTGATTTTTCCCATCCCATAAAGCGGCTCATCTCGCCATCAACCAGCGGACGCAGTACCACATGATAGTGATTAGGCATCAACTGGTAACTAAAAAGTTCCACCTGATAGATCTGCAACGCTTCAAACAGAATCCGTTCGAAAGCCGCGTAGTCTTCTTCCTTATGAAAGACTTCCGCACGCAAGTTGCCGCGGTTCAAAGCATGATACAGCCCACCAGCTTCGTCGGCTCGTGGTGGTCTTGGCATAAACGAGTTCTCCCAAGGTCGGTAATCTCGTCAGTCTAACGCACTCCGATGCGCAATCAAAGAGACCTGACCCCTTTGATTTGTTCGCCGGTTCCGAGAAAACAAAGCCTAAACCCGATAAAACAAGCTGCAATTCAATTCAAAAATGCATGTATTGCGCTGTAGTACTAAATAGCTCCACCTGATGGATCTGCAACGCTTCAAACGAAATCCGTTCGAAAGCCGCGTAGTCTTCTTGCTTATGAAAGACCTCCGCACGCAAATTGCCGCGGTTTAAAGCGTGATACAGCCCACCAGCTTCGTCGGCTCTTGGTGTTCTTGGCAAAAACGAGTTCTCCCAATGTCGGTGATCTCGTCAGTCTACCTCACTCCGATGCGCAATCAAAGAGACCTGACCCCTTTGATTTTTCCTTTGATTTTTCCGGCAGTCTCGCCATCGGCCAGGACGAAAGAAGGGGTGGATTTGGCTCTGGTTTGCGAAGCCAGCGCCACAACGATCCCCACCGCCATTGCTCGACGCGTTTAACAAAACCAGCCCTTAACGCATTCCGCTCAACGTCCCGGCACACGACCAAGAAGTGCTCGTCGTCTTGAATCGGAAAGCTCTTGTATCGCTGCTGGTAAACATGCCCCATTCCACTGGTGTGATAGTGGACGTGATAACGCATCGTATGAGTCCCTCCGACCCATCCCATAAAGCGGCTCATCTCGCCATCAACCAGCAGACGCAGTACCACATGATAGTGATGAGGCATCAACTGGTAACTAAAAAGTTCCACCTGATAGATCTGCAACGCTTCAAACAGAATCCGTTCGAAAGCCGCGTAGTCTTCTTCCTTATGAAAGACTTCCGCACGCAAGTTGCCGCGGTTCAAAGCATGATACAGCCCACCAGCTTCGTCGGCTCGTGGTGGTCTTGGCATAAACGAGTTCTCCCAAGGTCGGTAATCTCGTCAGTCTAACGCACTCCGATGCGCAATCAAAGAGACCTGACCCCTTTGATTTGTCCACCGAGTTGTTCAAATTTAATCAAGGGACAGCAAGCGTCAACCAAAACATCATCGAACACCCGAGTCATGCCTAAAAAAAATCCCGGGGGTTTGGGGACAGGCCCCCAAGACAGTACCCACGAACAGCAAAGGAATTAAAAAATGTCTTTTTAATCAACTATTGACAAAAGTTAAGACCGTCGCTGACCCCTTTGATTTATTCAGTCCTGCCCCCTTCGTCCACCATGTTCTGTTTTGACTGGATGTGATTGCAAATTTAATTCATTGTAGCCACTAGCTTCTCCCATGCGTACGGATCGTGGCAATTGAAGTTGTCTGCTTCGACCCATTCGACCCCAGTGTATCGCCGCTCCTCACTCGCAAATGCCGAGACTATTGGTGTAGAGTCTTCAATCGAAAAATACGTATTCGAAGGGAAGTAGCCAAGTTCTGATCCAATAAGCTGCTCGACTCTTTTCGGCATATCCAACGAAATCGCAATCCACTTTTTACCTTCAATGTCATGGCGAAAGTGAAAGCCATGCTCTCGGTGGAACAGAATGCTAAGTGAACCGGGGTTCGATGTCGGCACGAATATTGTTTTGCCGTCATATTCATCTTGCTCGCACCAGCTTATTCTCGCTGCAGACGAGTTTCCCCACAATCGCCTATGTGAAGTTAATCTAGCGACTGCTTCACTGGGTGAAATATCGACAAGGTATGTCTCAACATCTTCTAAGCACTCTTCTGCATAGTCTGGCCCATTGAACACAAGAACGATTTTAGGATTCTTTTTCATAGCTTAAAACACATCATTAAGTCTAACGGCTTCTTGTCCAGGTCGAATTAGCCATTGCGATTGCCCAGCCCTATCGCGGCCTGCTGTTATTATTAACTCGTCAATTCCGTATCGACCAAGCAATCCGCCGAGTTGAGGCTGACAAGCATACGGACATGGGGCTCGATCAGAGAAAATTTCAACCTTGCCGAGAGCCTGTCTTCGCGAAAGTCTCCAAAGGTTGGCGAGTGCGGCACTTTCTGCATGATTCAAAACGGCTCCACTCGATCCCGTCGCCTCAGAAAGCTCTGCTTGCGCTCGCGAGCCAATCTTATATCTTGAGTTGACAGGCAACGATGGATTCACCCCATAAGCACCTTGCCTCGATCCTGCTTGTCGAGCGTACGCAACAGTCCCTTGGTGAACGCCATCGGGAGAAGGTAGGCCATGCTTTGCCCTGAAGTTCAGCACCTTGGGGTCGTAAGCATTGTGTACCCACAACACGGCGTCCCATTCACCTTCCCCAACAAAATACGTGGCCCATTCAGCAACACGGAAGTTGTAAACCATCTCGAACCGGCCTGTTGGACCATTCGACGTCACACGCGACCAAGTTGACCTGTGAGGGATCGCATCAGTTTCAGGCAGCGTCGTGGTGTCGGTCTCTTGACCACCCTCCCAGATTTCGCCCGCAAAGAGTTCATCGACTGCGACGGCGTGTGATTGGGCTCTGCTAAGCAGGCTGATGGTGGAGACTTCGTCGCCAGCCTCGACTTCCCCGGCGGCAGTCCACCCTCGCCCGCGAACGTAGATCGGGTGTTCTGGTGTGATCTCGACGCGGCGACCGGCATCAGTGCCGTCGTGGTAAACAAGTTCGAAGATCTCACCGTGCCGAACGAAGGCTTCTTCGATCACCTTGGGTGAGACGTCGCCACGAACGTCGTGTTCGTCACGGGAGAGAACCAAGTCGCCAGATCGCAGCTGCTCGATCGGCTTAGAGCCTTCGGGAGTCAGGATCGGAGTTCCCGCAGGAAAGCAGGGGAGCAGCTTCGCGAGCATGCCGCCGGGCATGCTCGACATATTAGCCCAGAAGAAGGCGTTTTGCACGTCGCCGCCGTTAAGTTGGTACGCGGCGTAACCGCCTGCGAACGCAGCGCCACCAGTTATCGCAGTGCGCCCGCCCGCATGTGCGGCGATGCTGCGTGCACCTACGCCCATCCGCGATAAACGCACTGCGTCATCGACTCCGATGCCTAAGATTCCGCCTGCGAGATCGCCTGCGAGATAAGCGTTGCGAATTCCTTGTGAGTCGTATCCGAGATTCCAAGCACCTGCTGCTGCGGCAGTGCCACCGCCAAGCCCCGCGAACGCGAATGCCGGTGTTGCACCGCCACCAACGCCACCAAGTGTTGCACCGTATGCATAGCCCCCAAGGCTTGAATTTGGATTGGATGCATACGTTGACGCCATCCCGCCAACCGCACCAGCGGACGCGCCAGCGATTGCTAGAACACTGCCGCCGCCAAGCCAAGCACCGCCAGCTACACCCGCTGCAATCCATCCGCCTGCCTGAACATACGCGATTGAAGAGTTCAACGCGCCGCCTTCGTCCAGACTGTTCTGCGGATTGAAATAGTGTGCGTAGTCTGCGCCCAAGTTTCCCCAGAATCCACGTGTTGGACCCTGCTCCGGCAAATATGAAGACCAATATGCTCCGACGTCATATTGCTCTTTGAAAATCGACAAATGAGTATCCGAACTACGCTTGACGTAAATCGAAGGTGGGCCGGTGAAGACTTCATAACCATTTTCACCGCCTCGATCGACTAGAGATGAGCCTGCGGACGCGGTGTAGTAGCCACGACTGCCTTCACTATAAAGTCCGAGAATGTCGTCGTACTGGAGACCTCGCCATTGGATCGGTGCCGAAATAAGCCGCGTGTCCTCCGATGCCCCCAACAGAAACTGGTCGATCTGGCCGGGGCGTCCGTAATCGGAGAACTGGCGATGGACGACTGACCATTGCCCGTCGTCCACGATCGCCAAAGAACGAATCGTTCCGTCGAAGTCAGGATAAGCCCATACGGTTTGCGTGGCTGAGTTTTCGCTGTTGATCGTGTCAAAGGCGATCGTTTGGCCTAAGAACTCCGTTGTGGCTTGGGTGATTTCATAGTGGAGGTGTTGAGCATCTTCGGTTTGATTCACTTCGAATACGACCGACTGACCGTCAAGGATGTAGCCGGTGACTTCGGTTTTGGTGATGTCTTGGCCATCTTCACGATAGGAGCGAACGACCGTGCGACTGCGGATTCGGTCGAGTCCATCGTGGACCATCGTCACGGTGTAGTCGGTGCTTGCCGTGTTGGTAATTTCGGCACTAACAAGTCGATCGCGATGATCCCACGCAAACGTTGTTTGTTGCTTGACCGCAGCGGCATAGAAATGCTTGAAAGCGATCGGTCCGTCGTTGGTTTTTGTGATCGTAACCTGAATCGTACCGCTTTCGGTAGCATAGAATCGTCCGATATGTCCCGTGTGCCCAACAGCAACTCCGCCATCGAGATGATTTGGGGGTGCTTCCCGGAAATACATCGGCACCGTGTGAATGCCGGCCACACCGTTGACTTCGACAGTTGCGTGTCCGCCGAGCGTGACTGCGTCCCAGTCCAGATACAGGTCATACTCGCCGTGTTCCGGGAGATCGTAATTAAACGTCATATACGCATCGGGGGCGTCCGATGAAACTTGTTGTCCGTCGACGACCGACCAGTCATCGTCGATCCAAACCGAATCTGAGTAAGTAATCGAACTGTCAGAGTAGATTTTATACGGCAGCGGCGTACTCGAGCCTTTTCGTATCCTCTGAACAACCCGTCCTTCTTTGTCATATCGGTAGGTAAACTCGTCATCGGCAACGACTCGGTTTGGCTGTAGCGTGATTCGATTGTCATCTTCGCGGTTGCCCAATAAATCCCGTCCCGGTTCGTCGATGAAATCTTCATCCGCCGGTGAGGAATTCGGCCATGACCCTTCAGCTCGCGAAATAACTCGCCCGAGTAAATCGTAGCGGTAATGGATTTCGTTAGTACCTACAATCGGAACCGTCGAATAGTCGTTGAAAAATGTCTGGCTGGTGAACGAGATCGCCCCGTGTGCAGTATAGTCACGATCATATTGTGCGATTTTACCGGAATTTCCATGAGCGATACCAGAGAGCCGACCACGGGCATCGTATTGGTAGTCGGTTTGGCCGCGCGATGCCGAGGTGGAGGACTGGCCGTCGTGACGCTGCAGCGCGTGTAGCGTGTTGTCAGGATTGTAGACCGCCTGTAGGAATTTATCGTTGGGGGCATCGTCGTTTTGCCATAAGTCATCGCTGTCAAATGTCTGTCGCATCGTAACGGTGCGGCCCAAATCGTCGACGCCGTAAACGCGATGAAGGATCGGCGAGTCGACCGATGCGGTGTTGCTGGATCGCATCGAGATTGCTTTTTCAGAAACAGCACCGAGAATGTTGTAAGTCGAAGAGACCAGATAGTCGGGCGCGCTGTGTGCGTCAGAATTTCGCTCGGAAATGATCCGTCCGAGAGAGTCATATTCAAAACGAATCGTAGAATCGCCGACGCTGTTCGGTCCAGGAACCTGAGTATCGATTTCGCCTGGACGCCCTTCGGACGTAAGCGTGCTTTCAATTGTTTGCAAAAGCGTTCCGGTTGAACTGTACCATTTCTCTTCCATCGAACGCAGGGCGGCGTCAACGACGACTTCGGTACGCTCATCATTCCGATTTTTATACGTTGTCTTCGGTCCTTCGTAAGTCCAAGTTCGCATGACTTCTTCGACCGTTTCCGTCCCGTGCTCAATCCAGGGAGCGAGAGTTCCGGTGTGAATGGATGTTGTTTCACTTACCTTGCGACCGAGTGCGTCATACTGTATTCGCTTATTGTTCTGACCCGTGGCCGTTTTCAAATAGGTGACATTGCCTGCCGAGTCGAAGACGTAGCCGGTATCCTTTGTCCCTTGGTTGTTATTAAAATCACCTGTGGATACGGTGGTCGCCATCCCCACGATCGGATCGATGTTGAAGTAGCGAGTGATTGAGGGCTCGGCGAGTCCCATGTCGATGGTTTGCGACTGAATTCCCGATGAGAAGTAGTGTTGTCGTTGTTTCTCTGTTTCAGCGACATTGCCGAGTTGCGGCTGCATGACAACGAGCGTTTTCCCCTGCGAATTGAGGATTTGCACGATTTTGTAATCGTCACCATTTTGTTTCGCATTGGTGACGAGCCTGGTTTGCCGTAGCGAGTGAGTGCTCGGAGAATAGTCGGTCGTGATGTCCGTTCGGGTGACTCCGTGTGCACTTGTTATTTTCGGGGTCGAACCGGGTTCGTCACCGTCAAGGTCATGATCGACTTCCCCCGCGGCAGGCTGTTCGATCGAATATGATCTCCCGAGTGAGTCTTGTTTAACCTTGGTCGCTTTGGTTTTGATGTTTCCCGCGTCAGTTTGATTCTGGGGATCGTTACCGGGGAGCGCCGCAAATGAGACAACCTGCCAACCGTCGCCGGCAGTTTGATTCGGTAGGAAATAGTCGGTTGCACTGAAGAACGGCTGAGGACCGTCCAACACGGTGGCGCGAAGACGACTGAGCGAATCGTATTGGTAACGTACCGTCCTGGGGCCGGTGATATAAACGTCGCCGCTGACCGGTGCGAAGGTCGATTCAACGAGATTGCTTTGCGTATCGTATTGGTGCACCGTCATGCCGCCGAATGCGTTTTTCTCTTGGACCACTTGACCCAGAGCGTTCATCCACTGCGTTGACTGTTCGCCAGTGCGAGATGTGGACTGGATTTTGGTTGCATGAAGTGAGGCGTCGACGCTGTAGTGGACCGTTGCGGCTTGGGCATCGTTTTCAGTTCCGCTGCTGACGCGGTGATCTTGCACCTCTTCGACGCGACCGTGCGTGTCATAAACCGTTTCGGTCACAAGTGGCGTCGTCACCCAATTTGTTCCGTCGTGCGTCAGGCGGTATTCGGTTGCAAGCAGGACATCGCCCGCTGCGTTGGTTTCAAAACGGTTCGATGTGTACGTTCCTCGCAGCCGTGGGTCTGGTAACGCGGTGATACGATTTCCTTCGGACGATGCGAATGCCGAATGCTTGGTAATCGACAGGAGGGCTCCAAGCTCGTCGTATTCGTAACTTGTGGCGGCCATTCCTTCGGAAGCACTAAAAATCAATTGCCCCAAGTCATTGTAGAGGAATTGGTTAATGACGTCGGCATAGGTGAATTCAGTTGCAGTGTGGTCCTCGTAACCGAGATTCGTCTGCAAGTCGGTGACTTTTTCCGGATTGACGGAAAAGTTGCTGGAGTATTCGTATTTCGTTTTAGCGCCTGTCAACAAGTTGTGCGTTTCGATCAATTGACCGGCTTGGTTGTATTTTGTTTGCTGGATCAAGCTTTCATTCAGGGAGCCGTTTGCTGCAACTCGCGAAGTTGATGTCCAGGACGACCTCGTATCAGGGTCGCGATAAAACGTCTGTACGGTATCGTCCGGCAGAGCGATCGATTGGGAGGAGCCGTCAGCGTAATAGGTATAGGCGGTAGCTTGCTGTACGCCGACGTCAGTTCCCGAATAAATCGACTTGTACGTCGATCCTGCTGCGACGATGACGTCCGTTGTCAATCCAGCGCGATCAATCGTGTATTTCGTCTCAACTCGTTCGACGGGTCCAGACGCCATGCTCAGCGGGGCGGTATCGTCGCTAGTCGGAACATAGGGTTCCGGAGCATGTATCGCGGTTTGCTGAATCAGCGCGCCATCGGCAGCGTAATCAAAGATCGTTTCCGAACTGACTTTGTTGTCGTGATTGATCGTTCGGGTGCGTCGCAAGTTGCCAACAGCATCGTAATCCAAGTCGGACGTCAAAAGCACGACGCCATCTTGTTCGCTGAGGGTCGTATCGAGGAATCCTAATGCGTCGTAAGCGTAAGTCGCCTTGTCAACGGAGATCGCACCGCTGATTGAGAGATTTAGAGTTGAGACCTGTAAGGGCCGAGCATTATGATACGCACTGAAGTTGGTGACGAGTCCTCGGACGTCAATTTGTTTGTCTAGTTGCCCTGTGTCTTCGGGGCCGTTGTATTGCCACGTTTCGACGTAATCCTGGTCCTTTTCCAAGGTGTTGCTATCGTCCTTGCCGTTGCGGATCGTAATCAGTGACTTGATGCGTCCGTCGGCGGTGTAGTCGTACTCGGTGCGAAGAAAAGCTTCGACGTCATCAGGGACGCCAGCGACTTTCGGCTTGTTGTATTTGGTTAAAGCTACCTTTAACTTGCCAACGGCACCTTCGAATTCCGAGTCAGTTTCGTACTCGAAGGTCTGCGTTAAAGTCGGGGTGACGATGCGGGTGACATTACCTCGGTAGTCGGTTCGATCATAAATCGGAGTATCGTCTTGAGACGCTGGTGAGTCGATTTCGGGGTTGCCATGTTCGTCTTCCCCTATCAAAGTCAAGGGGGTTTCGTAGTCATATTCAAAAAATGTTTCAGCACCGGTTGCCCAGTCGCGGGTTTTTTTGACGGATCCGATCGCGTCGTAGAAGAATTCTGTTTTTGCGAGGGGATCGCCGTTGTAGAGCTCTCGCTGAGCGACAAGTCGATTTTGCTTGTCATACTCGTATTGACTGACTTGGATTCCGTTGGTGTCGAGTTCGGCTGTGCCGTCGCCGCTTAAGCCTTTGAGGTCACTGACGTCAATAAAGATTTCGGCAGTGAACGCTTCCAGCGGCTGGCTGTTTCGCAAGTCCGGTACATCCTTTAGCCCTGCAAGGTGTGATACGTTAATGTGGTAGATGGTGTTGTTTTGGACGCCATCGAGTTCCGTTAGATCGTTGGTTTCAGTGGCAGCGCCGAGTCGAATCGAAGCTAGACCAAGGGCGTCGTAAATGAACGTGGTTTCGCGATCTACATGGGTGCCCGAAAGCCATTGGTCGGTGGTAAGTTGTCCGTTGGGATAAGTGAATTGACGGATGCGGTTGTTGACGACCGCGTCCGAGAAGTCAGAAGGTGCAGCATTGATATGGGTGAGTTTTTCTAGCTGATCATCCGTGATTTTGAGCTGAACGATGCGTGACTCGCTACCGGACGTGAGCGTAAAATCTTTGACGTGGTTACCTTCATAGTTCAACACCGTGCGAGCGCCGTCGGAGGCGATGATAGCACTGAGACGTCCGTAAGTTCCAGAATTGGGATTATTGTCTCGCTCTAACACCACGCCCTGTCGTTCCGTTGATGCGGGATTGGTTTCATAGATGTTGACTGCGGGATCGAAATCGATTCCCGGTTGTTCGATGCGACTGAGTAGGTAACGCGGCTGTGTTTCTGTGACCGTTGCGTTGGGCTTAACTTCGTAGCGGTAAAAAATGTACTCGGTGCCGTCGGCGGCTTTGTAGACCACTTCGTCAGGTTTCTTGGGATGATGCTGAGATTCGGGATACGATGACGAGGCGGCGGCGTGACGGGCGGTGAGAGTGCCGTATTCTTGAGGATCAGCAAAGACATCGCGACTAACGGCCATGGATTTTGAACCGGGCAGGATGCTGGCGAGTTCCAGTGGCAGCGACAAATTGGCCGCGGTCAAGTCGCTGTAGTCAAAAATTCGGGGTTGTTGGCCGGGGAACGTCAGGATTAACCGGTCGTCGAAGCCGTCACGGTTGAAGGATCGTGAATGCGCATCGCCGCCGTCGTATCGGTCCAGTGTGAGGGTGGGGACGCCGGCGAGTGACCAGCCATCCCCGAAGATGGCAGTGTCGTCCCAAGCAACCGGCGAGGCAGCCTTGAAGTCCGACGCGGTGACGGTTTGGTTGACGTCCACCGGCGTTTGGCCGTACTTGGTGATCTTCGCCTGACCGATCAGGATCTCCAGTTTCCATGAATACAGCCCGGTCAGTTTGGGAGCGTCAGCGACAGCCAGGGCGATGACTTGTGGACCTGAGCTCCAGTTCAGATTAAACGTTCCTTCACTGATAACTTCGCGGCCGAAGGGCGTGTTCGGTAGGTTGTCATCGTTCTTGTGATCGTACCATGTCAGCTTGGCGTTGACGGATGACGTCGTTGTCGATCCCGGTGGCGGAGTGATCAGGGCTTGAATGACAGGGGTTTGGATACCGTTGACATGTACGGTGGAGGAATCGTAGACCAGTCCGGGGATCGCCAGTTCCGAATTGCCGCCCGAGCCATCGAGGATTAAATCGTGCTGAATTAGGAATGAACCGGTGACGAGGTCAACTGGAACGCCGCCAACGGATTGGTAGGATCGATCGGGCTGGGCCGCGACGGCGTCGACGGTCCATTGGGTATCAGCCGAGTTATCATCGCGATCGAGCAGATTGGGTGAGACGGTTTGCTCAAACGAGCGTGTGGGCTGTGAGACGGGCTCGAGCCGTTGGGCGGTTCCGCTCCGGGAGGATGGTGCAACATCAATTTGTAACGTACGAATGATCGCATTGCCTTCATCGTCCACCCGGCCACTGTCGACCAGCACGTCCAAGGTCGCAAAACCGCCGGGATTCGGGTTCCAGCGGGTTCCCGAGGCAAATGATGAGTTGACATCACTTGGCGTCAAATCGGTTTGGAGGTCGATCGTGGTGCCATGCAGATAAGTCGGCGGCCGTGGGTCCTCACCGTTGTCATCACCGGGGACAATTGTGCTGGCATTAGTGAGCTTGAAATATAAATTGCGGGTAGCCACGTTTTGCCACGTCGTGACAGTGGCAGTATTGGCGAAACCGCGAAGGTCGGTAAATATGCCGGCATTGAACGTTGGCAATTGGCCATGATTCGTGGCACGCTGAATGTTGCCAATGGGGATCGAGAATTTTCCGTCGTCGTACTGTTTGGCGTCGAAAGTACCCGAGGGTTGCACATTGAAAATTCTGATTGGATCGCCGTCGGGATCAACCAGCAGTTGCCCTATGTCAATACGGGAGGTGGACTCCATATCCACATTTAGCGGGCTGTCGAGTGCCCAGGCGTTGGTGGTGAGGTCCGGCGTGTGGCTGCGATCGCCGATCAGCACTGGCAGTGAATCGGTGACTTGAACACTGATGGGAACTTTAGTCAGGGTGTGGGTGACGGTGCCGGCACCGCCGCCAGGTGGGACTTCGACGACGACCGCGGCCACGTCGAAGTCGTCCAAGCCATCGTAACGATAGACCTGGCCAGCAGGATTGAGCCGTGGCGAGAGATTTTGGGCGACATTGGGGTTGGGCGTGTACGTGAGCGTGAAATCATCGCCGACGGTGATCGTTCCCAACGTGCTGTTGAGTGTTTCGGCAAATACCTGGGGAATGTTGGGGTCGGTTTGTTTGGCCGCGACTCGGAGTTGTATCTCGGACGAGGCAGTCAGCGTGACGTCGGTGGGGATCGAGTAGGTGGGAATTGGATTGAAGGTTGTCGTGCCCAGATGGGAGACCTGATAATCATCGACAACGAGTTGGGATTGGAACACCTGTCCGGTGTGTAGCTGTTGATTTTCGTGCGAGACCCAAGGGAATGTTTGTTCGAAGGGGTATTGGGGGAACAGTCCGCCAGCGGCGGGTAGCAGGTGTACGTCGTCGTCATCGTCGGCGGACGTTGTGATTTCAGGCGGGTTGGTGGTCTCTCCGGTGGAGCTATCAGGTGGGACGGGGGTGGGCAGTTGATATCGACATCCCTCATATTCGATCATATAGTTGATCTGTTTCGCTTGGTCCCAAAACTGGTCGGCGAGCCAGATCAATGCCATGTAGGGCGTGGGGATTTCGTATCCGCCAGAGGAGTCCGAGACGGCGACCTCCGCGATAGCGTCGTGCAAGGCTTCGACCTGGATCAACAATCGATCGATTTCGGCCCAGTCTTTCAGGTGCCAGGCGGTCCAAGCTTGCTCACGCTCCGAGCCCGCGATGCACCAGAACGTGTCATGCTGAAGGGCGTAAGGCGTTACCTCGGGCAGCGTAAGGTCATACATGAAGTACTCGCTTGTGACGCTGGTTTTATCATAAGGATCGAATGGCGAGGGAGGGTTTCCTCCACCGCTTCCAGATCCACTTCCCGCTCCACTTCCCGCTCCACTTCCCGCTCCACTTCCCGCTCCACTTCCCGCTCCACTTCCCGCTCCACTTCCCGCTCCACTTCCCGCTCCACTTCCCGCTCCACTTCCCGCTCCACTTCCCGCTCCACTTCCCGCTCCACTTCCCGCTCCACTTCCCGCTCCACTTCCCGCTCCACTTCCCGCTCCACTTCCTGCTCCACTTCCTGCTCCACTTCCTGCTCCACTTCCTGCTCCACTTCCTGTTCCACTGCCCGTTCCGCTGCCACTGCCACCGCCAGTAAGTTGGTGGTTGGGGTTGTAATTAGTTTCCAAACCGAAAGCGTCGACGGACTGGACAACCGCAGGAGTGCTTCCTAACGCTACTACAGTTCGGATTTCGCCAGCGTACCCATCGAAGACCACAGGGCCGGCAGTCGTTTGAACTATCACAGGCCGATCAACACTGGCGGTCAACTGGAGCTGCGTCTCGATAACGGAGGGTTCCGAAGGAGACGAAGTTTGGCGACTGCTGAGCACCTGAACAGCGAACTCATCGTCGTTGTCAATGGTGACCGATAGCGATGAAATTTGGATAGCTCGGCTGTCGACGGAGCCGAGTTGATGACTGACGCTGGTTACATGGATCGTGAATGTTTCGTCCCACTCGACACGATGATCGCGATGGATTGGTACGTTGAACTCCAATGTCTCATTTTGTATCCCTGCGAATTGCAATGTTCTTTGAGTCGATTGGAAATCCGTACCGGACTGAGCTGGGTAAAGGTCATATTCAGACTCGTAAGGTTCATAAACGATGACCAATCCGCCTTCTACGGCGTTGTCCAATCGGACGGAAAAATCAAACGGATTTGTCGCAGGTTGGGCTTCGTCAGGACTGCCTTCGGTGGTAGGGTTGATTAGTTCAACCTTCACTCGCACGGAGTCATCGTTGAGGATGACCCCCAAGGCTTCGCGATTTCGGATGATGACGCCGGGATGGGTATCTTCAATCGCGATCGTAAAACGTTCGTTCGCTTCTAACGTAGTCTCGCCTACCACGTTAATCGAGATCACCTTAGACGCTTCGCCCGAGGAAAATTCGAGCGTCCCGGCAGGATAGACGTTTTCACTGAAATCGCTTGCGTCAGCCGGTGTGGTGCCCGAGCCAACGACGTGATAGCGGACCGTCAACGGCAGGTCACTCTGGGAACGGGTAACGGTGAAGTCGAACGTTTGCGTCGTGCCGGCGTCGCCTTCGACTTTTACAATGGTGTCCGCTTGAATTTCGAGCCAATTGTCCCGTTCGATTGCGCCGATATCGCGTTGCATAATGGAATCGAGATCGTGATCGAAATATCGAGCTCGGCCGCGGGCGTCGAAGGGTTCGTGATGATCTTCTGGCGGGGCGCCGACATCGACCAAGGGGCTGGTCGCGGATGGTTCGTGGTTGATGATCTTGCCGCCGTTGAGTTGCAGCGGACCGAGCAAGGGATTGATCTTGCCTCCTATCTCGCCGACTTGATCTTGTTCATTCCACCATCCATCGAATCGGAGTGTTTCGCCCGTCTCGGGGAGAGGAGCGACATTCGATTCCGACGATGCGTCGATGAACAGCATATGTCCGCTGATCCGCTCGACACTCAAAATCCTTACGGGGTCAGAAGGCGTACGTTGGAGTCGAATCTCGAACGGTGCCGCCGGTAATTGGTCGATATCGGTGACCGTGATTTGCAGCGGTCCGCCACCCGAAGGACGACGAGCGTCATACACAGTGGTTTGGCGAAGTTGATTCTGACCAATAAAATTGTCGCCGCCGGAGGAGAAACGACCGGCGAGGTCGGGCGACTGACCAGCGAGGGTGTGCGAGTTTTCGGCGATCACGGATTGTGAGACGTTCACTCGACCGCGTGCCTCCACGCCACCAACGCGAATCGAGGCCGAATTATTGACGAGGGTACTGGCATCAATGTCCACGATTGCATCGAGGTCAGCGAAAATAGCGCCGCCGATGTCGGCCGCGTTGGCCGAAAGGGTTGATTGGTAGAGACGTAGTTCGCCGGACGCGACATACACGCCGCCACCAGTATCCGTGGCGGTATTGTGTGCCAGGGTGGATCGATCAAGATCGGCAATCGATTGACCGAACAATGCGACGGCGGCCCCGCGAGACGCGCTCGATTGATCAATAAACACTTCACTGAGATGCAGGGTTCCGTCATTCACCAAAATCGCACCGCCATCGCCGCTGGTGACTCCTCCGGTGAGGGTCAAATCTCGTAGCGACAGTTTGGCACCTGGATGGACTTCGAAAATCCGATCGAGTCCGGCAGCATCGATGATGGTTTGATCGGCACCTTTGCCGATGATGGTAATCTCGCTGAGAATATCAAGATCGTGATGGAATTGGTCAGAGCTGTTGCTGTCATCGAGCGTCAGATAATGAACTCCCGCAGGCAGAAAAATGGAGGCGGAGCCACCGATGGCATTTGCTTCATTGATTGCCGCGCGTAGCGAGATTTCGCCGATGGTTGCGGTGTGAGCAACGCCATCGCCGGGTGCCGCATCGATGATATCTTGGAGTGTATTGACATGTATGTCGACCAGTTCCACAGCACCCAAATCCAAATTTCGTTCGGCAAAATCTGAAGTATTAAAAAAGCGGTTGCTGCCTTTCTGGTCCAGGAGCAATCGCACCTGCGTATCTTGAGAAATTGAAGGACTGGCGATTGTACCGCCAGTCCCGCGTGAAACCTCCCAGACCAACGTTCCATCGCCGGTATCGGAAACATGGGTGACAGTCATTTGCTCACGGCCCACACGAATATCGAACTGTCGTGTGGTGGAATGAGCGAGGTCGGGAAGTCCGACGATCTTATCAACGCGAATCGTGGTCGCTTGGTCGCTCAGGACCGGTTCGCGTAATCGAGTCGCACGACCCGCAAATCCCTGGGTAACAAAATCCCCCACATCATGTTGGCTGGGATGCGTATTGCGATGCCCACGCTGGACGATCAACGCCGAATGTTCGCGACTGAACCCGGTTGCAAGCATGGACTCCCTGCCGACTTCAACGACGTACGGGAAGTTCGGCACATTAAGGTTATCAGGACTGCGAACGAACGATTCAGGGTCGTCGAGGTACAACAATCCATCGTAAAATGAATCGGTCATCGGCATCGTTAATGCCGATTCCAATCCCTGAAACAGTGTCCGATTGCCCTGATCGATTAGAGGGCCTGTGGCTTCGGGGGCATGAGCTCCGGCGTATCCCCCTAGATCAGCGAGGGGTTGGAGCAATGGATGCAGATCGTCAAAGCGTTCGATGCGAATGGCGTCAGCGAACACACCTGGGCCACCGGCAAGCTGAACTGTCATTTCATTGCCGGTAATTTCGACGCGATCGAGAACCAGCCATTCCTGGCGACTTTGATCCGCGCTTTCTTCGTCGAGGGGCTGGCCGTAACCGCCTTCACTAAAAAGATTGAGCGACCTTTCTTCAGAAGCTGTGGGGTTCAGTAGCGATGGTCTGCCGGGCAACACACTCGACTCGGCGTCGGAAGGCTTCCCGATCGCTGGAACAGGACCAATTTGACGCTGAACATATTGTCGTGAAAGCAAGGTACCGCCAGCGGATGAGTCAAAAATGATTTGACCATTTGAGAGAACGGAACTGCCTTCTAGGATCGAGAACGGGACGTCGGTTTTGGTTGCGCTTGATGCAACCAGATAAACGCCTGGCGTCAAACCGGTGAAGTGATATTGGGCGGATTCCCCAGCTGGAAGCTCGACCTTAGAAACGCCAAATCCGTTCTCGGTGTTTGCTGCTGGTGTTCCGGTAGTCGTGAATCCCGGATGCATGTCATCGATAATTCGACGCATTTGCGACGTTGCCTTCGACGCTTGCTCGAAGGTGATTGGAGGGACGACAAGACGCTTTTCAGCCGTCAATGATTCGAGCGAAATAAGCCTCAGCTCGGGGACAAATCCATTTGTGTCATCTGGGAGATGGGATTCGAGAGATAACGAATCCCAATGAACTCGCACAGTTGCGAGTTCGTACCAATCCTCACCCAAGAAACTATCTTCGAACCCGTTGGCCGCCAGGGGATCGTCAAACTGGATCGTGCCACCGCTGACGGGATCGGGCAACGTGATTGAATTGCTCAAACCGTCCCAATTTGCGATTAACCGATAGTCGCCGGGCAACAAGTGGTCGAAGGTGGCGGTGAGCGTCTCGGCGGCCATCGAAACACTGGTAGGCACGTACGCGGAACGACTGTCAAGAAACGGAAAGAAATCGCTAGAACGCTTTTGCGAATCCTCAAAAGGTTGATATGGAATCGGATCCGCGTCGGGAAGAACTGGATCTACCTGTAAATCGGTACGTTCGACAATACGAATCGCATCAGCGACAATTGGATTGACTCCATCTGGCCAAATGGTGATCTCAAAAATATCACTTTCGGACACATGGAAATAATCGTCCGTCAACGTGATCCAACGCTCGTTGGTGATAAGATCACGCTCGGCTAATTGCATGTCGACGCTGCGACTGTCGATCGTGCCATTGATGTCAAATCCGATGCTTCCATTGGCGCTGTCACGGACCAAGGCAGTAATGGAGTAGTTCCCAGCAGGAAGATCAGTATACGACCATTGAGCAGATGGCTGCACCGAAAGTGCAGGGTCGGGTTGCAGGGTCCACGAATCGCCAAGAAAGCCAGCGGCATCCGATGCGGACATTGGCAACGTCGGCTCCTGCGCATCGAGATCTAGAATAATTACAGTACGCTGATGCCCAGGCACGCCATCTTCAAGCTCGGTTTCGATTCGTCTAAATGGATCATAAGCAACGTTATTGTCAATCGTTCGGCGCATAGGAATGTTTGTACCATCCCCTTGATGCACGTTTAGCTGGTCCAAACCAATTGACTCGACATAGTTCTGATGCTTAACACTGTCGGGAAGCTCGCTAATGTCAGCGATCGGTTTCCCCGAGTACAGATCGGTGCTGCCTGAAAAGACGCTGTTTTCGATGAGCGCCGGAGGCATCGAGGCAGCCGTTGGATTCGCGGAATGCTGCACAACACCCGCGTCAACGATGACGAGGTCGTCGGTTCGCCCATAATAGGGTGCGACATCGTGTAGCAACGAGAGGCGTTCGGCGAAGACGCTGGCGACAGGTCCGGCACTACGATTGTTGGCGAAGGTACTGTTTTCAATGACCAATGGCGGGGCCAATTCGACGACCGAACTCCGGATGACCGTTTGCGATGAATCGTAAGGAACCTGCCCGGGTGACGCCTCACTGCTATTGTTGCTAAACGTTGAGCCTGAAATCTTCATCTCTCCCGCAATTCCTCGAAGAGTTGCCGTTTCCTCGTGAAAATCGATGGGTGTGGTTCCCTGACGTCCGCGGATCACCGTAACGATACCGGTATCGAAATCGATATCAGTGACCGTCATCGCCTCGACCTGGGTTCCAGGGTGCGAAGTTCCGATACCGCCGCGAGATTCCTGACGGTTGGGCAGCAGCAAAGGGTGCTTGTCAGACGTTGCCAAATAGACATCCAGAGGCACGCTGTAGGGTTTAAGCTTATCCAAGTCATTGAGGCGGATTTGGTCCGCGTGCCTGTTGCGCAAGACTATCACCGAACTTACGGGGTGCGGCTGAGGCTCTGTCCGCACCAGCGAGACTTGATCGTTCGCAAAATCGACACTCTCTATTGCGAGTCTTTCTTGACCAATCGTGATATTGAGCGGCAGAGAATAGTCTGCCAGCAAGGACGCATCATTGACATCAGCTGTCAAGCTGGTGGCGTCGAGTGCTGATACCAGTGAAATAGCTTCACTTGCCACTGTTGCCAGTTGGGGATCCTGTCCATAGTGCTCTATTAAAGAATATGGTTCGCTTTCATACCACTGATGATGAGCCCCCGTAAACAATGAGTCTTGAATATGAACGTTGCCGTCAAAATTGATCAAACCCGATCCGGTGAATGTTGAACCGATGATCTGTAGCTGAGACTGTAGGCCGGAATTCAATACCTCATGGTCCTGATATCCAGGTTCATTGTCAGTGAGGATGACGTCCAAGAGTGTTAGATCGCCATTGTAGTTTTGGACCAGCGCGCCGCTGAAGTTAGTAGTCGCATACTCCATCGAACTACCTGGTACCTCGACGTACAGCGGGATAAACCCACCGGAACGAGTTATTCTGCCTCCCTGTATCAGCGCTGTGCCGGAATTAAAATTGGCGACTACGAGCTTATTGTCGTCATAGTCTGTTTCGCGTGAGTAAAATCGTCCTAGATTAATGACACCGATCGTCAACTCGGTATCAAACAATAAGTTGTGCTCGAACAGCTTGGAGTCCAACAGATTGAATTCTGCCGACTCTGCAACGAAAACCGAGGCATTCGGAGTGTATGAAGCCAACGATGCGACGCGATGGGCTGGATCCGGAAGCAAGTCTGGATCGTTAAAATTAGGTAGTTCGTAGTTGCTGCCGAGGAGATAGTGACCGTTATGACGCACCTCGCTGTCGTCTGAGACTGTAACTTCGCCTCCAGCAATAAACAGTGCCGATCCTTGAGGGACATCAAAAAGCCCGCTGTAGTGCGAGTTGTCGTGAATACTCGAATGATTGGTGATATTAGCTTTTCCGTCGCGGATATAAAATCCTCCGCCACCATTCATCGCATAGTTGTTCTTTATGGTGGATTGATCGACATACAGCGAACCACCTTCAAGAAAGACACCGCCGCCGATCGTGGCGAAGTTATTGTCAACGTCCGAATTTCCATCAATCAAAGTCGTGCCCATCAAAGTGGCGACGCCACCTCCCTGTTGGCTAACATTCTTGGTGATGGTAGAGCCACTGATAAACAAAGTGCCTCCGTCGTTCAATATTGCGCCGCCAATGCCCCCGACGTGATCAGTTTGCCCGTGCAGAAGTTTGACCGCGTCCAGGTTCAGCACCGCTCCATCCTGGACGTGAAAATGACGATCTAGAAGCGCCGGATTGTTGTAGGGATTCTCTCCTTCAGGCCACCCGCCGTCGATTCGCAGTTGTCCACCGTTATCTCTGATTGTGGTCGCGCCACGGATAGTGAGATTCCCGTAAACATCGAGGTCACCGGTTGCGGCAGCCTCTTCGTCGTAGCCTGCCAGACGTAAATCGAAGGTCCTAGCGTCCAAAAAGTCGCTGAAAATCGTTGCTTCGAAGATACCACCAAAGTGGTTGGCAGAAGTCCCGACACCCGCCAACGCGTTTAGTTCTTGAATCGCTCCGCGTAATGAGATTTGGTCCCCGGGAGTGTTGGGATCGACATCGACACGGCCATCACCCAGTGGGGTTGCGTCGACCGCGTCATACGTCACGTTTGCGAAGAATGCTCCGAACTCGACTGCGCCAACATCTACCGATTTAACATCATCAGCCAAATCATTTGATTCTAGCCCGTCGCTCACCCGATCGGCCCCACGCTGATCGCGAAAATGGTGAACTGAAACTCCCGCGTCAATCGCGGGACTGCCGGGCAACAACATGTGCGTCGGTATGAATCCGCCGTTGAGTTGCAAAGGGCCTATTAAGGGGTCAATTGGTGTGCCAAGCGTCCCAACCTGATCACTCGCGAGAAAACCTGTGTTTGATGCAACTCTCCCGACGAGATTGCCGCCCGCCGAAACTACCGTCCCTTCCAAATCTTGAGATTGGTTTCCTAACGCAAAAATGGAGTCTGCCAAGTAAGCAGTACCGATTACTGCGAGGTTCGCGCCCGTTGAGGCCTCATTGAAGACAAACGTAGAAGCGTGAATCGTGAAATCACCGGGACTGTACACGCCGCCTCCCCAAATTCCGGATACATTCGACGAGACAGTCGACGTAGAGATATGTAGTACCGCACTAGCGGCGTTAAAAATTCCTCCGCCATCAAGATATGCTTCGTTGCCGGAAATCGTCGTGTTTTCGATGCGTAGATTTGCTCCATTCGCGTTGAAGATTGCTCCGCCGCGTCCGGTCACGGCTTCATTGGAGTGCAAATAGGAATTGCGAATCTGTAAATCACCCGCGTTCCAAATCGCTCCTCCGTCACCAGTGGATCGCCAGCCGCCGGTGAGTTCCAAGTTCTCGAGGGTGACAGACACGCCTGCGTCGATCTGAATCAGGTGAGTGTTTCCGACAGCCTCAATTCGCTGGCCATGAACTGATCCGCGGATCTCAACATCTGAAGTGATTTGTAACGCACCCAGGCTGGACGAGAGCGAGAGTGCGTGACCGAAATCTGGAATTTCGATGATATCCTTCTCTGGACCGTTGGCCTGAGCCATCGCAACCGCTGCCCGCAGAGAAATCAAGCCGTTGGCACTGCTGCTTGAATCGGGTGCCGAGTTGACGACGATCACATTTGGCTTGTCAGCAGGATCGTAACTCGTTAGAGGAGTAGCCGACACATGCAAGGATACCGTCGTAGGGTTACTTAAACCGTATTGAGTCTCAAACTGATAACGGAACGAATCGGTCCCTGAAAATCCAGGATAGGGGTCGAACTGGAAACCGCCATCACCAGGGAATGTCAGCTTTCCGAAGCGGGGCGGCGTCAATATCTGCGATGCTAGAACGATTTCATCTTGAGCTTGGTCATTTGTCAACAAACCTGGGCTTGCCACCGTCAGTCCGCCGCTCGAATCAAGGTGATATTCGTCGGCAAACGCGACCGGTTGAAGATTGATGGCGTCAATGGCCGGTTCAAGATTGCTCTGACCGGACTCACCTGCCAGCATTTGACGGGGTTCCAGCATTTCCGCAATTAGCCGTCTGCGACGTCGTTTCCCGGTTCCTATTTTTTCTGTGCTTCGCCGAGCAACTGAACTGTTACTGTGATTCTTCAATTGACGGTTCAACACCATGCTACTCCGTTAAAGTTCGAGCTGACGCCAGAAAGCATATAGAGTGTGCGATTCCGCACCTCTGCAAAGTAGAGCCGAACTTAGGGGGTTTAGGATTGCACCGCAACAAAATTCTGCAAAAAAATAAAAATTAGCAGCCATACCCAAGTTCTGTGAAAGATCGCATCACGAATTATTGCGAGTCGCGTTTGATCGCTGGATAGTCAAAATGGGTTGTCGCGGTACCAAGACTGCACTGGAGTTGGACCGATTCGAATATCGAGGCGGAAGGTGCGTGTCTTGAACTGCGCGGACCTTGCCATACGTGATCATGCCGACCTTACGGTCCGCTGCTCAGATTCGACCGTTCGCGTCGAAACCGATGCCCGGCAACGTCGAGCAGACTACGCGAACGCAACTGAGCAACTCGGTGGGGTATTTCCCGAGCCCTTCGGCAAAAACACAAACGAATACGTTATAGTCGAAGGCCGGTGAAAATTTCCCTGACACCGGTTGCCACGGTTAATTGCCTGATAGACTTGTCCAATATGGACTTCTGGACGTTGGCGTCGCACCGGAGATACCGCGGAAAGGGGTATTGGCATTCGTTGAAGGCAAGCTTAAGCCTATGATCGGAGCGATTTACTCTGCCGTCCCGTTTTCTTCCTTCGAAGACGCAGCCTTCACCTCTTTTAAATTGAGTCTAGAGGAACCATGCCTGCCTACGACTTTTCGACGCTATCTCCGCTGGATTTTGAGGAACTTTCTCGCGATCTCCTGCAGAAAGAGCTTGGGCTTCACCTCGAGAGTTTTCGTAGCGGACGTGACAGGGGGGTCGACCTTCGTTACTCAAAACCTCGCGACGGGACAGTCTTAATTGTCCAAGCGAAACACTGGGCAAAGTCCGGCTTCGCAAAGCTGAAAAGCTACATGAAGCATGAGGAGTTGCCAAAAGCAAGAAAGCTAAAGCCGTCTCGCTACATCTTGACGACTTCAGTCAGCTTCGCCAAAGGTGAAAAGGACGAACTGTTCAAAGTTTTGTCTCCGTTAATTCAGTCGCCCGGTGACATCTTTGGAGCGGAGGATCTAAACAACCTGCTCGGTAAGTATCAAGGTATTGAAAGGCAGCATTTCAAACTTTGGCTTCCGAGCGTTGCTGTTCTCCAGAAGTTACTTTCAAATGGTGTGTTCGCTCAAAGTGCATTGGAGATGGACGAGATCGAACGTCATCTATCAATGTTCGTCCACACACCAGCGTTCGATCGCGCGATCGACATGCTTAGCGAGACTGGGGTATGCATGCTGACCGGAATACCTGGAATCGGAAAGACCACAACGGCGAGACTGCTTGTTGCATATCATTTGGAAAATGATTTTGATGGTGTTTATGTGGCAGGCGGGACGTCAAATGCATTTGACGTTTACAGTCCAGAAATCAAGCAGATCTTCTTCTACGATGATTTCCTCGGGGCAACGAGCCTAAGAGAGCGTCTACCGAAGAACGAAGATTCGCAGCTTCTCCAGTTAATGAAGGCCTGTCGAAAGAATCCCGCAAGCAAGCGTTTGGTCTTAACCACACGGGAATATCTGTTTGAGCAGGCTATCCAACAACACGAGATCCTGGCCAGAGATGCCGGAGTAGAAGCGGCGAAGTCGACTGTTGAGCTAGAAGATTATACGGCAAAAATCCGTGCCAAGATCCTCGTGAATCATTTGCACTTTTATGGAATTGAACCGGACGTTTGTAGCGAATTCGTATCGTCTGGTTTGGCGAGAAAGACACTGGACCACGAAAACTACAATCCTCGCATCGTGGAAACGATGTGCGAGATGCAAAGCGTCTCTGCCTTCAATGGTGATGGATTTGGCAAGGCGTTTCTGGCTCGACTAGACGATCCGAAAAGCATTTGGGAACATGCGTTTCGCCATCAGCTCACCGAGAATGCTCAAAAGTTGTTACTCGTATTCGCTATGCACGGATCGAATGTATCTGTGCAAGGGCTGAAATCACATTACTTGATGTTCCGCGAGGCGTTGGGGCTGGAGTTGTCGGGGTACGATGCCGCTTTTTCGGCGACACTGAAAGAACTGGAAGGTAACTTTTTAGCTGTTCTGCGGCGAAAAGACGTGCCTTACCTTGTCTTTCACAACCCAGCCATAGAGGACTTCACCAGTGCCGAACTCGCCAATGACAACCATCTGTTGAAGACCGCGTTGAACTGTTTTTCTTTTCAAGACGTTTTGATTTGGATCTCGAAAAAGCTGGTTGCTGATCATCGAGGTTTCATCTCGTCAGATGAGATTGTCGCTGCAATGGAGCGAGCCGACCGAACCACCCGTTTTTGCGTTAGTGACAGCAAGAATGGCTCAGTGTTGATGAGCACATCAAGCGCTGAAGATGCCTTAGCGGATTGGATTGGCGTGCTACGGAGATTCCGATCGCTTGCTGCTCTGGATCCGGTATTCGAAATTGCGAGAAAACATCTTTCGGACTCTGACCTATCGCGTTCGGACGTAAGTGAGGTTTGTCGTTTGTACAAGACCTACTTCGAGGCGGCGAAGCCGTACCGAAGCCACCAATTACTTCCCGTTACCGGCGTCCGAGAGCGATTGATTGAGCACTGCTACTTCCCTGAGGACTTTGGTGCAGTTATTGAACTTTTTGATGAGAATGAGGAGGAAGAGAAAGAGAAGTTGAGAGATCATTTTGCATCAACTTGCATCGGCAGCGTTAATTCGATTGTCAATCAAGCGTCTACATCTGATCAGGCGATAGATGCAATCCACGAGTTGGAAAGCGTTGCTGTAAAGCTGGGATTCGACACTAATGATCTCGGACTTGATGACTTGCATGAACATGTTGACATGCTGAGTGAACAAGAAGATCGGCAAGCAGAAATACATGAAGAGGATTGGAAATTCTCTAGACTCGACAAAAGTAAAGAGAGCAGAGCTGTTGACGATATTCTCGATTCCTTACGTGAGTGAGTTGGCAAAAACGTCTAACGTCTGTTTTGTCAGGGCATCAAACGGGACGGGAATTGCAGCGTGCCATGCGGTCAATTCTTTGGGTGGAGCGGATAAGGTGTCAGAACTCAAATAGCCAAACGCTGCATCTGCGGACCGGCAATGTTCGATTGACGAGCGGGTGGGAACCCCGCCTGGAGCAGTCGGAGCTCGCCATTCGCGTGGTCGAGGATCGGATTCGCGATAAGAATCCGCTCGCTGAGGACGTGACCATCAAGTAATTGCTGGCCCAACGGATTGACTTGATGCGTCGTCTAAAAAATCGAACGTTGGCGAAAACGCTTCTACCACTTCCATCGTCTCCACATGATCCCCAGACCGGCAAACATTGCTCCGAACGTGGCGCCCGCTAGATGGGATTCGACTAACGGCTTGAAACCTTCGGCGTTGACAAACAGGATCTCGCCGGTGGTGAATTCATAGACGAGCTTCCCAACTAACAACATTCCCGTTGCGGTCCAAACGCTGGCGAACATTCGATCGCGATTGGCGAGGGATTGTCGAATTTGGTCAGCGATGAACCAGACGAATAGTCCGGTGTCGATTCCGCTCAGGCCTCGGTAACCGGAGACATCTTGGCACGCGAGCATGATGGTTGCGGAGATACCGAGCGCCATCACGATTAGCGAGACTGCGAAAAGTTTGGGATGTTGTCGTTCGCAGGCTGCGCCCAACACCACAAACATTAACACGTCCCAAAACAAATGACCGCCGCCAAAGTGCGTGAGGTGACCAGTAAGAAGACGCCACCACTGACCAGAGGTAACAGAAGCAAAGTCCAACTGTAAACCAGCAGTCAGGCTCGGAAAGGCATACGCCGCGATTGCGATTGCTGATAGGACCGCAGTCACAGGCGAGTGCCGGAGCCAGACACTTCCCTGGCGACACATCGTTTGAAGAGATGTGCCGCTGGCCTTGGGAATCGCTGTGGAGAGGGATTCGCCGGCACTCATCGCATCAGCTCCTTGGTGCTTTGATCTTTGGTGCTTAGTGCCTTTCGTCGACGCATCATCGCGGCAGCGCCTGCACCGCCGAGCGAGAAGATTGCAGTGATCGGGCCGATCGGGCCACCACCGCCACCGCCTGAACCACTGCGGAATGTACCGCCACCTGCGGGCGGAGTGTTTGACGTCGACGATGAACGTGACGGGCCTGATGCTGCGGGCATCGCGGGTGGCGGATTGGTGTAGGCCTGCGGTTGTGGCTCTGAATCTGCAGCTACAGGTGAAGCGGCTTGTTGAACTGTCTGGCCCGGTCTCGCGACGGCACGCGAGCGACCAACCGATTGCTCGGTCATCCCCTCGGGCATCATCACTGGGACGGTTTCTGTGACCAATTGCCCCTGCGGCGGCTCGGAGAGTTCTTTATCGACGGCAATGAATGACGTGTACTGCGTCATCAGTTGATGCTTTAGCCCCAAGGCGGTGATCTCGTCACGTCCTTGCGGAGTTTCGTGGCCCACGTCGCGGTTCCAAATCTGTCGAATTCGCTGGCGGGCCCATACCGGAGCGATCGAGTCGTGGGCGGCTTCTTGTTGGGGAAGTTCTAATTCGAGTCCCATCTGCACGGCTTGCCCTAGGACATTGCCTTTGAGTGTGATCGTCCCCGACGCTGGAGTATCGTATCGGCCCAAAACGATCAGAGGTTTTCCTGCATACAAATCCGGAAGTCGCGAAGGCACTAGGTCTTTCACGACCAGTCCTCCCCAATCGATTTGCAAATCGGTCATGTAGGGTTGGCTGGTCCGTTCATGGAAACGCCGAGCGATCTCAGGCGAGTTGTCCTGGTTGGTGACTTGCATGGAAAACCCACGCCCCATCTCGGCTGCGCGACTGATCAGGTAATCATTCGGCGCTGCACCGAACGCGATGGGAAACACGCGAGCATCCTGGAACTCGGGATTTTGAAGGTAGTGAAGAATCGAATGGTCGTTGCCAACCAGCGCGTCGGTCATCAACACCATGTAGCGTGGGCGAGCCGATTCGTCAGCGTTGCCTTCAAGCGCTAACTCGAGTGCCGACAACAACTGGGTTCCGCCGCTCGCACGCAGCCCGCGCACGAATTGCTTTCCGGCCTGGACATTGACGTCACTGGCCACGAGCTGATCCGCCCGAAAGGCGGTCGCTCGATTATTGAACGCAATGATTCGAAATTCATCCTGTGGGTTCAAATGATCCAGAACATGGTCGGCAAACAAACGCAATTGGCTGATCGCGGGCCCGTTCATCGATCCGCTGGTGTCCAGCACCAGGATCACTTCACGAGGCGTGATTTCCGCCGGCTCGATGGACCATTTCGGTTGCAACGCCAACATCACGTAACCGTCGTCTGCATCGGATTCGCGGTGAGCCAACGATGCCAGGGTGCTCTGATCACCGGCCAAACGATATTCGATAACAAAGTCTTTGTCGGCGATCGTCGACTGGTTCTTCAACGTCGCGACTGCATGGGTTTCTGACGTCTGTTGAATGTCTAATTCGTGGGTGACCGGCACGATTTCTTGAATCGGCATCGCCGCGTCCACCTTCACCGAGACAAACACGTCGTTGCCGTTTCGCATCCCTTCGGGAAGGAAGTCGGGAGTGATCCGCGACGCATCGGGGACTTGATCGGTGTCGGTTGCCCAGCCGCGTCCCACGTTCGGACGACTCAACGGGGCTCCTGGTATATATCGCGGCCCAACAACCATCGGGAATCGAAAGACGTAACGATCTTCGTCGATTTCCAACGGATGAACGTATTCGATGTTCACGGTCACCTCGCCGTGGGCAGGGATGTTGGCCACCGCTTGTGAAAACACGTTGGCCCGTTCTTGTTCCAATAACGCCGCCTTTCGCCCCTCATCCCGAGCTTGTTCGTATTCTTGACGTGCTTCGTCTTTGCGTTTGACCTCGCCGACAATCACACGTTCTCCGATCTGAAACGAATAGGCGTCGACGGCACAGTTTTCGGGTAGCGGAAAGACGTACAACGCTTCGAGCCGTTCGGAATACGGATTCTTAAACACCTGAGAAACACGAACACGGGCCAGGATTCCCGAGATATCGGCTTCCACTCGCGTCTCTTTGAGGGTGAAGGCTGGGCTGGGTGCCGGCAGCCTTGCTTTCAGTTGTTCGAAATCCTCTTCGTCAACTCGCATTTGCCCTTGGGTGACGGGCGCTCCGTTGAGCACGGTGTAACCCGCTTGCGCGACGGCGGAGAAAATGAAGATGGATGCCAGGACGGCGAACGGCGTGACCAGAGGCAATACCGTCGATTGCATCCGACGATCCGGGGATTGAGCGTTCATGGGAAGTGGTGCTCCGGGAATTGAGAATCGAAGTGACTCTCTAGAAAGATCCCGTCCCGTGGGCGGCGAAGCGCGAATTCACCGATTTTCCACCTTCGGAAATCCGACAGGGATGCAAACACCCTGCTAGCGTCATGCTGACACGCCCGGAGCTGAGTAACTTTGGGGCTGCTTGACATCTCGGACGAAACGAGCTTTAAAACACTCCGTCTGTGTGCTGGCGTACAGTTCGGCGATGCGGGCCTCGCAGTGTGTTAAAAACAGCAGAAGATACTTGCTCTGCGCTCAAAACCTGGGAAGATTTGGCGATTGCGTTACTGGCCCCATCGGCTGTTGCGTGAGTGACATTTGACGCACTCCGACTCCGAGCGCAAAATCAAGCTCTCGTTGCGCCAACGTTTCCCACGGCGTTCCCTGGTTTTCTCGTACGCATCGCCTCAGCAAACGCTCGGCCTCGTCACCTCGTTTTTGGAACGTCTCATTGGATCGCAATTCCGAAGATGCCCTTAAAATCACATAATTCGTTGATGGGGCCAGCCCGTCGGGGGAAATCATTGAATCGATTGCTAAACGATATTCCTCAAGGCGCACACTCGTTGCCAGCAAGCGTCCTCGCGTCAGGTCGTTCCACGCTCGCCATCGCGGTGAATCCTCGTGCTCGTAGAGATCCTCTAAGCCAAGGTCAAGATCGCCACCCTCGCTGAGGTACATCAGGGCCGCGTCAATGATCTTTGATGACCGTGTCGCTTGAGCCTTCAGTCGTCCGCGTGACGAACGTAGCTTCGATCGAAACTCGCTCGGTGTGTAATAGTACCGCGTGAAATCGAAGACGCGGCTGCCCGTTCGTTTGATAAACAACATCGTAGTCGGCTCGTCGACGTTCTTACCTTTCAATTCGCCTACGGCTCTCATGATTGAGAGTCGCAATGGATTCGACTGGACTTCGGATTGGTACTCAGCCAACGCCCCGTAGCTTGGCATGTACCTAGCCATCACTTCGGGATCGAATGGGTCACTTTCTTCGGGCCGGTCGAAGATCGTGTAGGCCCCTCCTGTTTGAATTGATAAACGTGTCAGCGCGTAGGGACTAAACCCGCAAAGGATACCGCGGAGGTCTTGCCCACCGAGCCACGTTGGCAAGCTTCGGGGACCTCCTCGCACCGGGGAATTCCAACGCGTGAAATACCAATAGCCAAGTTCAAGTCGTTCGGGCATTGCCGTTTCAGGTCCGCGTCGGACCGGAAGTTGGTAAACCTCTTGAGTCTTACGATCGAAGTAAGAATGCAGTCCCGTGTCGGCACCTAATACGGATGATGGCCCCACGACGGACACCGATACCTGCTGTTCGCGGCAGACTGCGATCGTGTTCTCGAGGTTTTCGATGTCGTCACCGGATTCGTCAGTCCAAATCACGATGGCGATTTGCCGATCGGGCCATGACGACCGATAAACCTTGGCACATTTTGCAACGCTGCTAAAGACATTCTCGTCCCCCGTTCGATCGATGGGCAAATCTTCCACTGCAGAAACAATCTTCTTACCAAATTCCGTCGGTGCGACACGTTCACGCATTGCGGAACCGTAAGAGACGACAGCGCTTCGCAGTTCAAACTCCGCCTCGCTGTGACGATCGACGATGCTTTCATAGAACGGAGCTAAGCGAACGGCGACGCGTTGGCGATCATCCACCAAACTGTGTGATGCGTCGAGCAGCCAAACAACCAACAGGTTGCCTTTTTCAAGCTTCCCTTCCAATTCCGAAGTGATCCGATCGACAGCACCTTCAACCGAGTTGGATGCGGAGAGCGATTCACCAATGTTCTTAGGAACTACGTAGGCGACCGCCGAGACATTGCTGCTACTGCGAGAGGGTTCGTCAATTGCCCCAGATAACTCCAACAAGGAAGCATCCAATTCTGGAGTCACTTCGAATTCGGGGATCACGATGGGCTCATCAGTGAGATCAGAGCCGATGGCATCCAACTGGGTTGTAACATCGATCGTCGTCAGTGAGTACGTGTCGGATTCGCCCACTGCGAATTCCAGGACTTGTGTGCGGCGGACCATCGTGGGAAGGACGAAGAGTGCTAAAGCCAGCAACAACAACGTGTGCAGTCCCGCGGAAGTCAGCAAGGAAACCAAACGACTGTGTCTCTGACTCCATGACGACACTCGTACGTCAGCGGTATCCAAGGGAGAAAACAATTGGGAGCCGGGCATGCGCGCTGCCGGAAAAAGTGAAAAGGTGTGAGAAGCAATCCCTACACGAATAGCCGGTCCATCGAACCCTTGTCAAACGAAACTCAGTTCCGTGCCGGGTCGAATTCGTTGAACGAGATGGAATTTAAATCGTTACGAAATGTGAGGATTTGGTGCCGATAATCACATCGAGGTGTCACAGGCAGGTCCGACAACTGTAAAACAGGTCGAACGATACCAGTTAGCCGACTTTCCGTCTGTGTGATGGCTTACAGTTCGGGGAAATCAAACGGGAGAGGAAGAGTTCCTCTCGATGCTAGAAAAGCATCCACGGGCTCTCGCCCGTGGCTACATCCGGCCGTCCCTTCGGGACTGACGACAGCCACGAAGTGGCGACATGCTGTAGCCATGGGCACTGTCCCAATTGACTGGCCAACAAAAAAACGCCGCCTGAAACATCAAGTTTCAGGCGGCGTTTTTTGAACAGCGGAGGACACGGGACTCGAACCCGCAGCCCCTTACGGGGTACCTCAGTTCCAATGAGGCCGCTCACCAATTCGCTTATCCTCCGAATTCGGCTTCGCTATTCTGTGCTGGATTTCGTTTCCTCGCAACTGGTGGTGTTTTTCAGACCAACGGATTGGTAATGTAAATCTCAAAAACCCAGTGGAGAATGACGGATGGATAACGCGGCGATCGCAGATGTGTTTGACGAAATGGCGGAACTACTGGAGTTCCGCGGCGAAAATCCGTTCCGAATCCGGGCTTATCGCAATGGAGCCCAGGCGATCCGCGATCTCGACGAACCAGTCGCGGCCATTGTCAACGATCCCGATCGCAATCTTGCCGACATTTCGGGTATCGGCAAAACGATCAGTGAGAAAACAGAGACACTAATCCAAACAGGCGGGTTACCCCAATTGGAAGAATTGCGCCAAGCGGTCCCCCCAATTGTGATCCAGATGGCTCGAATCCCTGGCTTGGGCGCCAAAAAAGCGATGAAATTACAGGAAGCTCTGGAAATCGAATCGCTCGACGACCTCAAACTCGCCTGTCAGGAAGAACGGGTCCGCAAAGTCAAAGGATTCGGCCCTAAATCCGAAGAGACGATCCTGGACGGCCTGGCGATCGCCAAGCAGGCCGCCGAGCGAATCTATTGGTCCACCGGCGATGAATTGGCCACAACGATTGGCAACCACATGCAGTCGTGTGAGGGAATCGAAAAGATGAGCTGGGCGGGCAGCTACCGTCGCGGCCGTGAAACGATCGGCGACCTCGACTTACTCGTCGTTGCCAAAGACCGCACCGCAGCGATGGATCACTTCGAAGCTTTTCCCCAGCGGAGCCAAACGATCGCTCGCGGCGATACCAAAATATCGATCCGTGTCGCCAAAGCATTCCAAGTCGACATGCGTCTGGTCGAAGCGAACGAGTTTGGTGCGGCACTGCAGTACTTCACCGGTTCTCAGGCACACAACGTCCACATGCGACGGATTGCCAAAGAACATGGACTGAAAGTGAACGAGTACGGCGTGTTCAAAACCGAAGACGACTCGCGAGTGGCTGGCGAAACCGAAGAAGAGGTCTACAAGGCGATCGGAATGCCTTGGATTACGCCCGAGCTTCGCGAAGATCGCAATGAGTTCACGTGGGCCGAAAAAGGCGAACTGCCCGAGCTGATTGAAACGTCCGACATCGTCGGCGATTTACATATGCACACCAATGCAACCGATGGAACCGCAACGCTGCAAGAGATGGCCGACGCCGCGATCGCGAGAGGACTGAAGTACATTGCGATTACCGACCACAGCCAGCGAGTTTCGATGGCATTTGGACTCGATCCGAAACGACTTCGCGAACAATGGAAAGCGATCGATGCGATTCGTGACGAGTACAAAGGCCGCCTGATCATCTTAAAAGGCATCGAGTGCGACATTCTCGAAAAAGGCGGGATGGATTTGCCGGACGATTGTCTGGCGGAAGCCGACTGGGTGCTGGCGAGTGTCCATTACGGCCAGAAACAGCCACGCGACCAGATCACCGAACGCATTCTCGGCGCGATTGAAAACCCACACGTTGACTGTGTCGCTCATCCCACCGGACGGTTGATCAATCGTCGTCCGCCCTACGAAGTCGATATCGATGCGGTGATGACGGCCGCGAAAGCAAACGGGACGCTGATGGAGTTGAACGCGAACCCGGCACGCTTGGATCTGAATGACGTGCATTTGGCGGCAGCCAAACGGCACGGAATCCCGATCGTGATCAGCACCGATGCGCATTCGACCGATGGCCTGGACGTGATGCGATACGGAATCAAGCAAGCACGTCGCGGCGGTTTGACCAAGGACGACGTGGCCAACACGCGGCCTTGGGGCGAGATGAAGAAATTAATGCGTTAGAGCATTTTTGAAAATGGCATAGGGCTGGTTCCCACCGGCCGGGTTGTGATTGGCCGGTGGGAACCAGCCAATCATCTGTCACCTCTCCCAAACGCAGTTTAAGGGAGAGGTCGAGCAGAGCCCTTCAGCGTTGCTCGGGTGAGGGCCGACCGAACAAGTGGAGACGCACTACAAGCGATGTTGCGCGGACGGCCCTCACCCGGACGACGCCTAAAGGGCCCGTCCGACCTCTCCCATGCTGCGCTCGGGAGAGGTAACCCGCATCGGTTGTCACCTCTGCTAAACGCAGTTTTGACGGACAGGTCGAGCAGAGCCTTCAGCGATGCTCGGGTGAGGGCCGACCGAGCAAGTGGAGACGCACTGCAAGCGATGTTGCGCAGACGGCCCTCACCCGGACGACGCTTAAAGGGCCCGTCCGACCTCTCCCATGCTGCGCTCGGGAGAGGTGACTCGCAAACTGCCGCCTCTCCCAAAACGAAGTTTAGGGAGAGGTAGCCCGCATCGGTTGTCACCTCTGCTAAAACAAGTTTCGCACAAGGTGAAGTATGCTAAGTGAGTTGCACCAATTCCGCAGCCGCACGTTTGCGATTGGCATCGATCGCTTTTTGCTCCAGCTCAGGTGCGACCAGTTCGTAATTGACGCTGCGTTGCCGCGGTTCGAACCCGAGCTCCTCGATCGCTTCGCGAATTTGATCGAGCGTTAAAAAGTGGACCGTACCGGCTTCGGCGACCACGTTTTCTTCGAGCATCAAACTGCCCATGTCATTGGCGCCAAACAGCAGTGCCAACTGGCCAACTTTCAGTCCTTGCGTGACCCAGCTGCTTTGAATGTTCGGCACGTTGTCGAGGAACAATCGCGACACCGCCAACGTTTTTAGGTACTCAAACGAGCCCTTCGGTGGGATGTGCGACAGTTCGGTATTGTCGGGCTGGAACGTCCAACATATGAACGCGGTGAAGCCATTCGTCTCGTCTTGCAACTCGCGGACACGGTGCAAGTGCTCGATTCGTTCCTCCAGCGTTTCGACGTGTCCGAACATCATCGTACTGCTGCTGACGCCGCCAAGTTTGTGCCAGACTCGCATTACGTTTAACCAGTCATCGGTCATGACTTTGCCGCGAGTGATCTCGTTGCGAACGCGGTCGACTAGGATTTCGGCACCGCCGCCAGGGATGCTGCCCAAACCGGCTGCCTTGAGTCGCTTGAGCACTTCTTCGATCGAAAGATTATTGACCTTGGTGAAATGATGCAGCTCGGGAGGGCTGAATCCATGAATGTTTACCTCGGGATAGGCACGCTTGATGTCGCCAAGCATCTCTTCGTACCAATCGAGTTTGTATTTCGGATGCAGTCCGCCTTGCAGCAAAATTTGATTACCGCCCAGCGCGACGGTCTCTTCGATCTTTGCCAACAGTTCGGCGCGAGGCAGCACGTAGCCTTCGTCGCTTTTCGGCCCGCGATAGAACGCACAGAAATCACACACCGCGGTGCAGACGTTGGTGTAGTTGATGTTCCGATCAATATTGTAGGTGCGATAGGGTTCGGGATGCATCCGCCGCGAGACCGCTTCGGCAGCAGCGCCGAGCGCGGCGAGGTCATGGCTTTCAAGCAAACGCAGTCCTTCGGCCGAAGTCAGCCGTTGGCCCTCGATTGCTTTGTCCAAAATGTCACGGATCGAATTATCAGTGGCAGGAGCGATCATGATTTTTCAGTCGTCAGAGAATTCAGGGAGCTTGATTCAGGAACTAAGCCAAGCGAGACCGCTCGGCGACGGAATTCGTCCAATGCGGTGCGTTCGTCAGGCCCAAGCGTGTAATGCAGGTTCTCAGCAAAATAACGGTACAGGTCTTCGTTAGTTAACCCATGGGCGGCAGCCTCACGACTGGCGATTTTTTCGAGCGATGCTAGGCCCTCATCACGCGATGCTTCGAGCGCAATCGCCAAATCGCCGACGTCCACCCCTGCGCGTGCGACCCACATCGCAAACACAAAGGGTAATTCAGTCCATCGGCACCATCGATCACCCAAATCCCATATTTCGTGGTAACAGCGAGGGGCCGGATGCATCGCGCGATCGCCAATCATCAACATCGCGTCGGCATCGATCGCCTCAGGCGTCTGCTCCATTGCGAAGGGGACAATCTCAGGCCGAATGCCGTGAATCTCCCACAGCAAAATTTGCAGCAGTGCGGCGCTCGTGCGACTGCCCTCGTCCAATGCCAGTCGTTTGATTTCGGCGGCCGGAACGCGGCTGAGCAAGCGAACGCTCCACACCGGGCCTCGGCAACCGATCACGGCATCCGAAACAATGGTGTGCGAGGGATCACGTAGGTACTCGACCGAGGGAATCAGTGCCACGTCCAGCTTGCCCGTATGCAAGTCGTCCGCCAGTCGGCTGGGCAAATTGAAGGACAATTCGCCACGATCTCCCAAACGCTCGCGCAATCCCCATACCAACGGCTTCGTATTCAGATACGAAACCGCACCAATGCGAAGCGGAGCGTTAGGCAGTGAAGATGTCATCAAATCTCTTGTTTTGTCGATCAAGGGCGTCATCGATCGCGTGAACGGCAGTGACCGTGCCTTCCAATCCTTTCGGAGACCCGAAAACGAAATCGGAAAACGTCACTTTCCACTATTCAAACCGCAGTCATCAGCGGCTTTTAACGCGAGCGAGAGGGACAACCTACACGATTTGCTGCAATTCGTCCGCAGGGCATTGAACCGTTACGAGAATGCCGCTTTTCGGGTGATGAAACGTGATCGATTCCGCGTGCAGCATAATTCGCGTTTGATTTGGGAACCGCAGCCCCAAAGCAGCCCCCGCAACGTCGCTTTCGCCGCTTTCAGAACAGTTCTCGCCATACAGCGAATCGCCGAGGATCGGATGGCCTCGCAATGCCGATTGGATCCTCAGTTGATGCATCCGACCGGTGTGGGGAAACAGTCGAACGAGCGTGCGATCGTGTTCACTGCAATAACGAACGACTTCGACGCGGGTTTCGGCGAACTTTGCGTCGGGTTCGTTCTCTGCGACACGCTCAGCTCGCGGTTGACCGGGGACCTTTCTGAGATAGTCCGTCCACAGCGACTCGACGGGCTCGATTTTCCCCGCAACGACTGCCAAATACTGCTTGTCGACCTTCCGCGTTGCGAATTGTTCCGATAGCAGCTTGGCGACGCGTTTTCGTAGCGCAATCAGCACCACACCGCTGACGGGGCGATCGAGTCGATGAACGACCGCTAGATAATCGCTACGATCGGATAGTTGGGTTCGTAGACGCGATTCAAGGCTATCAGCACCTGGGGGCGATTGCGTGGATAGCCCCGCTGGTTTTTCGACGGCCAACATCGACTCGCCGTCCCACAACACCTTGATCACACTCTCAATCGTCATCCGCAAACATCATCCATCATGATCGCAACTACAATGCGGTTCGCATCGTCACGTTTGTCGTTGTGGTTACGTGCTTGGCACATTACCTGCATCGCATCATCGGCTTACCTGCATCGCATCACCTAAACCGTTTGTTAGTGATGCTATACCCGACTACAAAGCAACCGTCTCGCAACCCAACAACAGCGCAAAAAAAAACGAGAGATCCCGGCCACGACAATCACTGAAGTAAGTTGTTAAAACACATGATGTCGTGTCCAAATTACTTCAACAATCGATCGACGGATCTCTCGTACCCTTAATTTGTAAAGAGAGAATCGATCACGTCAAGATGAGTTGTGATATTGGTGATGAAATTCATAGCTTCGTTCGGCATGGATGTCGAGTCATCCGATCACGAAGAATGATCCCAATCACATCGACTCGATTCATTGCAACGGTCATCTTGTGCGTAGACTGAAGCCGTCTGCTAAGCGACTCACTGCCCTTGAAACACACTCATGCTTACGACCATCCAACCCGCTACCGACCACCACTATCACTTCGTCACAGGGCGGCTAGCGGAGCATGCGGTACGAGAGATTGCTGCATCGCTTGCCAAGGAATATTCGTTCGCGTATTCGATCGGAGTGATGCCCATCACTGTGGCCGCGCTGATGACATCCAAGTGGTTGCTGCGGCACTTGGACATCCCCACACAGACGACCCACGTGATCGTGCCGGGCTATCTCGAATCGGGTTACAACGAATTGCAAAACGGCGTAAAAACACCGGTAATTTGCGGTCCAAAAGACTGCCGCGACCTTCCAGAGGTGTTTGGGAAATCGCGTCCAAAAGTCGTTCCGAGCGAGTACGATATCCAGATTATTGCCGAGATCAATCACGCGCCGCGGATGTCAATTGACACCGTACTAAGCATCGCCAAACAACTGCGTGAATCGGGGGCCGATGTGATCGATTTCGGTTGCGACCCTGCATCGCGATGCATCACGATCGGCGATTACACCCGTGCGTTGGTCGACGCAGGATTAAAAGTTTCGGTTGATACTTTCGACACTTGGGAAGCCAGCGAAGCGACCAAGAATGGAGCATCGCTTGTGTTGTCGGTGAACTCATCAAACTGCGAAGCGGCAAAAGATTGGGGCGCTGAAGTGGTCGTCATTCCGGACCAAGTTGACGACAAAAAAAGTTTTGAAAAAACAATCAATTATTTAGCGCGACATCAAGTTCCGATGCGATTGGACCCGATTTTGGAACCGATCGGCGCAGGGCTCGCTGCGAGTTTAATTCGCTATGCGGACACCCGCCGCGAATACCCCGAACTTGAAATCATGATGGGGATCGGTAATTTGACAGAGCTAACCGAAGTGGATTCGGCAGGCATCAACTTTTTATTGCTCGGTATCTGTCAAGAACTAGGCATTCGCAGTGTGTTAACCACCGAGGTGATCAATTGGGCACGATCCTCGGTGCGTGAATGCGCCGAAGCAAGAAAATTGGTTTACTACAGCGTCAAAAATCGTGTGCCACCCAAGCATCTGTCCAATGCATTGGTGCAGCTGCGTGATCCAAAACTTAAAGCGTTTCCCACTGGCATGCTCCAATCGCTTGCCACAACGCTGAAAGACAACAACTATCGCATCTATGCACAAGATGAAACGATCCATTTGTTGTCTGCGGGCATGCACTTACAACAATCCGATCCCTTTGAATTGTTTGATCAATTGCTGCAGCGCCCCGAATCGAGCAACGTGGACGAAAGTCACGCGTTCTATCTCGGTTACGAAATGGCAAAAGCAACGATTGCGTTGCAGTTGGGCAAACAATACGACCAAGATCAGGCATTACGCTGGGGCATGCTGACCAATGAAGAGGATCTGCATCGCATCAATCGCAAAAGTCGCCACCGAAAGTCGTAATTTCAGCGGATGGGAGTGGACGTACTCCTTTGTCGGGTGGTGATGCCGACAGAACCGTTTCAGAGTGCTAAAATCAGGACTCTTGTTGTTTGCTTTACTCAACGCGTCGCTCTCCCTTAGCTCACGCTTCGTTTTTGGTTCACCGTTATGCCGCGATCACTTTGGTTCATGTCACGTTCACCTCGATTCGCTAGCTCGCTTCGCTACGGCGTTTGTTTTCCGCTTACATTGGTTGCCGCCATGTCAGTGGGATGCAGCAACAGCGATACGGCGGATACATCCAAAGCCACGGATGATGCGAACTTACCGTTTACGCAGCCTGCGGAATCCGAGAAGGATGTAAATGGGGCCGATGCGAGCGGAGCAGGGGAGGGCAGGGCGGATGCGGCAGCAGTGGCCAGCGATGCCCACGAAACACATGCCCAAGAAAACAATTCACCGGCGTCTAATTCGTCATCGGCACCAGCACCGTCCGCTGCGATGTCGGATCAACCCAATGCTTCGGCCGAGTCCGCGATGGTCGGCGAGACTGTTCCGGCTGGTGAAGCGATTCCAGTGGGCGCGGGCGCTCCGCAGGCTGACAACCAAGCTCCGAACTTGTTGACGATCGCCGATCCCACCGCGGCCAGTGAGACCGACGATCCCAATCGTCGTCAATTGCGAGCGAACCTGACTCCCGATGAACTCCATGACTTTTTAGCGGGCGCTGATAGCGACATCCAAGCGATTGCAAGCGGCGCGTCGGGAATCAAAGACCCGAAAGAAGCTTATGCCGAGATGCGGCGAATTTCCCAAATGAAACTCGAGGCCGCGCGACGTTTGCAAAATCATGCGGACGCTAATGCCGATGCTCGCAGTGATGGTGCACGTGGCGAACTGCAATCACTTTCGCATCTTGCGGCGCTCGGTGATTTGAAATCGGCAATGGAGCTCGAGAAACTTGCCACTGTGAATCTTGATTCGAATGATCCGCGTTTGGTTACCGACAGCCGATTGGTGTTGATCGGCTTTGCGATCGAGTCGCTACAAAACGGCGATGTGGATGCACCGCAACGCATCGTCCAACTGGTCAATGGTTTAGCGACCTCTGACGCATCGTCGGACATCCCCGCGATGATGGTGATGGGACAAGCTCGCCAAGTGTTGACGCAATTCGATCACGACGCCGAAGCCAAAGTGGTTCGCAATACGATCATTGAACTGTACGCCGACTCGTCCGATCCGCAGATCGCAAAGATGGCGGCTCAATTGGCTGGCAATGTTCAGTTCGACGAAATTGATAATTTGCTCCAGCTTGCCATCGATGGCGAATCGATCGACACGGACAAGTGGACCGATGCGGTGCAAGCACTGCTCACCGCATCGCCAGACCTACAAACGGTGCAGTACCTTGCGGGTGCGGCACTTCAATTCGAAGGGCTCAATCAACAAGACCATGCCGAGGCAACCTACAACAAGCTTCAAGAACAATTTCCCGACACCAACACCGCGACGGGGCAAGAAGTTCAGCTGGCGATAAGTGCTCGAAAATCGCGTGTTGACGCGATTGGAAAAACGTTTGATCCTGATCTAAAATCAATCGATGGTGGCGAGTTATCGATCGCCGATTATCGAGGCAAAATTGTCTTGATGCCGTTGTGGGCAATGGGTTTCCAGGAATCGTTACAATTGATTCCACACTTGCAAGATCTCCAGCAGCAATCGCCTGACGATATCGCCATCGTCGGCGTGAACTTGGATCCCGCCGGAGCTCCAGTGGCGGAGTTTGTTCGACAAAACAAATTGAACTTTTCGAGCTACCGAGCCGTATCGTCCGCCACCGCCGAAGTGCCTAACGAGGTCGCGGCAAGATTCGGAATGGTATCGATGCCGTTCCTCGTCGTGTTGGATCAAGAGGGCCGCGTCGCATCGATTGATTACACGATCGCACAATTACAACAAACGTTGAAACGACTTCAGAATTAGCGTGCGTGCGAAAGTCAATACAGAAAAAACCGATTTACAAATCTTATCAAGCAATGATCGATTCGGAGCGTTCTGAACTACACTGTGTGATTCAATGAGAAGTGCTGTCCGAATCCACTTTATCGGAAGTCATCTTATGTTGAGGACCTGAGATGCAATTTATCGAACTAACAGGAAAAACTTTGTTGGACGTTGTCAACGAAGGCGAAATCGATCTGAAACAGATGCACGAATCAGGCGTCAACGGCGATTCGATCTTACGAATCAACAAGTTCGGCGAGATTGAATTGCGCTCGCGTGATGAGTGGATGCTGGTGGGCGGATTGATCGGCCATTTCGAAGACCGTCTGATCTCGTTAACGGGACTCGATTGGGCCGAGTGAGCGTGAACGCAATGTCGACATGCGCTCGACCCATTGTTGCAATCGCGACGGACATAACCGACTGGTGCGATCCTTGCGACACACATCGCCACGCACTGCGTAACAATCGGGAAAAACAGACTCTGAAACGAGCACGTCCACCGTCGCTAAGCGAATCGATCCCGCCAGCGACCATTTCATCGACGCGTCCTTCGCGATGCGGCCCAGAGTCCGGAGCCGCTCGTAACCAATATGTTCGATCGACGAGCGTCCATCTTTGCTGAACGTATCGACTAGGCAGCGACGAAACCCGCATTCACCGGCGAGTTGAAAAACCTGTTCCGCCGCCAAACACTCTGCCGCCTCACTATCGGCATAGGCGACGGCGACCAATTCGGTGGTCGGACCGATGCACTGCGACGCGGATTCCCACATTTGTTTCATCGCAGCAGGCGTCTTGATTCCCGAAGGCCCAATCTTGGCAAAATGAAACGCTCGGGGAAGTTGCGACACCACCGCTTGCCAATCAGCGGCCTCGCCAAGTGCTGCGGAAAGTAGCGGTCGCGTTTGGATTGCATCGTCGTGCGGAATCCCATCGGCGTCGCGTGGACGAGTCGACTGGGCTATCCTCATCGACTGGGCTATCCCCAGTGCGGCCGAATGCCAAATCGCGGGGTCCACGGGCGCAAGGGCACCGAGGCGTGGCTCTTTGAAGTCAATGATCCCCACCCCGGCGGCAACCGCCTCTCGAAACTCAAAATCGTCCCTCACACTGACTAGCAGATCCGTCACAGAACAACACTTTCGCTTTTGAGAGAGGCAGAAACTGGCACGATTGCAGCATAAACCGGATAGGCGTTAGCAACCAAAGGGGGTAAAGTCGACACTCCTAACGTAATAAAACCACTGCTTTCCTCAACATTCAAAGCCAAGTTTTGAAGTACGAGTCCATCAACAATCACGCGGAGCTCGAAGTTCTCTGCGAAGAGATCGCCAAATGCCGTTTCATCGGATTTGATACCGAGTTTGTATCCGAAGATAGCTACCGTCCAGAACTGTGCTTGATTCAAGTCGCTTTTGGGGACCGCTTGGCGATCATCGACCCCTATCGGGTGGAAACAACCGATCCATTCTGGGAGGTTCTTTCCCAGCCGGGACGAATCGTGATCGCACACGCCGCTCGCGAAGAGATTCGTTTTTGCTATCGCTTTTCCGGAAAACCGATCGCGGGTCTGTTTGACACCCAGTTGGCTGCCGGGTTCGTGGGAATGGAATATCCCGCATCGCTGGCGACATTGGTCCAGCGGTTGGTGGGCAAATCGCTACCCAAAGGCGAAACGCGAACCAATTGGCGGCATCGCCCGTTGAGCAAAGATCAGATCACCTACGCGCTGCACGACGTGGTGGATCTCGAAAACATGTACCAACAACTCAACACGATGGTATGTGATCTGAACCGCGAAACTTGGGTCACCGAAGAAACCGCCAACTTGCAACAGAAAGTCATCGACGCCGAGACACGCGAAAATTGGCATCGCGTCAGTGGTTCGTCGGGACTGAACCCTCGCCAATTAGAAACCGTTCGCCAATTGTGGCTGTGGCGTGAAGACCGTGCTCGCGAGACCGACCGAATTCCGCGTCGTGTGATGCGTGACGACTTGCTGGTCGAATTAGCCAAAAAAGCCTCAACCGACATCGATAAGATCCGCAGCATCCGCGGTCTCGAGCGTCGAGGTTACACTGGCCAATACGAAGCGATTGCCGACGCGATTCGCGTCGCGTTGGACACACCGGATGAAGATCTGCCGCGTCGTCCGCGTGGCACTCGTCGCTCGGTTTCGCCGATGTTGAGCCAATTTCTATCGACGTCGATCGCATGCATCAGTCGGCAACACAAACTCGCTCCGCCGATCGTCGGCAACGCGGACGATGTTCGTGAGTTGCTGGGTTACGAATTGGAACATCGCAAAAATGATCCCGAGCCGTCGCTGCTAAAGGGATGGAGAGGCGATATTGTCGGCAAGTCGTTCCGCAAACTGTTGGCCGGTGAACTTGCGATCCGCGTCGCTGATGTCAGCGAAACGCAACCACTCGAGTTCATCGAAGTCAAAGAGTAGGTGGAAAAAGTCGTGAGGCGTAGGGGCTCAGCGATAAACGAACCGAGCCGACCTCAAAAAAAGGAGGCCGGCTCGCGTTGCATTTTCTAACTTGTTGCAATCCCTGCTCTAGCGGGTTTGCACGTCGCTGCTGCGGCGGCTCACTCGGTCGCTTTGAGGACTCATGTAGTGAGTGGCCTCTTCCGCCACCAAGACGGTGTCACCGGAGCGGACTTCGGTGCGGAAGCGATGGTGTCCCGCACGATCCGCCTTGGCGACGACTCGCAAGCGAACTTCTTGACCAGCCCCGATGCGAGGGATTGGATCAAACAAGACTTGCCCGGTCAGCATCTCGCCACTTTGGCCTTCGATCTTGTTAGGCTCGATACCGTGACTGAATTGAGCCAGAGCACGAATGTCGGTCGCTTCTTTGCTGCCGCGGTTTCGCACGATGATTTCGTAAGTCACGTCGGCACCGATGGGAGCCGGGGCAGGGGGGTCATTGATCGTCAACACGAGGTCGGCAATCGATTCCACTCGGGTTGCAAGTGCGACGCCGGTTTGACCTGCGGCCGAGCCTTTGCAATCGAAGATGAATCGTTGGTCACCGGTGGCGGTCATGTTGCAACGGAATTGGTAGTTGCGAGTCGCACCGGGTGCCAGAGCATTAATCTGCCACTTGAGGGCACCTTGCTGAAGTTGAGCTTCGTCCAATCCGCCGAGGTACTTCACACCGCCTGGCAATTGCAACGTCGCTGTAATTCGCTCGCTGGTCGCCGTACCAGTGTTCTGGACCTGCAAGTTGTATTGCGATTCAGTGTTCTGGTACTTCAATTCAGGCCCGGTCAACATCGCCTCGAGTTTTGCCGAGGACACTCGGATTGTCTTTTCCGCTTCGGCACGAAGATCGAGGTCGCCCGATGCCATGCCGTGGATCTTCAGATCGACTAGGTCTTGGGCAGTCAACTCGACTTCGAATTGAGCCTCTTTGCCCGCCGGAATGTCACCAATCCGCTGAGTTTGTGGGGTTGCCGAGTTAGGCGACAATGTGAAGACCACGTTGGGTGCGGTTCCATCGCCGGGATTCAAAACGCGAACCGTGTAGGTTTGCGATTGACCGTAGATCACTTCCTCAGGTCCTTCGATTGTCAGATCCAAGCGAGGTTCTTGTACCCGCACCGTCGCGGTGGCATGCTGAGGAGTCATCGTCCAATCGACGTCCAAGTCATGGGTACCGCTTCGCTCGGCTTTCAATCGCACGAACATTCGCTCCACCGCACCGGCTGGTAACGAGTCAATCGTCCATACCAAACGCTCGGCACTACCTTGGGTTTGATTGTCGATATGACCTTGCGAGGCATTGTGACCATGGATTTCAGCCCAATCAGGGATCATGGCACGCACCAAAACGCCTTCGGCATCGATCGATCCTCGGTTCTCGACGCGAATCTCGTATTGCTGAGTTTGGCGGATCATGATTTCACCCGGACCAAACGTCACCACTCGAATGCCAGGCAATTCCGAAGCCGTCGAATTTTGGCCTGGCATCAATTCACGTTGTGAATCGAATCCGTTCGATTGGCTCGTGCCCGATCGCATCGAATTGGCACGTTGCGAGTCGTAGCGTGGCTGAGCGAAGTTGTCGCCCGAGTAGTTACCGGTCGCAGAGTCCGAGTTTCCACGATAGTTATCCGTATCGTGCAGACGAGTTGGCCTTGTCACCGAGTTTGACGAAGCATCGGCCACGTGAGGGACACCAACGGGTTGACCGTAGGTGACCATTTTTTCAGTTCGGACGTTGAAGCCGTCACCGCTTTTGGATGATGTGTCAGCATTGCCAATGGATTGGCCGGCGAGCCCGGAGCCAACCGGAGCCATGGTTTGGCTGGCAGCAGCGGCGTCGTTTTGTGTTGGCACCAATTGGCTAGGTCCAAATGCACTGACGGGAGGTCCAGCACGATGCGAGATTGTTTGTGCAGACGGCTTAGGTGCAAGATGACTATCCGGTGCAGGCAGTGTCGATACCGCGGACGGCACCGTCATGTTCGGAGTTTGATAATCGGCTGACGGTGTAGGAACCGCAGCAACTGCACTGGAAGGTGCCGCAGTGGTGGCGGGCATTCCCAACGATGCGGGTGCCGACGTTGGAGCCGTCGGTGCCACCGTTTTTGCAACCGTCGGAGTAGGTGCAGGTGTAGGAACTGGAGCGGGTACGTTCACAGACACTTGCGGTTTCGCGGTTACTGGCTGGGCAGTTTCCGCTTTGGCGACTTGTGGCTTCGGCAATTCAGCCGAAGGGGTTGGAACCGACTTGGCTGCAACATTGGCTGACGCGCCAGCACCACTGCCACGACGTGAACTGGATCCGGAGTTGCTACTTTCTGAAACGCCGGACTTCGTTTTCGCAGCCACCTTGGTTTCGGCGACCGATTCCGGTGCTTCGACTTCTCGGCGAACGACTTTAGGAACAAGTTCCGGCGTTGGCTTGGCAGTCGTGGTGGTGGAAGTGGATGCTGATTGCCCCGTAGTCTTGGCAGGAAAGTGGATATCGGCAGGATCGAGTGCATCCAGTGAACGACGTCCGCTGCGACGGCTACTCGTTTCGCTCGACAGACTGTTCGTATCGTGCGTCGTACGGCTGTAGGTTTCGCGAGGGATGACGCGTGTGGTTGCAGCGTGTGGAACAGACGCTTCGCTACGATCGCGATCGACCAGTACCGAATCCGATGGCGGCGTCGGAACGCGGACCGCTGTTCTGGTGGAAACGGGATTGGCCTTCAGCGGTGCGGGTGCACGGCCACGAACCACTCGTGCGGTGGTCGCTTTGCTGGGGTCCCGAATTGGAGTGCGAGCATCGGTTTCCGGTGCGACTGATCCGCGGTGGTACGGGATGCCGCTCCAATCCGCGGGCGTACGATCGGCAGTAGCTTGGCTCGTCGACCCAGTATGCGATTGGGTGCGAGAATTCGATGTGGAGTTCGATGTCGAAGATCGACCGAACAATCCGCTGAGGATTCCTCGCGACTCGTGATTGTTTTGGATGTTGTTATGCGAGTTGTTTGCTGCCAACGAAAACAGCAGATTTGGCGCTGTTTTTGGAGTCGGAGCTTTACTCGTTTGCTGATCGGCGACTTGAGCAACGTTTCCGTTTTGCCCCGTCGATTCAAACGCCGCCTGAGTCGCGGCTGGGCTGTCACCCATCGCTGCGGACGACATTAAACAGGCAAATGGGATGGCGAATAGCTTCGAAGCCACTAGCATTTTGCGATTGCCGCGCATGCCTACATCTCACGATTTTAGAAAGGAAATTGGATCTTTGGATTTATCGTCTTTCCTGGCCCGTGTGGTCCAATAAAATTTGACGGTTATGCCGATTTTGCGTCGCAGGGCGGGGTTGGCACAACCATCACGTAGGGAAGGGCACCTAAGCGCCCCATTTCCCAAGCGTTACAATTCCCGCCACATTACATCCCTGTACTGTCTGCAGTCCCCCGAACCAGCGAAAAAGTAAAACGACATGAGTCGACGCGAAAAAATCGAAGCCATGCTAGCAGACGAGCCAAACGACACGTTTCTGCGTTACAGCTTGGCGATGGAGCACAAAAGCGAAGGCGACTTTGCCGAGAGCATTCGGCGTTTAGAGGAATTGACACGCGACGATCCTCCGTATGTGCCAGCGTTTTTCATGGCGGGACAGATTCTCGCCGACCTCGCACTCGAAGATCCTGCACGTTTGGACGAGTCACGGGCATTTTTGCGTGACGGCATCGACCAGGCTCGCAGCCAAGGGGATTCCCATGCCGCCGCCGAAATGAGCGAATTGCTATCGTCGCTGGGCGAGCGAGGCGACTTGTAGAAGGGGCAGGGTGCTGCGAATATTTTTTTTTCTTCTTTTACCGTGAACTATCAACCCTAGGCGAGTCCAGTGGCGGCCGACCAAAGCCATGCAATTGTTCTCCGCACTACGGAATTTAGCGAAACAAGTCTTGTTGTGACGCTATTCACACGCGACTTTGGGCGGTTATCAGCGATCGCCAAAGGGGCTCGGCGGCCCAAAGGCCCCTTCGAAGGTTCGCTTGACCTGTTAGCCGTTTGTCGTGTAGTCGTTCATCGTAAGAGTAGCGATGCGCTCGATTTGTTAACCGAAGCGAAACTGCATCGACGTTTTCGCGGGGCCGATCGTTCGCTCGCTCGCGTTTACGCTGGCTACTACGTCGCTGAAATATTGCGGCTGATGACTGATGACCATGACCCTCATGTTGATGTTTACGATTTGACGATTTCAGTCTTGAACCAGATTGATGGCGTCGGCGACGTTGCCTCGACCATCCTTTTTTACGAAGCCCAGATGCTTCGGTTGCTTGGCCATGCGCCGGGGACCGATCGCTGTACGGACTGCGGAAAAGAGATGGCAACGACGGCAACGCGGATTCCGTTTGCATTGGCGACCGGAGGCATTGTCTGTTCAAACTGTGCACCGCGCCAGCATCAATTGATTTCCGTTCGCAACGTGGTGATTCAGCAACTACGAGATTTGGTTGATCCCAAAACGTCGCTGCCAACCTTGGTTTCCGCCCACGTTTATGGGGAGCTAAGAGCCGTGATGAGCCGATATATACAAACGATCGTGGGCAGAGTGCCCCGAACGCAGTACTTGCTGCCGCAGTCGGTGCAAACCGAGACCCTGCCGTCTGCCTCGAATCCTACGGAACCGACCGCATGAAGCGATACGACCAAACCATGCATCTATTGCTACCAAAATCGATCCGTCAATGGATTCTCGCTTCCGAGGTACTCACCATGCGTCATCCGATGCCACGTGTCGTCGGCACGTCCCGCTGGATTGCCACGGCGATCGCGGCTTGCACGCTCGGCGGTACCGTCGGCTGCCAATCGTTTGCGCGACCGCCCAGTTTGTTTCCATCAAAGTCGGCGCTGTATGACGTGCCAGATGAAGAGGGCGTTCGCCAAGCTTCGTCAACGAATTCGTTTGGCGACACCGCTCGAAAAAATACAACTCGCGTAGTGAATTTCGTCACGATGCGTGAACAGGAAAACGTGACGAAGGCAAAAGACCTTTACAAGCAAGGCGATACCGTTTTCCGGCAAGCCGGGACGATGAACGACGAAGAGGGCAAGGCGGCCTTTCACAAGGCAGCCAAATTGTTCCGCCGAGCCAACGAGGCATCGCCAGGCACGGCGCTTCAGCAGGACGCGATGTTCATGCAAGCCGAAAGCCTGTTCTTTGCCGATCGCTTGAACGAGGCGAGCGAAGCCTACACCAAGCTGCAAAAAACCTATCCGCGAAATCGCCACAACGACCTCATCACCGCTCGATTGTTCAGTATCTCGCGTTACTGGATCGACACGGAAAAAGCGAACGAGGGCAAGTGGAAGTTCATCAACTTGACCGACCACAAACGTCCGCTCACGGACGCCGACGGTCATGCCATCCGTGTGCTGGATCAAATTCGTTACGACGACCCCACTGGCAAATTGGCGGACGATGCGACGATGGCCGCCGCTGCGGAAAACATTCGCCAAGGCAAATTCGAAAAGGCCGACGAATTCTTAACCGATTTGCGAGAAACCTACACCGACAGCGATCACTTGTTCCTCGCCCACTTGCTTGGCATCCGCTGCAAGTTAGAGATGTACGCGGGACCTTCGTACAGTGGTTTGGTGTTGGACGAAGCCGACAAAATTGTCGAGCAAACTCGCACCCGGTTCCCCGACAAACTGCGTGAAGAAAAGTACTCTGACATTCTTGCTCGTGCCGCGGCGGAAATCTCCTTTCATCGCGCTGAACGCTTAGCCACCCGAGCTCGCTTTCGTGAAAATAAGAAAGAGTATGGTGCCGCTCGCTACTATTACAACGAATTGCTGAAGTCACACCAAGACACGCCGCACGCCGAAACGGCTCGCAATCGATTGGCAGCAATCGAAAAGCTGCCTGACGTGCCAACACCGCAACTCGCTTGGCTGACGACCGTGTTCCCGGACTCAAAGGCCTCCACTCCGCTTGAAACCACCTTCGAGAACGGCCAAGAGCGTCCCGAGACCGATAGCCCCACCATGCTAAGGTAAACGACGGCTGTGAATCGAATCGTCAAACCTATCGACACGACTGTTCGCAGCATCCTCTTGCTGAGCATCACGCTATCGCTATCGATCGTGGGCGGATGTTCGTTGTATCAGTACGGCCCTTCGTCGCTGTACCGATCCGATGTTCGCACCGTGCACGTGCCCATCGTTCGCAACGAGACGTTCCGTCACGATCTGGGGCCGCGATTATCATTGGCAATTGTGACCGAAATCGAAAGTCGGACGCCGTTTAAAGTCGTCTCGGACCCAGGAGCCGACAGCACGCTGTTTGTTGTTCTGACCAATGAAAACAAAAACGTGCTGACGGAAACCACCTCGGATGATCCGCGTGCTCTCGATGCGACACTCACCGCAAATGCGGATTGGGTCAGCCGTCGCGGTGAGAAGCTGTTCCAAAACACCGTTGCCCCTAATAGTGGTTCGGCGATTTCGTTCAGCCAAGACTCGCGACTTGTACCCGAAGCGGGCCAGTCGATCGATACGGCCATGCAAGCCACGATCGAAAAACTTGCCCAGCGAATTGTTTCTCAGATGGAACTTCGTTGGTAAGCCCATCCGTTGTAGAATGCAGCGACGTTCAATGAAGGAACTCGTAGCACTCCTCTCCAGCACACGTGATGGCAATCTCAGTTTAATGTCTGCAACGGACTCGGCCTCAGACAACGGCCCCGATAATACAGCGGATCACCGGGCCAATTCCAAAGAACGGGCTAATTCCAAGCGGTGCGATCACTGGGATATTGGCACGCGACGACTCAACTTTGGCCGCGTTCCACTTGTGATGGGGATCTTGAATGTCACCCCGGATAGTTTTTCCGATGGGGGACGTCATCATAGCGTTGATGTTGCCGTCACCGCGGCGCTGCAAATGCAAGCCGATGGGGCTGCGATCATCGACATTGGCGGCGAAAGCACACGGCCCTACAGCGACGTGGTGGATTGCAAAGAAGAGATCGCTCGTGTGTTGCCGGTGATCGAGAATTTAAAATTATCCGGGCAGCTGAGGATCCCGATCAGCATCGATACGTCCAAAGCCGAAGTAGCCAAACGGGCTCTTGATGCCGGGGCCGAGATTATCAACGACGTGACGGGGCTCGAAGGCGATCCGTTGATGGGAGAACTTGCGCGGGCAAGCGGCGTCGGTGTCTGCGTGATGCATATGCGGGGAACGCCGCAAACGATGCAAGACGATCCAAGCTACGACGATGTCGTGGCCGAGATCGAGCATTATCTGCAAGAGCGGTTGCGTTGCTGCGAACGGATCGGAATCCGCCGAGACCGAGTGTGCTTGGATCCCGGGATTGGTTTCGGCAAGACACACGAGCACAACCTAATGCTGTTACGTGCGACCCGTCGATTCGTCCAACTCGGTTCGCCCTTATTGATTGGGCATTCACGCAAAGGCTTTATCGGGAATCGGATCGGCGACAAAAATGCCGACCGTACGGCGGGCACGCTGGGGGTTTCCCTGGCGATGGCCGTAGCGGGAGCTCAAGTGATCCGCGTTCACGACGTCAAACCAACCGTGGATGCCCTGACTCTTTTCGAAGCCTCAGGCGGTCTCGATTAGCGAGCCTGCTTAGGCGTCTTCTCGTCGCGTTTTTGCTCACAATTTTTTTCGGTCGCAGCCGAGCCGTTTTTCGTCGATGTCGACGTTGGCCCGGTTAAAAACAATTGTCCCGTATCGACCGTTCCGTTGGCACTGACCTGAAACGTATCTTTCAAACCGTGAACGGTTTGAACGGTGTAGGTTGCTAGATTAATCATCTTCGGTTCCCCTGCTGCCCAGCGCAGATTGACGTTTAGTACTTTAAAAGTATTCGCCCTTTTCCTACTACATCTCCGAACAAACTGACACCGAATTGTCAGAAGTGAGACTCTAGGAATCAGTTTATCACGAATGATCCGAATAGTCGCTTAAAAATCGGGTCCATGGCAATGTGGAAAATCAAAGCCAATGGAGTACAATCATCCGCAAAGCTCTATCACGGTAGCCACAGCAAACACAAGGCAATGTGACGGCGATATATTTGTTTCGACTAGTACGTTCCGAAAACTTTCCTAAATCCGGCTAAACCGAAAAGACTCGTTCCCTCACTGAACAATCGATTCCGATGGCTGCATTTTAGTTGTCTATACGCACTAAATGACCGCCAAGGTCTCATTCTGATTTGATCCCTGCTCCTCCCTATCCCGAAGCGACCTGTTTATGAAACCCCACAACTTGATTCGTGGCTTGCTGATCGGCATCAGCGTGGCTGCGGCCTTATCGACAACGCAACATGCTGAAGCGGAGCCAACGCAGCCCAACATCCTGTGGATCACCAGCGAAGACAATGGACCGCAATTGGGATGTTATGGCGACAGCTATGCAGACACACCTAATATCGACGCCTTGGCAGAAAAGTCGTTGCGATTTCAACACTGTTGGTCCAACGCCCCCGTCTGTGCTCCGGCACGAACAACGATCATCTCCGGTATGCATGCAACCAGCCTAGGCGGACACCACATGCGAAGTGGGGTTCGCTTGCCAGCTGATATGAAGCTGTATCCGCAAGTACTTCGCGAGGCGGGTTATTACTGCACCAACCACTCCAAAACCGATTACAACTTTGCCAACGACAACGTGGGCTGGCAAAAGGGGGGCGGCAAGTCGCCATGGCGAAGTCGTCCAACCGAGGCGACGCCGTTTATGTCGGTGATCAATTTCACCATCAGTCACGAGAGCCAGATTCGCAAACGACCGCATACCTTGGTGCACGATCCTGCCAAAGCACCGCTTCCAAAATACCACCCCGATACACCTGAGGTGCGTCATGACTGGGCTCAGTACTACGACAAGATGACCGAGATGGACAAGATGGTGGGCGGCGTCTTGAAAGACCTCGAAGCCGATGGGCTCGCTGACTCGACAATCATCTTTTATTACGGCGACCACGGCAGCGGGATGCCTCGCAGCAAGCGTTGGCCGTTCGATTCGGGATTGCGTGTACCATTGTTGGTCCATGTCCCCGAGCAATTTCGTTCGCTTGCCCCAAAGAATTACATGCCCGGTGGCGAGTCGGCTCAGTTGGTCTCGTTCGTGGATCTCGCCCCGACCGTGATCAGTTTGGCTGGGGTAAAACCGCCGGCGAACATGCAAGGCGTTCCCTTTGCAGGATCGTTCGCGGGCCCCGCGAAACCCTATTTGTACGGTTGGCGTGGACGGATGGACGAGCGCATCGACATGGTTCGCAGTTGTACCGATGGCCGTTATGTCTATATGCGACATTTCTATCCCGAGCGTCCTTATTTGAAACATGTCGACTACATGTTCCAAACTCCCACGACGCGTATTTGGAAACAAATGTTTGATGAAGGCAAATTGAACGAGGACCAAGCAAAGTTCTGGCAGCCTAAGCCGGTCGAAGAATTGTTTGATTTGGAAAGTGATCCGGATGAGGTCAAAAACCTTGCTGGCGATGCAGCGCACGCCGATCGGGTCAGCATGATGCGTGATGCCGTTCACCGCTGGATGGTTGAAACCGGCGACATGGGCATGTACCCCGAAGCCGAGATGCACCGCGTTGTGGCGGATGACCAGTCGCCTCGCGAATTTGCATTAAGTCATTCCGATTTGATGACGCGTCTTGCTCAAACCGCACTGGATGCGACGGATGTCGACAGTGACATGACAACCGAGAAGGCGATCGAGCTTTCCGCGGACGAGGATGCCGTGATTCGTTTTTGGGCGGTCCGCGGTATCGGACTTCGAGGCGCAACCACCCCAGCAGCGATCCAAGCGGTCAAACGTGCGATGAACGACGAATCGCCGAGCGTTGCAATCGCGGCGTGTGAAGCGATTCAAATCATCGGAGGCAAATCCGAGCAGCAAGCCGCTACCGACCGGCTATTGGAACTGGCCAACGTGGAAAGGGTAGGGCACTTCGCCGCCATCGAAGCGTTGAACGTGCTGGACTTGGGGGCTCCGCTGGGTGCGAAACTGAAAAAACAGATCGCGGCGTTGCCTCGATCCTTGAAAAAGCCACCCCCACGCGTCGGCAAGTACGTCGGCCGCCTGATCGACGACATGAGCGCGGCGACGCCATAGGGGCTTTGTCGAAGGTGAATTTTAGGGTAGCGGAACTCGTGCGTGAGTTTCGGATCGTTCGGAAAATACAACGAAAGTCTTGACGACTTCCGCTACGACCAACCCTAATTCCTGGCCCTGACAAAGCACTAGCCAGGTAGCGTGTTGGTAGCGTTCGTGCCGCGAGCGCTAACGCCAACTTGGGACTGGGTCGACAGATCGTGACGAAGTCGCGACGATAACAGACCGATATCCTCTTGTTGCTTGTGTGTATTGAGATTGTTTGATGGAAATTCTTGGCGGTCCTCTATTCAGCGTTGCCGGTGCGGGCGAATCGCATGGTCCTGCCGTGACGACGATCGTGTTTGGCTGCCCTGCGGGCCAAATGATTCGCCGCGTCGATGTGCAAAAGTACCTCGACCGGCGACGTCCGGGCGGGAACAAACACGGGACACCACGTAACGAGAAAGACAAAGTCGTCTTTCTGTCGGGGCTATTCCAAAACGACACCGATCAACTGCTCGGCGGCGGTAAGGTCACGGTCCAACTCGACGGCGACAGCTACGAGAGCGAAGCGTACGAACAGGGCTACACCACGGGTGAACCGATCGCCGCGATCGTGCTTTCGACCTCGAAAAAGTCAGGCGATTACACCCAATTCTCAGGCCCCACGGGCGAAGTCCGCCCCGGCCACACCGATCTCGTCAAATTCCACAAATCAGCCGGATTTGTCGACGTCCGCGGTGGTGGCCGATCCAGTTATCGAGCCACGATCTCGGACGTCGTGGGCGGCTCGATTGCGCGCATTTTGTTGGCCGAAAAATTTGGCACCGTGATCCTGTCGTCGATCTCGCAAGTAGGATCGCTAAAGGCAAAAAAGAGTCTGGCGGATCGAGTCGCCGAGTTGATGCAGGACGGACAGCGGCAACCGATTGCGGCGGACGCGATCGCGAAACTCGAAGATTCATTGGCGTCTGCGACCATTCATTCGATCGATTCCGAGTTTGCCGAGGAAGCCGGCGAGCTGATAAAACAGACGCGGATGAAGGGCGATTCGCTCGGAGCGATGGTCGAAGTGGTCGCCGTCAATGTGCCACCGCTGCTAGGTGATCCACTGTACCAAAGCTTGAAAGTTCGCTTGATGGGCGTCCTGGGTGGGCTGAATGCCGTCCAATCATGCGAAGTCGGTGCGGGCCGTGATGTTGTCCAGCGACTCGGCAGCGACAACAACGATCCGATCCGCAGCAGCGGCTATGTCCGCAACAGCCATGGCGGCATGATCGGCGGGATCACGACCGGAATGCCGCTGGTGATGCAAGTCGGATTCAAGCCGACTTCGACGATCAATCAGCCGCAAGAATCGGTTCGCAAGAACTTGGAAGAGATCGATTTCGAACTGGTCAAAGGACGCCACGACCCCTGCGTCGGCGTTCGCGCCGGCGTGACGCTCGAGTCGCGAGTAGCGATCGAGCTGCTGAATGCCGCGATGTCGCACCAAGCGAGCAAATTGTCGAGCGATCTTTCGCAGCTGTTTTAGGCCGATGCCCTCTTTTGCACGCTGCGTTTCTCATTTGCATGCTGAGCTCTTCTAACACAACGAGCCCCACCCAGAGCCGGCTACCGCCGACTCTGACCTCCCCAAAGGGGAGGTGAATCCACTCCTCACTCCTCACTCCTCACTCCTCACTCCTCACTCCTCACTCCTCACTCCTCACTCCTCACTCCTCACTCCTCACTCCTCACTCCTCACTCCTCACTCCTCACTCCTCACTCCTCACTCCTCACTCCTCACTCCTCACTCCTCACTCCCAGCTCCCAGCTCCCAGCTCCCAGCCCTTCCCGTAACGGTCGTTCCGATTAGCCGCGACGCACAGAGGACCAATTCACAGCTGCAGCGTGATTTCGAGGACGAAATCACTCAGCGGGTACTTTATAATGGTCAAACGCGTTCATTCCCTGACCGTGTTGCCCGCTTGCTCCTCTCGCCCTGGTTCGATGCCGATGCGTTTTCTGGTTTTAACTATTTTGGTGCTGTCGACTCTCGTTTTGAGGGTTCCTGCGGACGCGGTCGAACTGAGCACTCGCGAAAAGCGAGCGGTGGACACCGTGAACCAGACGATTCGCACGGCGGGAATCGAATACAAAGCGGGCAATTTCTCAGCCGCTGCCGAGGCGATCTCGCGTGCGATGGACCAAATCGACATTGCAATGAAAGTCGGTTCGCCCGATTTGCTCGACGCATTTGAACCAGCCATGAAGCGGATCTCGACGGCGCACGCGATGCTAGAACTCGAGGGTGTGGCATTGCCGCCGTTTCGTCGCCCGGCTCGCCCATCGGCCAAGACAGGGTCCGACAGCACGGCGGCAGAGCCCGAGATGGCTGCGTCCGAAAATCCGGATGAACCAACGCCGCCCCCGAACGCAACGCCTCCGAAAGTGGACTTTGCCGCCGGCGTCAGCTTCACCCAGCACGTGGCTCCGATTTTGGTAGGACGCTGTGGACGCTGTCATGTTTCGGGATCCAAAGGCGGTTTCAACATGGCGAACTACGAAGCTCTGATGAAAGGCTCAAAGGCAGGAGTCGTCGTGTTCCCCGGTGATGTGCCCAACAGCGTCTTGGTCGAAGTGATCGAATCGGGCGCGATGCCGCCCAACGGCAGCGTCTCGGCTCAAGAGTTATTGGCGTTGAAGACTTGGATCAACGGCGGAGCCAAATTTGATGGCACCGATCCCACGGCTACACTTTCCGCTGGCAGCGGAGTCGCTCCCGTTGACGAGCCGACGCAAACCGCGATGCCAGAAATCAAACAGGCAACAGGGAAAGAAACGGTTAGCTTTGCGGGCGACATCGCTCCGCTGTTGGTCGACGCGTGCAAGGGATGCCACATCGATGCGATGCAAACGCGCGGCGGGCTGCAGCTAGACACCTTCGCGAGAATGATGCGAGGCGGCGATAGTGGTCCGATCATTTCGCCGGGCAACGCGGCCGATAGCTTGCTTGTCAAAAAGTTGCGTGGCATGGTCGGCGACCGTATGCCCGCCGGTGGTCGTCCGGCGTTTTCCGAGGACTCGATCCAATTGATCTCCACTTGGATCAACGAAGGAGCGACGCTCGATGGGGCCAACAAGGACCAACCGCTCGAAGTGATGAGCAAGTTGGCTTGGATGAAAAAAGCATCGGCGAGCGAAATCAGTGCGAAACGAAAAGCCGATGCCGAAGACGACCTGAAACTGGTCAACGCCAGCAGCGGTGAGATGCATTCTGTGTCGACCGATCATTTCTTTGTGACTGGGACCGCATCCAAACCAACGATGGAATTGGTTGCGTCCAAGGCCGAAGAAGAACTTAAATGGGCCAAAACAGTCGTCAATGCAGCCGATGGCGAAGAGTTTTTCCATGGCAAAGCGACGATCTTTGTCTTGCCTCGGCGGTACGATTACAGCGAATTCGCAAAGATGATCGAAGCTCGAGATGTCCCTTCGAATTGGAATGCCCACTGGAAGTTCGACGGGATCAACGCCTACCTCGCCGTGGTCGCAACCGACAGCGACGGGGATGACGAGATCGCGACTCGTTTGATTTCGCCGCTCGTCAGCCTTGCCGTGGCCACTCGCGGGATGGATGTCCCGCGTTGGTTCGCCGAAGGCGTGGGGGCGACCGTGTTTTCGAAGTCGGGAACGAAGGTCGACCGCGATGCCAAACGTCGCGAAGACGCCGAGATTTCTGCCGCGGTCGTCGCGATGAAAGATGCCAAACAATTCCTCGATGAAAAACTGAAACCCGAACAAACCGACCGAATCAGCATGGCCATCGCGGCGTCGATGATGGATCGCGGACGCCGCAAGAGTTTTGATGCCCTGATGCGTAACCTCAGCGATGGCTTGCCATTTGATCAAGCGTTTCAGACCGCGTTCCGTGCCACTCCCGCCGCTTACATCACGCAGTGGCTGAAATGGGTCAAAGGGTAGGGCAGAGCAGGGTAGGGCGTAGGTGACGGGCGATAGGCCCATGCACGCGGTAAACTTCGACTGCCTCCGCTTGGAAAGAAACGCGTTTCGATTCAGAATTACTGTTTCGCTGGCCAAACCGTTTCGCTGGCTCGATACGCTCACCTAATTGCGACACGCCAACGATGACTTCTCGCGACCAGACACTGAATCAATATCACGAACTGATGCAGATCAATGCGGTTTCTCATCTGCTTCGCTCGGCCCGAGAAACAGGGTTGATGGACCAATTGCGGCAAGGTCAGCACACCGCCGAACAACTCTGCAGCACGCTCTCGCTGTCTGCCGAACCGACCCAACTGCTGCTCGACGCAATGACCGCGATTGGCATATTTGAAAAGTACGACGAGGATTACGCACTGTCACAAGCGGCTCAGCTGTTGTGCCAGTACGACAAAGACCTCGGTGACCAACGTTGGCAAAAGCTAACCGCCCGCGTGCTTGGCAAAGGCGACCGAGCGAAGGTGTCACCCACGGAATACTTTGACCATGTCGCGGCCACCCAGTGGGCTCATACCCCGGCCGCGATGGAGGCTGCCGAAATGCTGAACATTGGTGGCGAAGGTGAGGTCGTGGGCCCCAAAATTCTCGATCTCGGCTGTGGCTCGGCCGTATGGAGCTGTGCGATGGCCCACCGAGACGCCAAGGCGACGATCACCGCGGTCGATTTTCCCGGCCCGATCGCGGCGGCGACCACGATGGCGGAATCGATCGGGTTGACGGCGCGGTTCACCGCGATCCAAGCCGACCCTGCCTCGGCCGAACTGGCTGACGAGAACCACTTGCCGAGCGATTTCGATATCGCCTTGATCGCCCAACGTCTGTTTGCCCAACAACCCGCCGAGCAAACAGCGCTGCTAAAACGAGCGATTTCCGCGATTCGACCGGGGGGCCGTGTGATCGTGATCGACCTGTTTCGCGGCCCCACCAAGCCAAATCTGACCGAAGCCACCGAAGCACTCAAACTCGAAATGGAAACTCAGGGCGGGGCGATCAAAACGCTGAAAGAGGCGGAATCGCTGCTGGTCAGCGAGGGACTGGAACAAATTAAGTTCACCTTTATCCCCGCCAGCCGTATGGGACTGGGGATGATGATGGCGTCCAAGCCGGAATAGGCAAAAGCACTGCCATAGTCGAGACGGCCCTGCAAACAATGACTAAACGAATACGGTCTTGTGAGATCTGGGTTACAATCTCGCAGTGGAACCGCCATCGGCTCCGCGTCTCACCTCGGTTCCTCGTCGCCGAACTTCTCCGCGTTGCAGGAGCCTGCCTTACCTACCCTGATAAAGGAAACTGCGATGCACCGTTCCGCCTGTTTAGGTTGCTCGTTGGCGTTAGTTTTGAGCTCCACCGTCTGGGCTGAGAAGAACGCTCAAATCTCGCCCAAGATCGCACCGCTCAAGTCGCCAACCGCGACTTTGACATTCGACGAGCCACTGTCGAAAGTCATGAGGCCAGCCAAAGGTGAATGGTCGGTTGTCGGAGGCGTCTTGATGGGCAAGGAACTGGCTGCGGACAAGCACGCCGCGGTGATGAATTACCAAGTCAAGAACCGCGACAGTGTGATTCGTTTCTCGTTCAAGTTCGACGGCCAGACCAAGGGATTCCATTTCAGCTTGAACCATGCCAAGGGGCACCTGTTTCGTATTAGCGTGACTCCCAAGGGGATGTCGCTGAATTTGGACAAGGACAAGCTTGATCCCCAATCCAAGGCTGTCGCACTGGGGACTGCCAAAGCAAAATTCGAGACGGGTAAGTGGTACACGATGCAAGTGGAAATGAAGGGCGATCGTGTCGTCGTTCAAGCGGACAATGGGACCAGCATTGACGTGACCAACAACAAGCTCGACACCGACAAGCCAAATTATCGATTCGTGATGCGAGGTGACTCTCTAGCGATCGACGACATTCATGTTTGGTCGCAAGACTGATCGTCCGTGGCGTAAATCAGAGGAAAATGGCACGCTGAGAAGCATTTTGTAGTGGAACTCGTCAAGAGTTTTGGGCATCCCGGACAGTCTTGACGACTTCCGCTACGTTGAAACGCCGCAATTCACGGAAAACAAATGCTCCACAGCGTTGGGGGGGAGCGACAAAAAGATGGAGGGCAAAAAAACAGCTGCGTCTGCTGTTCCCGTATTCTTTTTTTGCCCCACGTTTTTTTGTCGGGGGGAAGTGGTGTCTACGGTTTGCTAGCGACGCTGGAGACGGACAAAAGGGCAAAAAACGTACCTTGCAGGGTGTGGTTAACGAGGTTTCCGGCAAAAAAAGCCAGCATTTAACTCAAATTTAGAAGAAAGTCCCAGTGCCACGTTGACGATCACGCACATAAGCTCATACGATACGCCGCTCGATTCCATCTAAAACCTGCCACTTATGGACCCCCAGCGATGGCTGTCCCCAAAAGAAAACATTCCAATAGCCGTACCGGCAAACGTCGTTCACATGATCGCGTCAAGAAGCGTCAAGTCGCCTATTGCCCACAATGCAGCTCGGCGGTGCCAACGCACGTGATCTGCCCTAAATGTGGGTATTACCAAGGCCGCACTGTCGTTGAATCACCCGACGAATAAAGTTCGACGATTAAGTTTTTCCTGACGCACAGACCTTGCACCCCAAGGCTGCTGCATCTTTGAAAAGGGGCTGCTGTGGCGCTCGACGTTGACTCTGTGGGCATTTTATTCCCAGGCCAAGGTGCTCAAAACATCGGCATGGGACGTTGGCTGTGTGAAAACTACCCTCAAGCCCGCGCGCTCTACGACACCGCTTCGGAAGTACTCGGCTACGATCTGATTGCGCTTTCGCAAGAAGGCCCCGAAGATAAGCTGAACGCAACCGAGTTCTGCCAACCGGCGTTATTTGTCGTCGGCATGGCTGCGGCGGAAGTCCTATTGAGCGAACGCCCCGAGCTGGTCAACAAGATCAAAGCCGCTGCAGGATTGAGCCTCGGTGAATACACCGCTGTCTGTTTCGCAGGCGGCATCCAATTCAAAGACGCCGTCCGGCTCGTCCAACGACGTGGCGAAGCGATGCAAACTGCCTCCGACGCGGTGCAGAGCGGAATGGCCAGCATCCTCGGGTTGGACCTGGAAAAGGTGCAAGCGGTTTGCGATGAATGCCGCCAAGGCGACGAAGTGCTGCAGCCAGCGAACTTGCTGTGCCCCGGCAATATCGCAATCTCAGGCCATATCTCGGCAATCGATCGTGTCGAGCCCGTCGCTCAAGAAGCCGGTGCGATGAAAACCGTTCGGCTCAGCGTTGCCGGCGCCTTTCACACTGCACTGATGCAGTCCGCAGTCGCGAAACTGGGCGAAGCGCTCGAATCAATCGAAATCCAAGACACACGGATTCCGGTTTACAGCAACGTCGATGCTGCACCGCACCAATCGGCAGCCGAAATCAAAAATCTGCTCAGTCGCCAAGTCGTCAATCCCGTTCTCTGGGAAGCCTCGATCCGCAAAATGATGGACGATGGCATCGAGGGATTCTTGGAAGCAGGAACCGGCCGAGTACTGCAGGGAACGCTCAAGCGAATCCATCGCAAATTGCCAACCGAAGGTTTCGGTGACGGCTGAGCCCGCGACACCTGAGCCCGATTTGCCTGAATGCAGTGCGGAAATTGAGTGAGCCAGAGAGCTTCTTAAGTCCGGCATACGAAATACCGACGACAGGCTGGGAGCCTATCCCACGGGAAAACTGACAGGCTAGAAGCCTATCCCACGGGCAGCCTGAGCCACAATGCTCACATTCCTTTGATCTAGAAAGACAAACGCACCATGCAATTATCCATCGCAGTGGACCTGAAGGGCCAAGTGGCGATCGTCACCGGAGCATCCCAGGGGCTCGGAAAGGCCGTCGCAGTCGCATTGGCTCAAAATGGAGCTCACGTGGTCTGCTTGGCACGAAATGCCGACAAGCTGGCATCCACCGTTAGCGAGATCGAGGCTGCGGGCGGTACCGCCGAAGCACTGTCGGTCGACGTCACCGATCGTGCCGCAGCCGCAGCCGCGATCGAAGACACCGCTAAAAAGCACGGTCGACTCGATATTTTGGTCAACAACGCTGGGATCACCCGCGACAAACTGATGCGGGGCATGTCGGACGAAGAATGGGACGACGTGATCGCCACCAACTTGACCAGCTGCTTCGTCTGCTGTCGTGCCGCTGCGGGATTAATGCGGAAGAAGAAGTATGGCCGCATCATCAACATGGCCAGCATCTCGGGCCTGATCGGCAACCCCGGCCAAGCCAACTATTCGGCCAGCAAGGCGGGCATGATCGCAGTGACTCGCACGCTCAGCAAAGAATTGGTCAATCGCGGTGTCACGGTCAACGCAATCGCACCGGGATTCATTGCCAGCGAGATGACGGCCGAACTTGGCGATGTCGTGCTCGAGGAAGTTAAGAAACGCATTCCTGCAAAGCGTGTAGGCAAACCCGAAGAAGTTGCTGCCGCGGTTTTGTTCCTGGCTTCGGCCGATGCAGGTTACATCTCGGGCCAAACCATCGTCGTTGACGGTGGCATGATTGGCTAACCAGCCAACGATGACCTCAGCTTGTCAACGAAAAAAGAGTAAACCGGCCCTCAATCTTTGGCCAGATTGCGTGCCTTAGCGAAAATCACGATACTTCCGCCGCATACGGCCTATCGGTGTATTGACGTGATTTAGCTTTTTGACCTATCTTTTCGGCGAAAGCACTGGTCGCTGCCGGGCTCTAACCCTTGAATGAAGGCTGGGCCAACTAAGACGGAGTTGCCAATGATGATTGAGCCTTCGTTAAGACCGGTTTTGGGGGAGTTGAGTTACTCTACTTTCCCCGAACCTCGTATCCCCCTAACAAACTTGCTGACATTTCCCCCGGAGATAGCCCATGGCTAGCGTCGAAGAACGCGTTGTCGATATTGTTGCTGAACAACTTGGCGTCGACAAAGACAAGATTACTCGAGAAACTTCCTTCGTGAACGATCTCGGTGCTGATTCACTGGATACCGTGGAACTTGTGATGGAACTCGAAGAAGAGTTCGACATCAGTATTCCCGACGAAGCTGCTGAAAAGATCCAAAAGGTCGGCGAGGCAGTCGATTTCATTGAGAACGCCAAAGGTGACGACGCCTAAGGCCGTTATTGATTGATGGACGGCTTCGTTCCGTTCCAGCAACGTTAACCAACAATTCGATTGTTGACGCTCTTGCCGCCCGAGAGATGTTGACGTGGCCCCTTTTCGGCTCACGCGAACATGTCAAGGCGGCATTTATTTTGTACACTCAGTTGATTCTTCTTTAACCTTTTGAAGGCCTTCTTGATGCAAGCCCGGTCGGAACGTCGCGTTGTCATTACTGGTTTGGGTGTGGTCTCACCACTCGCAGTTGACGTCCCGCAATTTTGGCAGCGGTTGACTGCGGGAGAGTCGGGTATCCACGACCTGACCACGCTGGATACCACTCGGTATAAAGTTCACTTTGGTGGTGACATTCCCGATTTCGATATTACCGGAGTGGTCGACCATCGCGAAGCGAAACGACTCGATCGGTTCACCCAGTTCGCGGTCCACGCCGCCGAACAGGCGATCGCAGACGCTGCGATTGATTTTACCGCGTTGGATCGACACATGTGCGGCGTCATTCTCGGCTCAGGGATCGGCGGACTTGGCGAGATCGAAGTCCAGATCGAGAAAATGATCACCAAGGGCCCTGATCGCGTCAGCCCGTTTACCGTTCCCAAAATGATGGTTAACGCTGCCGGCGGTAACATCTCGATCACTCACGGGTTAAAAGGCCCCAACTTTGCCGTCGCAACGGCTTGTGCTAGTGCCACCAACGCGATGGGCGAAGCGATGCGAAGCATCCGGCTCGGCGAAACTGACTTGGTGATCACGGGCGGTACCGAAGCCGCGATCACGCGGATGGGCTTAGCCGCCTTCCAGAACATGAAGGCGCTCTCGACTCGCAACGACAACCCCGCAGCAGCCAGTCGCCCGTTCGACGCAGACCGCGATGGCTTCGTGTTGGGCGAGGGCGCTGGGGTGCTAATCTTTGAAGAACTCGAGCACGCCAAAGCTCGCGGTGCAAAGATCTATGCCGAGATCATTGGCTACGGAACCACCAGCGACGCGGGACACATCACCGCGCCGGACCCAGCCGGATTGGGTGCCGCTGCCGCGATGCAGGCTGCGATCGACGACGCGGGAATCCAGCCATCGGAGATCGACTACATCAACGCTCATGGAACCAGCACTCCGCTAGGCGACAAGGCGGAAACGCAAGCGATCAAAACTGTCTTTGGCGAACACGCCTACAAGACCTCGATCAGCAGCACCAAGAGCTCGCTTGGGCACTCTCTCGGTGCCAGTGGTGGTATCGAAGCGGTCATCCTGTGCAAGACGCTCGAAACCTCCACGATCGCTCCCACGATCAACTTAGAAACTCCCGATCCTGCCTGCGACTTAGACTACACCCCCAACGAAGCCAAGCAACGAGAAGTCAATGTTGCGATGAGCAACAGTTTTGGTTTCGGTGGACATAATGCCTGCGTCGTGGTTCGCAAGCTGTAACAGCGACACTGTCCTTGATGCGACCAGTGCGTTGTTTCAATGGGTGGGTCCACGGCGAAAAGGGTTGTGTCTGCGACTTAATAACTCTGCCGCCAATGACACGGCGTCTGTAGGACATCACGATGACCACTGCGCCCGATCCTAAAAATCAGCCCTCTGTAAAAGCGGATCCTGTTCGCCCCAAGCCACTAGACCGCGCGGAATACGTCGAACAGGGCTATCTCTTTCAACTGCTAAAAGAACGCATCGGCGAACAAATGCCGATGCAAGAACTTTTAGAGCAAGCTCGCTTCGAGTTGCTTACGACCACCAATTTGCCAATCGCGGTCGAGTACCTGCTGACCGAACTGAAGCATTCGGGATTAATGGCCCCGGCGATGCGGCGGATGAGCCACTATTTCAACACATTCCAGACGTACCTGATCGACGAAGCCGAACAAGAAACCGGCCGCTTTGCCACCGAAACCGCACTGCATATCCTGGAAGCCGATGCCAAGTATCGCGCTACCAATGCGACGCCAGCGGGACTGTTTCTGTTCCAATTCGAAGCCCTCTGTCGCAACCGACTCAATTACGACAAAGGTTTAACGGCGATCAGCCAGGATCCAATCTACGACGCCACGTGGTCCAAATGGATATTGATAATCCGGGCTCAAGTGGGACTGATTGATTTCGCCGACTTACTGTTCTTCGCCAGCGAGGACTATCGCCATCGATTAATCGAGGCCGAACAATCACTCGATGGCAAAGGTCCATTCCTATTTGGCGAGAAAGAAGGCCGAATCGCGTTTGGAAACCGCCGCAAAGAACCGCTGTACTTGTTTGCTGCGATGCAGCGACATCTGGGCTATCCCGCCGTGCCGCGTCACAAAATTATCAAGCGAGACCACGAGATCATTCCGCAATTAGCCCGCCGGATCGAACGCCTTGAAACTCGTGTCAAAATGTTCGAAGAAGAGCAGCGTGGTGGAATGGATATCACGCGGTTCTACGAAAAAAACAAAGACAAACTAAACATCCCCAAAGTCGATGAATGATTGCACGCCGTAAGATCGAGCGGGAATCCTCGGTCGTCGATTGCAGCGTTGGTAGGGGCGTAGGGCCGGTTCCTACCGGCCGACTCCATCGAGCCGTTAAGGACGGCCGGTCGGAACCGGCCCTACTCGAGACTGGACACCTATTTTCTGTTCGTTGCTTACCGATCGGTGTTTGAATCTCTCGCTTGCCCGGCGATTAGGAACGCAATCTCCATCGCTTGTTCGTAGTTGAGTCGTGGGTCAACGTTACTTTCATACGCCGTCGACAGATCGCTGGAACTCAGCCCTGCGGCGCCGCCGATACACTCGGTGACATTGTTCCCTGTCAATTCGAGATGAATGCCGCCCACGACCGTGCCGTGCTGAGCATGGATGGCGAACGAGTCACGAACCTCGCTCAAAATTTGATCAAAGTGACGAGTCTTGATTCCATTCTCTGTGGTGATCGTGTTCCCGTGCATCGGATCGATCGACCATAGCACCGGATGATTCGATGCCTCCACCGCAGCGATCAGTGGTGGCAACGAGGCGGCGATCTGCTCGGCACCAAAACGACAGATTAACGTCATCCGGCCAGCCTCGCGGCCAGGATTCAGCCGATCCAACAACTCAATCAATCCGTCGGTCGTCGTACTCGGGCCTACCTTCACCGCGATCGGATTTTTAATGCCACGAAAGTACTCGACATGGGCACCGTCAATCGCCCGTGTTCGATCTCCGATCCAAGGAAAGTGAGTCCCCAGGTTGTACCAGCCCTCATCCGCAGCTGATTGCCGCGTCAGCGATTCTTCGTACGCCAACAGCAACGCTTCATGAGAAGTGTAAAAATCGACCCGCGATAACTCGGCACGCGTAACCCCGCCCAACACATCCAAAAAGTTCAACGAGTCGCTGATACCACGCACCGTTTGGTGATAGTCGTCCGACTGCGGTGATAAACTGACAAAGTCGAGTTCCCAGTTCTCGGGATGCTTCAAATCCGCAAACCCACCCTCGGTCAAGGCGCGCAGATAGTTCAACGTTTGCGCGGAATATTCGTAGGCGGCGAGCAGGTTTTGTGGCCGCGTCAGACGATCCTCGGGTGTGAACGGACTGCGATTGACACAGTCGCCGCGATACGACGGCAACGTCACTCCGTCGCGAGTTTCGGTATCACTCGACCGCGGCTTGGCATATTGGCCCGCGATCCGGCCCACGCGAATGATCGGTTTCTTGAGTCCATACACCAACACCAAGCTCATCTGCAGCAGCACTTTGAGCTTCTTTTCGATCGGATCGGCACGGCATGCCGCAAAGCTTTCGCTACAGTCGCCACCTTGTAATAAAAATGCGGCCCCTTCGGCAGCCAGGGCGAGCTGCGTCTTCAACCGCTCGACTTCCCAACGAGTGACCAATGGCGGTCGTTCGCCGAGCCGCTGCAACACGTCATGCAACGAGTCGGAATCCGCGTAAATCGGCTGCTGCAGCGCCGTCTTCGATCTCCAGCTTGAGGGCTGCCAATCGCTCATTTCGAATTCGCCTTTATTCACAAAAATCGCCCACAGTCTATGGATTTGTTTGGAAACAGCTCCGCTCTCCTAATTCCCATACCCAAAATCTCGTCCTCATTTATCCGCTTGTCGCGAGCAACCCCATCACAGTTGATAACCAACCGCTGCGATGAACTGATCTTGTGATAAACACCAATCCGCCACCCCCCGTTTGCTTGACATGGCATTATCAGGCCCGCATACTCGGATGCGAACCAATGCTCTTTTTGAGATCTTTAAGCATGAAAACTCGCGTTCCCGCCCTTTCAAGAACAACCGTCCTGCCAGCGACCTTTTGCGTTGCAGTCATCTTCCTTTCGCCCACTCCTTGCCGAGCTGATTACACACTCTACACACTTCCGGGCAGCGACCTGTCGATCATGCTCGAAGGCAGTGTGACGTACAACCCCGGCGGAACCGCCACGCACCGGCATCCGCGTGGATCGTTGTATTTTAACGCCAAAGACATCCAGGTCCTGAAACTGCCCACAACGGAGGCCGTTTTTGCCAAAAAGTTGCGTGAAGCCACTCAAAGTAAAGACGTCGATACGACGCTTGAAGCCGCGAAATGGGCACTGCACAACGGATTGCTTGACGAGTGCAAATCGCTGCTCAGTGCGGCCTGGAAATTGGACTCCAGTCACGCGAAAATCCGAAAACTCGCGGGGATGATGTATTATCTAAATCGCCCCGTCGCCGAAAACAAAACGATCGAAGCCGACGCTCGTGAATTGGTCGGCGGCAAGTCGATGGAACTGTCCCGCAGCAAGCACTTCTTTTTGCTGCATGATGGCGACAACGAAAAGGACGCTCGCACTCGCAAGACGCGTCCTGAGATGCGTTTGGAATTACTGGAAAAGGTCTACGAATCCTATTTCCTGACGTTTGCTTTCGAGGGATTGTTCCTGCGACCGCCGACCGATCCTTTGGCCGTCGTGCTGTTTAGCCAACACGCCGATTTCATGCAGATGGAAAAACGGATCGGAATGGGGCTTCGACAAGTCGCGGGATTCTACCTTCCCAAAGAAAACATTTCGATCTTTTACGACTCCGGCACCACCCCGATGTTTCAACAGTTGCAAAAGCTCAACGATATGTTTGACGAGATGAAACAAGATGTCCGTCGCAATCGTGTGCAGGGCGGTGGGGAACTGATCCGGTTTGCCAACACCGTCGAACTGCTGATTGACATCGAACGCGAAAGCGAAGATGTCGGCACGGTATCGCACGAAGCGGTCCATCAATTGGCAGGCAATACCGATTTGTTTCCCAGCGATGGCGTGTTCGTTCGTTGGGTCCACGAAGGGCTGGCCTCGTTCTTCGAGTCCGCCAAGATGGCTCGCTGGAGTGGCGTCGGTGTCGTCGACCGAGACCGCATTGCCTACTACCGTGTCCTCGAAGGCGATCCCGTCTGCGGCGGCATTGAGTTTATCGTCTCCGATCTAGGCTTTGCGATCGAAGGCATGCTCGGCAACCAATTGCCCGCCTACGGTCAAGCTTGGGCACTGACTCATTTCTTGTTCCACGAGCGATTTGACCAACTGATCAAATTCTATCGCGAAATCCAGAAAATCGACATCGAAGTCACGGACGCCGAGACCCACAAAGCAAAAGCGGAGAAGTTGGTCGCCACGTTTGACGAGTGCTTTGGCGATCGCACGACACTGGAACTGGAATGGCGGCGATATATGCGGTCCCTGCGAACGGATATGGAACGACTAGCCGAGGAAATCCGATGAGCGAGACATTATCCGCTACAACCAATCGCCCTCGGCTGATTGGAATCGCAACGTGCATGCTCGTGTGGGTTGCCGGATTATGCGACGCGGACGCTCGCAGTGCCGCCGCGCAAGACGTGGCATACCGGCCGGCGGTAGGCGAAAGCTATCAGTACGGGATCGAAGTTCGCGTGGTCGATGTGTCCGGCAGTCGCGGTCCCAAGTCCGTTTTGAACCAACGCTGCCGCCTGCGGTACGACGTCACTCGATCGGATGCTGCGGGATGGACAGCAACTTACCACACCGTCCCCTTCTACGGATCCAAACCTTGGAGTGAATCATCACTCCAACAATCGATCCAGCATCGACAGAAGATACTGGCTCGACCTCTGGAGGAAGATCTAGCGATGCTGGGCAGTTTGCCTCCTCACGCCGTAGAAATGCACAAGCGTATACGGATACGTGCGCGTCAAACCGAACAAGATTTCTTAACCAAAGTCGATCACTATTCAGGATTGTTTCAGTTTTGCGAAGGCCAAGTGGCTGTCTCCACCGATGGCGAAGTCACCCAACTCGCGGGCCCTGGAAATATGCCGCTGCTACTGGGACAGATCGCCAAGGTACCGCTGATGCGACTTCCACCGGCAGGCAGCACCGCACCCTCGTTTGGTTACAAAGACACGTTTGAGTTCAAAGCAAACTTTGGCAATGACGACGTACGAACAACCGAGGCGTCAGTGTTGTCGGTCATTTCCCCGCGAAAAGCCAGCGGCGAGGGACTTGTCGCATTTGATCGCGAGTTCGAGCAAGCCGGAGGAACCACCGCAGGTATCAAAATCCTGCTTTCGGGAAGCGGTTTTGGTGAATTTTCGACCGAGTTGGCGATGCCCTATCGCGGCAACAGCGATTTCAAATTCGAAGGGGCTCCCTACTTTAGTGCCCCCGGTCCGTTCTCCGTCCGCGTCGGCTACCACTACCTCGACGAATGGCGGCAAGAGTTTTTCGACAACGGATTCCTGCCCACCGACGAAGCCTTGTCCCCCAGTGCGTTACCACGACTTGAATCGCAGCAGCAAATAGCGATGCAGCGGCAATTGGTCGGCCGAAAACCCGAACTCGATGCGGACATGAAACAGCAAGCAGGCGTGTCCGCTCCGCCGCCGTATGATTCCCTGCTTCAGCAAACGCTCAGCAAAGTCCTCGTTCGCTTTGCTGAAAAAGAAAAATCAGATGATGCCGAAGAGGCTAAGCAGGCTCGCGAAGTCGCCTCGCCGCTAAAGAGTCTCTCTACCCGTTGGGAGACCCTGCGTCATCTGGCAACCCTGATTCCAAGAACCTGGAGCGACGCCAGCGGCAGTTTCAAAGTCGAGGCCGTGCTGGTGAGTCACAACGATGACCGAGTCACGCTGCAGCGCAAGGACAACGGCCAAACGATCACGATCCCGCTGAATCGACTTAGCGAGTCCGACATCGACTTCGCCACCACCTTCGGCAAACCCGCCGAGTAGCCAGCCAAATCCGCCAAACGGTGTCCTCCCCGAATGGCGAATTACGCCATTTCCCTCAATAGATCTCTCATCGCTTTGGCTACTCGACGCGGTACCGTCATGAGCTCCTGCACAATAGGTCGGCGTTTGTTTTCACGCTGTTTGAAACAACCGGGAGATGGCCCATGAGCCTTGAGCCTGCGCCGATTCTGCCATCGCACCGCTGATAAGTCCACTTCAGCAATCGTTTAAAGAGTTGATCGGGAAGTATACTTCGTGCTTGGCAGCAAGAAATTCTCTCCGCGCTGACTCGGCACAGCCTTTGGCGACACACCAGGAGTTGAATCTAACAATGACCTGCTGGAAGCCGTGATCTGCTGAGAGCACCTGAGAGTGAAACAACCAGACTGTGATCATGTGAGTGTAAATTTAGTCGCGATACTCGTACTTCAGATTGTCGGAGATGTCTGCCGTCTTTTTATGTGGCAACAACAGGTCGATGACAAGCGAGGAAGCTCGCTGAAGTTGGCTTTAAAAAACGGAATCGCTAGGACTCCGCATTCACCTTTGGGGCAGATACTTTGATAACAACATGTACTGATTCTGCCCTTACATCCCGTGCCCGTCGGGTCCGACACCTTTTCTCAGCTAGCGTTAAGCTCAGAAATAGTTTGCGCATGTAATCGCAAGCAAGACCACGTCAAGGCACCAAAAAGTGTAGCCAAAAGGACGATCTCAAAACGCGAAACTTCTCCTAGGATCGACCAATAACGCCATAGCAATTGGCAGTGAAGCAACATTGGCGACACGATGACCAGGGAGCCGACAGAACGAAGAGGAGCTATACTGATTGAAGATATCCATCCACTCGCGATTGCGGAATCGCGTTTGTTCTTTGCAAGTTGAGAAACGAAAGACAGCCTTTCCATGAGAATAAAAAACAATGCCATGCCGATGATTGGCGTGCAACGAATGATTGAGCGAATGTCGATTTTGACACTACCCACGGAGAACGAGTCTTCCCCGCTGCCGAGACGTTGCATGTAAGTTTTCGCGTTCTCTAAGTTTAGATTTTCAATCTTCGACCAGAGCGGTGAACCTTTTAACTTTACCAAATATGGAAATATCTGCGTTCCCTGGCCCATTGAAGTATTTTGACTTGCCTCCATTCGCGGCATTTCAGTTAGGACCTCCGTCTTTTGCATACCCTGCAGCTTGAGCAATCGTAAAGGAACAACGACCGTTGCTAAATCGGCAGTCTCAATCTGGGTAACCTTTGACTCGTTGTCATGCCTCCAGAGCAGACGAAGTTTCATGGGCTCCAATGTGTAAGAATTGACTTGGACTTCCTCTAACTGCCAATCGTCGGCACTGAGCCACTCAAACTTGCTTTCTTCAAAAGACGGATACGAGATGACAGTATTGACATTGTTCCCATCCACAAGATCCAACGCGGCGTTTAACGTTATTCGCCTACCTGAATCGGACCAAGCCAAAGCCCAAGTATCGATATTGGGGCTGGGCACGAATAACTTTGTGTCTTTTGTGAACGAATTTAATATCTCTTGCGCATCGTGGTCCTTATTTCTAGCAAGCGATTGCACGATTAACCGCTTGTAGAGAATCTGCTTTAATTGATCCAGGAGATGTCGTCTCGAATTTATAGCCACTTCATACTGCTGCAAAGTTTCGATCTCCTCGACAGCATTCAAAGCTTTCTGAAAATAGTTTGTTGTGAAAGCTGGTATAAACAGCGCGACGCTAAGTGCTAAGATGATCGCGAAGATCCTCTTGACTTCAATAAATTGCTGCTTTGCCGCATCGTCTGATATCTTGCTCGTGTTTTGCGCATCGACTGTGGATGACGGGCTGTGACAATTCATCGCTGCTCCCATATATTTTCGAAACATCTAGTTCCCGTTACTTAGCTATGTAACACTGGGCCGATTTTAAACACAATAAGGGCGCTAGCGCACTTCCAACAACTAGAAATTCAATTCGAATATAACTCATCAAAATTCGATATTTTGGCGAGAGCCAATCCGTGCCCTCCCGGCCAATTATTGACATCGGTTGCTGCTGCCGCTTCCGCGGCGTGAACCCCGAATCCGTGGCGGCGACCTAAATCGACCCTGTCGGCTCAGAGAGCCGATCGATATTGACGCCCATTAACGACGAAACGCCACTGCAACCTTGGATGGCTGCAATGGCGTGTTCGCTTCGCTGTGAATCGTGATGTTTCGCTTTACTCTGCGATTGACCGCCCGCGCGCTTATGCGCTTTTGGTCGTTGGCATCTGGAACAACTTGCGTGATCCGCTGACCACGGTCTCGTCGATCGTGTAGACGCTGCCTGCCTCTTGGCCTGGCAAGTCGTACATGATGTCCAACATCACCTCTTCGAGAATGCCTCGTAGCCCGCGAGCTCCGACACCTTTCTCCAAAGCTCGTTGAGCCACCATGTGAAGTGCTCCGTCGGTGAACTTCAGGTCGCAATTTTCCATTTGGAAAAGAGCTTGATACTGTTTCACCAACGCGTTCTTGGGCTCTTTCATCACACGCACAAGCCCCTCTTCGTCAAGCGGCTGCAAGTAGCTGACAACCGGCAATCGTCCGATCAACTCGGGAATCAAACCGAACTGCAAGATGTCTTCGGTTTGCACGTTGGCGAGCAAGTCCGAATCAGTCATCTCACTGCGATAATTTGCACCACCACCGAAACCAAGGGTACGATGTCCCATGCGTTTGCGGATGATGTCTTCGATCCCGACAAACGTTCCACCCACGATGAACAAGATGTTACTTGTGTCCAACTGGATGTACTGCTGCTCAGGATGCTTGCGTCCGCCTTGCGGTGGGACGTTCGCCACGGTTCCTTCGAGCATCTTCAAGAGGCTCTGCTGAACCCCTTCGCCCGAAACGTCACGTGTGATCGAGACATTGGCACTGGTCTTACCGATCTTGTCCACTTCATCGATGTACAGAATCCCACGCTGTGCAGCTTCAACGTCAAAATCGGCGGCGTGCAACAGCTTCAGCAATAGGTTCTCAACATCTTCACCCACGTAACCGGCTTCGGTCAGCGTGGTAGCATCGCCGATGGCGAAGGGAACATTCAACATGCGGGCGAGCGAACGAGCAAGCAACGTTTTTCCGCTACCGGTCGGTCCGGCCAACAGAATGTTGCTCTTCTCGATCTCGACGTCCGAATTGCCTTCCCACTCGCTATTGAGGCGTTTGTAGTGATTGTGCACCGCGACCGCGAGAACGCGTTTCGCAGAGCCTTGGCCAATCACGTATTGGTCGAGGTGTTCGACAATGTCTTTGGGTGCGGGAATGTCGCTAAACAGTGACTTGCTTGGCCCACGTCGACGCTGTTCTTGATCAAGAATCGACTGGCACAGCTCGATGCACTCGCCACAGATGTATACATCACCTGGGCCTTCGACGAGCGGTCCCACATCCCGGTAGCTCTTGCGACAAAAAGAACAGAAAGCGTTCTTTTTATTGGTTGAACTTCCACGACGCGAAGTTGGGGTTTCTTTCGAGGTCATACACGGCTCCTGGTTGTGTTGTTGGTCTAATGTGGGCTGAAGTAACGACTAACGCGCGTTTCATGAGCCTGTGCTCTGCGCTCGCCGTAGATCACACCCACGTGAGATCAACAACGCGTCAAACGGTTAGGGCCACGGGCTCGAATGCTTTTGGTGCCGTCTTCGCCGACCAGAATGTTACTCAACGTTATGCAGAGCAACGTGGCCGAAAAAAACAGACACCCTTAGGCCATCCGTTTCCTCGAAAGACTCGAGCCGATTGTGGTTTGATTCTAATTAAACGAAATATATAGTTTTCCGATTGAACGCCCGCATGGATATGGAAGGGTCATTCGTTCGAAAAGATTGTCCCAAATTCAAGACTAAACTACCGAGCAAATTCGACAAGCTTCACCCACAAGTGGTTGATGCTTCACGAATGCCCCCGCGGTAACGCCCCGATTCGAGATTGTTACAAAATCGACAACCTGATTCGGTTGCTTGACTTTGTAACGGGAAAGGAGTCTCGGTCGGATTGTTCAGATCACTCAGGCCTTCGTCCCTTCGCCACCCGGAGGCGATGAAGGGTCGTTTTTCATTCGGTCTGCTAGTTGACGTTGGGTTGTCGCTTTTATAGTTCGGTATTCTTCCTCGCTAATCTCACCCCGGAGATGCATTTCTTTCAGATTTGCTAGCGTCTCGCACACTGTCTCCCCGTCGTTGGCGTTGTAGTCCCGATAGCTTGACACAAGATAAAATCCGGCGGCAATCAGGATGCATAAGACCAGAACGGAAAGCCCAGCTTGTACGGTCGTGTTTAGAAAAAAATCAGGCATAACCGGTAGCTCCCTAGCCCTTTGTCTCGTTGGCAATTCGTGACTGAGTGTTTTGACGAGTTCAGTCAGAGGGATGTGGCCAGTGGCTTGGCTTGGGGACATCCGAATAATAGGAGTGTCCACCAAGGATGGTCCAGCATTTTTCGCAAGAAGCCCCCTGTTTTTCTAGTTTCACACAAAATCGGCCATTGTTCCACGGGCGAGGAAGGGGAAAGGGGGAGATGGGAGTGGGGAGTGAGGAGAAGGGGAGTGGGCGGCTTGATGGGATTGTGTGTTGCGGATCGGCGGGGGACACTTTTGGGCGTCATGCCCCGATCTGGACGGGAATGACGCAAATCCAGCCGTATTCACGCTCGCAATCGGCGATTTGCTAGTCCACAGACGGTGCCTGAACGCCAATCTCCCCTCTAAAAACACGCTATTTGAACATGGAACAGTCCTTTCTTGCATATCTTCGCGGTCGCTGCCGCTCGCTACCTCAAGTCGCTGTGGGAATCGGCGACGATGCGGCTGTCATTCAGCCTCCGCAAGCCAACCTGATCGCCTGCACCGACCAAATCATTGATGGCGTCGACTTTGATTCGAGTGAACATGCGTACGCGGACGCCGGTTACAAGGCGATGGCGATTAATCTGAGCGATATCGCTGCGATGGGAGCGGCGCCGAAGTCGGCATTGGTCACCCTGGCACTTCCCAAGCAAAATGCGACGCGAATTGCCGGCGATGTGTACGAGGGGATCTTGCAAGCCGCCGCAGAATTCCAGGTTGCCATCGCGGGAGGCGACATTTCAACCTACAACGGACCGCTGAGCGTCAGTATCACGCTGCTCGGCGACGTTCCCGCCGGAGATCCGTGGCTGCGAAGCGGTGCAAAAGAGAACGACGCGGTGCTGGTGACTGGTTTTGTCGGCGGCAGCATCTTAGGTCGACACTTACGCCCCACCCCCCGCGTGGATCTCGCCAATCGACTGCGGGAAATGGTCGATGTGCACGCCGCGATCGATATCAGCGACGGGTTGTCGCTGGACCTCGATCGTCTGTGTGCCGCCAGCGGAGTGGGCGTCGAGCTGAATATTCCGGCGATTCCGATTCACGACGACGCGATCATGTTGGCCGAGAAAAGTGGCTGCACGCCGTTTGAACACGCCTGGAGTGACGGCGAAGATTTTGAGCTGATCATGACGATGAGCCAAGCGGACGCCGACAAGGTGCTGGCGATGGACCATGAGTGCGAGATCACTCAAATCGGCACGATCCTGGGCCGAACCGGACTTTGGAAGCGAGTCGGGGCAAAACTGGTACGGCTCTCACCGCAAGGTTATATTCATTAAAGCCTGATTTCCCTCCCCATCTCCCGCCATCACTCTCTCCCTCCGGTGCTTTTCTATGAATGTTTCGCTCAGCCGCCTCGTCGCCCTGTTAATCGGAATCGCGTGTTTCGGGGGTCAATCACGGGTGAGTGATGCCAAGGAAGCGGCGGCAAAGAAACAACCCAAACTCAACGTCCTGTTCATCATCTCGGACGACCTCACCTCCACCGCATTGTCTTGCTACGGAAACACGGTCTGCCAGACACCGAACATTGACGCGTTGGCCGCACGAGGAACTCGGTTCACGCGAGCGTATTGCCAAGGCACTTATTGTGGGCCTTCGCGAGCGTCGTTTATGTCGGGCTACTACCCGCATGCGACCGGGGTGCTGGGCTACACGAATCCTCGCCCGCAAATTGGTGACCGTGCGATGTGGTCACAGTACTTTAAGGACCAAGGTTACTATGCCGCGCGGGTGAGCAAGATTTTTCACATGGGCGTGCCAGGCGGGATCGAAAAAGGGGGGAACGAAGCCGATGACGAACTCTCCTGGACCGAACGATTCAATAGTCCTGGGCCTGAATGGAAGGCCCCAGGCGACGGCGAAACATTGGAGCGTAACCCCGACGGCAAAAAACCGGTGGTCGGTGGCAACACGTTTGTGGTCGTCGAGGCGGATGGAGACGACAACGTCCACAGCGACGGCAAAACCGCCGCCAAAGCGGTCGAGTTGATCGAGCAACACAGCGACGAACCGTTTTGGCTAGGCGTTGGCTTTGTTCGCCCTCATGTTCCCTTCGTCTCGCCGCGTCCTTATTACGAACCGTTCAAACCGTTCGATACGATGACGCTACCTGAAAAAGTCGAGGGCGACTGGGACGACATTCCCAAAGCTGGTATCAATTACAAAACCAGCGTGAACATGCAGATGGATGTTCGTCGTCAGAAGAAAGCGGTCGGTGGTTATTACGCGTCGGTCGCGTTCATGGACGCTCAAGTCGGCAAGGTGCTCGATGCCCTTGATGCCTCGGGCCAGCGCGACAATACGATCGTGATCTTCACCAGCGATCATGGCTATCATCTTGGCGAACACGACTTTTGGGCCAAGGTCAGTCTGCGGGACGAGTCGGCGTCGGTTCCGCTGATCATCAGCGTTCCTGGCAAACAGCCTGCGGTGTGTGACAGTCTTGTCGAACTGATTGACCTGTATCCAACGACCGCGTCACTTTGCGGGATGCCGATTCCCGAGCGTCTGCAAGGCAAGGACATCTCGGCGATGCTGGATGATCCGAGCGTCACGGTTCGCGATGCCGCCTTCAGCGTCGCACCGATGCGGAAAGGATTTCTGCTGCGTGAAAACGACTGGGCGTACATTCAGTACAACGAAGACGCCTCGGCGGGGATCGAGTTGTTCGACGTCCGCCGCGATCCGCTGCAATACACCAATCTAGCGGCGGACGAAGCCTATGCTCCGGTTGTCGAAAGATTCAAACGCAAACTTGCCGCCCGCCTAGCCGAAGTCCGCAACAACGACTTGTAGTCAAATCTGCTGCCAGCGACCAATGCCGTCTACGTTGGCACTAATAGGGTGTTTTTGTACGATGCGGCGCTAGGCCCGGTTGATTGATGACGGAACCGTGGCTAACGCCAAAACAAGGGCGCTGTGAAGCATTTCGTAGCGGAAGTCGTCAAGAGTTTCGGGGGGACACTCGCCGTGGATCGAAAGTCTTGACGACTTCCGCTACGCTAGAAATACACAAACCTTATAGGGAAAAATGCTTCACAGCGTTGGCCAAAACGGCTAACTAAATCAGCAGCCTCCGATGTCGGGGGAGTGTCTCCCCGCCGGCAAAAGTAGCTGACATTTGCCACACACTATCCCCGGTCGTGGCTATAATGGTGGGACGCTTCTGCCCGCCACAGCCACCTTAACCCACTCCGGATGATGCTTTCGACAACCCAAGCCCGTTTGCTGCTCGCGACTGCCGCCGCTTTTGCGTTCGCGTATTCCAATCTTCCCGCCATTGCAGACAACGCAGTACTGGATGTTCCGGACGCCGTTGCGACGACCGAGGCGGAGATGAAACCGTATGCTGAACCGATCGAGCATACCGAATTAACGATCGAGATGGTTCCGATCAAAGGGGGCACGTTCACGATGGGGACGCCCGAGACCGAAGCGGATCGCAACGAGGACGAAGGGCCTCAGCGTGAAGTCACGGTCGATCCCTTTTGGATGGGCAAGTACGAAATCACGTGGGACCAATACGATGTCTGGAGCGAGCAGATGGATCAACGGCGTCGTCAGATGTTGTCGATCCCGGCAACGCCGCGAGACGAAATCGTCGATGGAATATCCAAGCCGACCGAACCTTACACGGACATGAGTTTTGGGATGGGCAAGGAACGCTATCCCGCGATCAGCATGACGCAACACGCGGCACGTACGTTTTGCAAATGGTTGTCAGCAAAAACAGGCCGCTATTATCGCTTGCCCACCGAGGCGGAATGGGAATACGCCGCTCGCGCGGGAACCAAAACAGCCTACTCGTTCGGCGACGATCCCGAACAACTTGATGACTACGCTTGGTATTTTGACAACAGCGAAGATGCCTACCACGAAGTGGGCCAAAAGGAACCCAACCCATGGGGCTTATATGACATGCACGGCAATGTCGCCGAATGGGTGCTTGATCAATACGTCGCCGACTTCTATTCGCAGAACCCCAAAATCAAAAACCCGTTGGCGATCCCCAGCACGCTGTATCCACGCGTTGTGCGCGGTGGCGGTTGGGACGATGATCCCGACATGCTTCGCAGCGGTGTTCGCGAAGGATCCAGCGAAGAATGGAAAGAGCAGGATCCGCAGCTGCCGCAAAGCATCTGGTATCTGACCGACGCACAGGGCTTGGGTTTCCGCGTGGTCCGTCCGCTCACCGAGCCCACGGCAGACGAAAAAGCCAACAAATGGGACAAAACCGCTCCTGTGCAATTAGATCCCGAAGATTAATCAACTCTCACCCTCGCTTTATCTCCCTCCCCTACCTCTGGAACGCTGATATGAAATTAGAGAACAAGTCCTCAGGCTCATCCCGTCGCGAATTCATTAAAAATAGTAGCCAAGTCGCTGCCGCCACGACCTTGGTTGCCGCATCGGCTCAGCACGTGCATGCAGCCGAGGACAACACAATCCGCGTCGCTCTGGTCGGTTGTGGAGGCCGCGGTACCGGTGCGGCACTGAACGCATTGTCGGTTGAGAACGGACCGATTCAATTGGTTGCACTGGCGGATGTTTTTGAAAAGAACCTAAAGAGCACGCACACATCGCTATCCAAGCACAAAAATGTCGGCAGCAAAGTTGATGTCCCCGAAGAACGTCAATTCATTGGTTTTGATGGTTACAAAAAGGCGATCGATTGTCTGCGTCCCGGCGATGTTGTGATTTTCGCGACTCCTCCTGGATTTCGCTGGGTGCATTACACCTACGCGATCGAAAAGGGGCTGAACGTGTTTATGGAGAAACCGGTCACGATCGACGCGCCCACATCGGCTCGGATGTTGGAAATCAACAAGAAGGCGTTGGATAAAAATTTGAAGGTCGGCGTCGGATTGATGTGCCGTCACTGTAAAGTTCGCCAGGAGTTGTTTGATCGTATTCAGAACGGTGAAATCGGCGACGTATCACTGTTGCGTGCCTACCGGATGGCAGGTCCGACGGCATCCGCAGCGGTGCCGCCGAATACGACCGATCTGAGTGAACTGCAATATCAGATCAAAAATTTCCACGGATTCCTGTGGCTCAGCGGTGGTGCGGTCAGCGATTTCTTGATCCACAACATTGATGAAGCTTGTTGGATGAAAAACGATTGGCCTGTTCGCGTCCATTCGGTGGGTGGTCGTCATTATCGCGGCGACATGATCGACCAAAACTTTGATTCGTACGGGATGGAATACACCTTCGCCGATGGAGCCAAGTTGTTGGTTGACGGACGCACGATCGCGGGCTGCAAACAAGAATTCGCGAGTTACGCACACGGCAGCAAGGGATTGGCGGTGATCTCGTCGGCGTCGCACACGCCTGCGAAGAGTCGGATTTACGAGGGGCAAAACATCGACAAGAGCAAGTTGCTATGGGATTGGCCCGAACGCGAAGAAAACCCTTACCAATTGGAATGGGACGATCTGATCGCGGCGATTCGCAACGACACCCCGTATAACGAAGTCGAGCGAGGGGTGATGGCGAGCGCGGTAACGTCGATGGGACGCATGGCGGCTCACACCGGTCAAGAGATCACGCTGGAGCAATTCATGAGTCACGATCACGAATTCGCACCCAACATTGCCGACTTGACGCTCGATTCCGATTCGCCGCTAAAAGCAAACGCCGATGGCCGCTACAGCATCCCGATGCCCGGCTTGGTCAAGAAGCAAGAGTATCTGTAGGAATACCGGCAATCGGTTGAAGTTTGTGCGCCGCGGCTTTAGTTAGCCGTTTTGGCCAACGCTGTGAAGCATTTTAGGCTGCTTGGTTTTGATGGAATTCGGCGAGTTTTTTACGTTCTTCCATGTTCAGTTTTCTTATTTCAGGATCGCCCAACGGTTTCTTGTGTGGGTTCTTTGGACGGTAACGCGCCTTCTTGTCCGTGCCCGCTTGATAGGTCTGGACGAGGGCTTGCGACAGGCTGTGCAGCATGTTGTCACTCGCACTGCAATATTTGTCGAGGCGACGCATGCAGCGTCGCAAGCAACGCATCGTGTTGGCCAAACTTCGTTTTTTCGGATCATAGTCGACTTGCTCGGGAACGTCTTGCTGTTCGGGAATCTGTTCTCGCAGCGCCAGCAGTTCGGCAATCGCCATCGCGCGAATCGACCAGTCCAGTTCCGCCAATGCCCGATCGCTGTTGCGGCAACGTAGTTTGTGCTTGTCAATGGTTTGTTTTAAGCCGCGGAATTCGACTTCGATTCCCCAACGCATTTTGTAGTAACCAATGAGCTGCTTGTGCCTCAGCTTACGAGCGCTCAATACGCTCGTAAGCATCCACATCTTCGTCTTGCCAACTTTCACTTTCACCAGACGCAGCTTCAGCGGCGGGGCGCCAGATTCCATCCTCCCCTTGGGCCAACACAAGACTCGACCTCCACCGAGTTGCTTGATATCAGCCTGCTCGCTGAGCAACTTCACGTTCGCTCCGACACGAACAAGGAAGTCACCACCGGCAGCCAGGATCGCACTCCACAGAGGATAACCTACGAAGCCCGCGTCACCACAAAACAGTGTCTTTTCCGGGAAAGTCTCTTCCTTAAGCATCTCCACGACGTGGCCTCGTTCGCTTGAGTTCGATGGCCCCAAACGCCAAGTCCACGGTAGACGAAGGCTCATGTGCCACATCATCGTGACCCAGATTTGAGGTTCTTGTGGCTGAGGTTTGTTCTTCTGGTTCCGCTTCCGTCGCATCCCCTTGGACTTCTTCTTTCCGTATTTGGCACGCACGCCGCGGCCATAGTTGGGTGCACAAAAAGCTTTCTCATTGGCGGCCGTTCGCGGGACCGTCACGCGTGACCCATCGAAGCCGATCAGTACCCAGTCAGCGGACCTCCAAAAACGTCCGCCCACTTCCTGGGCCAATGACTGATGTCTCTGGCGAAGCCGCGTCGTGAACAGCGATTCGTAGCGATCCAATGCGTTCATGAAGGCCGTGTAGGTTTTGGCGGTGCAGTGAAGCCCCAGCTCTTCACAGATTTCCATCGTCTGATCGAAGGCATCGGTGACGTTTATCTCATTTTGCCAAGACCAGATGAGTGCCTGGATCGCCAATTCTTCGGGCATCCATTTGATATTGCCATGAAATGTATCTTTGGTAAACAATTCACCTTTGGGAACAATCCAACGACACACCTCGTTGAAGATCGTCTTGTTCTTGCGACGAGATTGGCGGTTAGGTTTGCGACGTTGGTTTTGCTTACTACGTTTTGTCTGCTTCTTGCGACTCATGGCCAGATTCCTTTCTGACTGAAGTGTTTCAGTTAGTGTTTGGGGGGAATCTGGCTTTTTTCATATTCGGAGCTTGGTGAAAACCCCGCTTTTTACGTGCTCAAAATGCTTCACAGCGTTGCGTTTTGGCGCTAGCGGGTTGTTTACTTAGTGAGCCGCTCGCGCGTGAGCGGCCGGGTTCCACGCATTACCCGGTGTCTTACGGCCCACGGCTCACGGTTGCGATTTGCATTTGGATTAAATCAGCAAGCCGTCAAGACTTTCGATTGATTGACGTAGCCCCCCCGAAACTCTTGGCGAGTTTCGCTACGTAAGTATTTTTTCTACGTGCGAGCGTGCGACCCGGCCGCTTACGCGTCGCGGCTCTGAAGGTCAACGAAACGTCTGGCGTGGTCCGCGACGCACATTTGATCTACCGTGATGGTTTGGTCATCATCAATTTGTAGTGCCCGGCACCGAGCAAGTCGTCGACGCGACTGCGAAGTTCTTCGGTGATCTCGACGCGGTACTTTTCACTCTTCAGATGCACGACCTCACCTTCGTTGAGCTCCAAGCTGAACATCATCTCTTGCTTGCCTGGATAGCCACGCAAGATCTCACGCAGCCGCGTCATCGTTTCGGGCGTATGCGTCGATTCGTCAAGCCGCAGTCGCATGCCGTGGGTATAACGCTGACCGAGTCCTTCGAGGGGAATCAGTTCATCGACGATCAGGTTGGCCTCGTCCCCGCCGCCGCGGCGATCGACTTTTCCTTTCGCCAACACCACCGCATCAGGAAGGATATGATGCCCAATATCGGCGAACCCTTTGGGCCACACGATACAGCGGATCGCGCCCTGCATGTCTTCGAGGTCAAAGTTCGCGTACTTTGAAGGAGCGCCCGGCTTCGGATTTTTGGTGTGAGCAATCTTGATCGAGCTGATCATCCCGCCGAGGGTCACTTCACCGCGATCTTTGATATCGCCAAGTCGGTCGGTCGTGTGAGTTCGGAAGGTGGCTAATTTTGGCTCGAACTCGGCTAACGGATGGCTATCGAGATAGTACCCCAGCACTTCCTTTTCACTGATCAATTTTTCTCGCTCAGGCCACTCGTCCATCTCGGGCAGAGGGGCCGACACCTTGGCTTCTTCTTGATCCTCTTCGTCGTCAAACGCACCAAACAAACTGGCTTGTCCACTCTTTTTGTCCGCCTGGATCGCAGCTCCGGACTGCAACGCCCGTTCGATCACTGCAACCAATTGGCTTCGTTTGGCGCCGAAGCAGTCCATGGCGCCGGCTTTGATCAAGGTTTCGATCGCCGACTTGTTACAAGCCGATTGGTCAATACGTTCACAGAAGTCATAGATGTCTTTGTAAGGACCATTCTTTTTGCGTTCTTCGGCAACCGAGATTGCCGTTGCACCTCCACAGGCCTTAATGGCCGAAAGCGCAAAGAAGATTTTGCCATCGGCAACCGAGAAGTCAGAATCGCTTCGGTTCACATCGGGGTTGACGACCTCGATGTTCATCCGTTCGCAATCCTCGATGTGCTCGATCAACGCATCTTTACGTTTAAAGTTACGTCCCGAGATATCGCTCGACAGCAATGCTGCCATGAATTCGACCGGGTAGTGAGCCTTCAAGTAGGCCGTTTGAAACGCGATCAAAGCGTACGCGGTACTGTGCGATTTATTGAAACCGTAACCCGCAAACTTGACGATTAGATTCCAAATGTCTTCGGCATCTTTTTCGGCCAGTCCATTTTCGACACTTCCAACGATGAAAATATCATGGTTCTGGTTGATCAAGGACTCTTTCTTCTTACTGATCGCCTTAATACAGGTGTAAGCTTTGGAGAGAGGCACATTCCCCAGCCGGTTTAGAATCCGCATCACCTGTTCTTGGTAGACCATGATCGAGTTGGTCTCTTCAAGAATTTCTTTGAGCACGGGGTGCTTGTATTCAGGCTCTTGACGACCGTGTTTAATATTCACGTAATCGTCAACCATCCCGCCTTCGAGCGGACCCGGTCGATACAGAGCGGCGGTCGCGATGATGTCGCTGAACTGGTCAGGCTTCATTCGGGTCAACAAATCGCGAATCCCGCCCGACTCGAGCTGAAACACGCCCTTGGTTTCCCCCCGCTGAAGCAATGCGTACGAGGCTTTATCGTCCAATGGAAATTTGAGCGGATCGACGACTTTGCCCGTCGTCTGCTCGATCAACTTGACCGTACGGCTCATGATTGTCAGGTTGCGAAGACCGAGGAAGTCCATCTTCAGCAGCCCCGACGCTTCGACGTCGTTCATCGACCACTGAGTGATCACGTCTTGCTTGCCCGGCACCCGCGTCAGCGGCACGTACTCGGGCAGCGGCTTGTCGGCGATCACCACCGCGGCGGCATGGGTTCCGATGTTTCTCGCCAAACCTTCGATTTTCATCGCCAGGTCCAACATTTCACGAACTTCGGGATCGCCGTCGTAGGTCATTTTCAAGTCGGCACTCTTTTCGAGTGACTTCTTGATCGTGATCTTCAGCTCGTCGGGAACCATTTCTGTGATCTGGTTGACTCGCCCCAGCGGCATCCCCAGCGCCCGTCCGGTATCTTTGATTGCCGCGCGGGCCGCCAGAGTTCCGAACGTTCCAATTTGGCAAACCATCTCGCTGCCATAACGCCGCTTCACATAATCGATGACCTCCGTTCGACGTTCTTTTTCAAAGTCGATATCGATATCAGGCGGCTCGGTACGACTTTCGTCCAAGAATCGTTCAAACAGCAAGTCGTAACGCAGCGGACAGACGTGCGACATATAAAGTGCGTAACAAACGATCGCCCCCACACCGCTACCACGAGCGGTCGCAGCAATCCCTTGATCGCGAGCGTAGTTGACGAAGTCCCAAACGATCAAAAAGTACGTTGGGAAGCCGAGTTTCTTGATCACGCCAAGTTCGCGATCCAAACGCGCGATCACTTCTTCGGACAACTCGCCATCGATGATTCGCTCGGGATCGCCTTCATAGCGTTCAAGCAATCCTTGCACGCAAAGTTCCCGCAGATAATCAATCGGTGCCTTGTCGTCGGGGCACTCGAAGTTGGGGAAGAAGTGTTTTCCAAACTCGATTTCGATGTCGACCGTATTGGCGATCTCCTGGCTGCGTGCGACCGCGTCCTCGAGCCCCGGGAACTTTTCGTACATTTGATCGGGGCTGCGCAAGAAGAACTGGTCGTTCTCCATTTTGAACCGCGATGTATCGGTACGAAAACGCCCCGTGTTGATACACAACATGATGTCTTGGGCTTCGGAGTCCCCTTGGTCGACGTAGTGACAATCGCTTGTCGCGACCAGCGGCAAGCCCATCCGCTTCGCGATATCGACGGCACCTTCCAATTGCATTTTTTGGATTTGCACATCGTTGTTCATGATTTCGATGAAGTAGCGATCATCGAAAACTTTGTGGAACCAACCGGCGATGTCACGAGCCTCTTTTTCATGCTCGGCGGTGTCGACTCCCTTCATCACGGCGCGGCTGAATTCACTACTGACGCAGCCCGACAAACAGATCAGCCCCTCGCTGTACTTTTCCAGAATTTCTTTGTCGATTCGCGGCTTGAAGTAAAATCCTTCGAGCGAGGCGGCGGAAGCAAGCTTCACGAGGTTGCCGAAACCGACACGGTTTTTCGCCAACAACGTCAAGTGATAGCTGGCGTCCTTACTACTGCGAGCGCCTCCCTTATCGAACCGACTGCCCGGCGCGATATAAGCTTCGTAACCGATAATCGGATTGATACCGGCCCCTTTTGCCTTGCGATAAAACTCAAGCGCACCGTGCAAGTTGCCGTGATCCGTTAGCGCCATCGCGTTCATCCCGTGGCTGACACAGCGATCGACGAGCCGGCCGATATCCCCCGCTCCGTCCAGCAAGCTGTAATGGCTGTGGCAATGCAGATGGACAAACGGCTTCGTTTGGGGTGAAGCGGCTTGACTCAAATCGGTAATGATCGATGCGTTCATACTGGGGGCTCCATTTCCTTTGTGCCACGGCAAGACTCGGCTCTCAGTTAGCCTAGCAATCCTGCCTCCTTCGGTCATCGACTTGACAAAGGAATTTTCTCACTCAAAACGCTCCTGCTCGGCATTTTGGCCCTTTTTTGCGAATCATGATGCCCCCATTTCTCACCCATCAAAAGTTCGAGGGGGGATCGAAACAGCGGTGGGGGCCAAGGGGATACACAGACACGAACCGGGGGGCTCGTGATACCATGAGGGCTCGGGCCGGAATCGAAGCACGCTGTTTCTTTACTATTGCAGGGTTTCCAACATGTTTAACGCAATGAGCGACCACTGGATGCTGCTTTTGATTGGCGGGGGTGTCGGCTTCCTGACGCTGGTGTTCGTTTTTGATGTCTTCATCCAGAAGAAGCACACCATCATGCACAACTTTCCGATCGTGGGGCACATCCGTTACTGGTTAGAGACGGTGGGACCGGAAATGCGACAATACTGGGTCGCCAACGATAAAGAAGAGATGCCGTTTAACCGAGACGAGCGCAGTTGGATTTACGCTTCAGCCAAAGGTGCAAACAACAACTTTGGCTTTGGCACCACCGAACAAATTTATGGGATTGGATACCCAATCATCAAACATGCCGTGTTCCCGTTTCCGGAAACCAAGGCAGAACACGTTGGCGATGACCCGACTTATATTCCGTGTTTAAAAGTCATGGGCGAATCGCATCGACGGGCTAGACCTTACAAACCTCAGTCAGTGATCAACATTTCGGCGATGTCCTTCGGCTCGCTGGGAGCCAACGCGGTGGCGGCGATGAATATCGGTGCCAAAAAAGCAAACTGCTTTCACAACACGGGCGAAGGAGGCGTCAGCCCGTATCATTGCCACGGCGCCGATATCATGTGGCAATTGGGGACTGGGTATTTTGGGGCTCGCGACCGTGACGGCCGCTTTTCGATCGATGTTGTCGCGGCCAAAGTAGAGCAAAACGCTTCAATCCGTTGCATCGAGATCAAACTTTCGCAAGGTGCCAAACCTGGCAAAGGAGGCATTTTGCCAGGCAAAAAGGTCACCGCCGAGATTGCATTCGCACGCGATGTCCCGGTCGGTGTCGATTGCATTTCGCCCAATGCCCACTCGGAATTTGACACCGTTGATGAATTAATCGACTGGATTGAAATGATTGCGGTCCGTACAGGGCTCCCCGTGGGAATCAAAAGTGCGATCGGCAACGGTGGTTTCTGGAAAGAATTGGCAAAACGAATGCGCGAGCGTGGCGAGGGCCCCGATTTCATCACCATTGATGGTGGCGAAGGGGGCACCGGAGCCGCACCGCTGGCGTTCGCCGACCACGTCTCGCTGCCCTTCAAAATTGGCTTCGCTCGCGTCTATCCCATTTTCCAAGAGGCTGGCATCTCCAAAGACATCGTCTGGCTTGGCAGTGGCAAACTGGGATTTCCCGATCGTGCGGTGATCGCGTTTGCGATGGGCTGTGATGCCATTCAAATTGCTCGCGAATCGATGATGGCGATTGGCTGCATCCAATCGCTCAAGTGTCATACGGACCATTGCCCGGCCGGGGTCGCCACCCAAAACCGCTGGCTACAGGCCGGATTGAATGTGGACGAGAAAGCCGAACGGATGGCAAGATTTATCAAAAGCTTCCGCAAGGAACTGCTCTCGCTGTCCTACGCCTGTGGTTATCAGCACCCTTGTCAATTTAGTGGCAAAGAAATTGAGTTCAGCACCGGGGTGAACAAGTTTTCTCAATTGCACGAAGTGCTCGGCTACACTCGCGATACCACCGGGCTCAAAGAAACCCGCTCGGTCAACGCCACGCAGCCGGAACTGGTGAAGTAGCCGAAACCGAAACGGGGACAGACTCTGCCGCGTATCGGAACTCCTGCAAACGCCACAGCCGTATTTTTACAGCCTTTATCCTTGGCGATTTTCGGTCGACTTGCCATAATGAGCCCCAGCGTGACCGGGGTTTTGATAGAATCTGCCCCCTACCTACCCACCTTTCCCTGTCGTGGATGCCCTCCCGACGGGTTCTTGCTTGCCCTTAGTTCGGAGTCTGCCTTCAGTGAGAAAGCTTGTTTTGTTGCCGCTGCGTTTGGCCGTTGGCTGGGGGCTTTCTCCAAGACTTCTGGGACTGGTCGGCATGACCATGTTGGTCCTATTGCGTCTGACGGTTGGTTGGCACTTCTACACCGAAGGGATGGAGAAGTATGCTTCGGGAAATTGGACCGCCACTCCGTTTTTTGCTAACGCAAAAGGCCCTTTTGCCGAACATTATCGTGGACTTGTCTGGGACAATGAAGGTAAAATTCGGTTAGACCGCGAACGCGTGGACCAGGAATGGAAGTATTTGTGGGCTCAGATCAGCGACCACTACAAATACGACAAGACTCAAAATCGCGTAGCGCAAGACAACTACAAAAGTGCCTTGCAGCAATACGATTGGGCGATCGATAACCACGTTGAAGAATTAGAAGAATACAAGCTTGGAAAAGATCGCCAGGTTAAACTGGATGAGGATCCGGTGCGTAACGGAGTATCGAGCTTAGGCGGACAGCGCGAATCCATTCGTAGCGAATGGAATAGCAAAGGGGCTGGCGCGATGAAAGAAATCGACAAGATCTGGAAGAACTACACCGACGCTCAGATGGCGATCGCGACTCCCGATCAAATCGAGGTGCATCGCGTCTTCAAACCGACACTGCCTCGTTCGGCTCGAATTGACACGAGCGTGATCGACGCGATGGTCCCTTATTTTGACATCGCCGTGGGACTGTGTCTGCTGTTTGGACTTTTCACTCCTGTTGCGGCGTTAGCTGCGGCCGGCTTTCTCGGTTCGGTTGTTCTGAGTCAGTATCCTCCGGCCTCGGGTCCTGGATCGACCTATTACCAACTGATCGAAGCGATGGCGTGCTTGGTTCTCGCCGGAACGGGTGCAGGACGCTTCGCCGGTCTTGATTACTTCCTGCATTTGATCGTACGCAAATCATTTGGTGCTGAAGCCGCGAAAGCCTAGTGCTTCGCACTTTGCGTCCGCATATTCCCTCTTTCAAAACAACGATACAACAATAGCGACAAGGTACAGAACGATGGTCGACAAACTTTCTGCTGAAGAACGAAAAGTTGGCGAAGACAACTATTACGAAGCCGTCGGAAGTTACTACGACGTCAATCGTCGTGACTTTCTGCGTGGCATTGTTGCTGCGGGTGCGGTCAGTGGTGCAGGACTCGGGGCTGCCTATTTTGGCTATGGCAAAGTCAAAGATCCCGTCCGCGTGGCGGTAATCGGCACCGGCGATGAAGGCAACGTCTTGATCGGCGGTTGTAATCCTGATTATGTCGACGTCAAAGCGATTTGTGACATCCGCCCCTACAGCGAACACCGTGCGTTTCATGGCGATTGGTCTAGCTCGTCGGCACTGGTACGGCGTCCCGGATTGATCAGCGTTGCGGGCTACAAAGACGAAGCCGAGGCTCGCAAAAACGTCAAAGTTTACAACGCCGAAAACGGCGGGATCATGGAGTGCTTGAAAAACCCCGACATCGAAGCGGTAATCATCGCTTTGCCGCTTTGGCTGCATGCTTCGGTTGCCGCCTTGGCGATGGAAAAAGGGCTGCACGTGTTGACTGAAAAACTGATGGCCCACAACGTGGCTCAGTGTAAAGTCATGTCGCGAATGGCAGGGGAATTGAAAGACAAAGACGGCAACCCACTGCATCTGGCAACCGGACATCAACGCCACTACAACGTCAAATATGACAACGCAATTAACCTGATTCGTTGGGGTTTGCTCGGTCAATTGCACCACATTCGTGCCCAGTGGCACCGTGGCAATCTGCCCGGTGGCGATAGCTGGTCGATGCCGCTTCCAGGCGGTGAAAAGATCGCGGGCAGTGATAAAAAGTTCGATCGCATCGCCCGAGACTTGGCTCACCGAGTTAATCTGCTGAAGACGGAAAAGAACCCAGACGAGATCGTGCGTCTGCAAAATGAAATCGCCTTGTGGACCGCTTGGGATCAAGACAAAAACGTCGACCCAAGCAAGTTTGGCTACAAGGATTTCGCACTGCAAAACAAGCGGTTCTCGGCGATGGAAGAACTGCATCGTTGGCGTCTGTTTGATCGCACCGGTGCCGGTTTGATGGCCGAGCTTGGCAGCCATCAACTCGACGCGGTCAGCATTTTCCTGAGCTCGCTGCGTGACGATGGCAAGAAAGTTCATCCGCTTAGCGTGCATGCGGTTGGCGGCCGACACATCATGCCGCTGGACCGCGAGGTCGGGGACCATGTTTATTGTATGTACGAGTTCCCTGGCCCTGAGTACTCGGAAACGTTTGACGTCGGCTATTACGATCGCGTCGAGAAGTATCCGAATGAAAAGAACCCAGGCAATGGTCCCGTCGCTGGTTATGACACCGACCCGAACAAGAAAGTCGTGGTCACTTATTCATCGATCAACGGCAACGGCTTCGGCGGTTGGGGCGAAGTCGTTCTCGGTAGCAAGGGAACGTTGATCTTGGACAAAGAAACCGACGTGATGCTGTACCGCAACAGCGACACCAGCAGCAAGGTGGGAATCAGCAAAAAGAGTGGCGGCTACGCGTTGGATACCAGTGCGAGTGGCGACTTTGCCGCACCGGTTGCGAAGGCAGCAGACTCGGGTCCGGTCAGTCGTGGTTATCGCGAAGAGATCGAGCACTGGGCGTATTGCATCCGCAACCCCGACAAAGAAAACCGCCCACGATGTTATCCCGCCGTTGCGATGGGCGACGCGGTTATCGCGTTGGGAACCAACGTGGCGCTGAAGAACGCCAATGCGGGCAAGGGCGGTTACTTGGAATTCAAGGAAGAGTGGTTCGATATCGATAACGACGCTACGCCCGATGGCAGCAAGATCGAAACCGAACGCGAATACATGAAAAAGCCAGTGGCTTAATTTCCAAAGTCAACACCGTAGCGAAACTCACCAAGAGTTTCGTGCGGCCTGGGCTTTTTCGTACGGCCTGGGCTTATAGCGACTAAATTTGAAACGGCGTGATTTCACTCACGCCGTTTTTTTTTGCGCCGATTGCGTGCCACGCGGAATTCACGGAGCGAGGTAAGAGAGCGTCCGGCTTCGGGAAATCATAACCCGAAGCGTCAGCGAGGGACCGAATCAAGTCAGAGATTCCCTCGCTTACGCTTCGGGTTACGATGGTGATGGCTCTGCAGGCCCCTAAATAACGAGGGCTTCCTATGCCGCACGCTCTCGAAACGGATGACAAGAACAAAAGTCTTGGCGACTTTCGCTACGAGGCGGTGACTTTACAAGAGTCGCCTTTCGCTCTGCGAAAGTACGCCCAGAAAACGCTACTTTTGCGGAGCAAATGGCGACGATCAACAACGCCTCTAGCGTGGCGGGAGGGTGCCACGCTGCGTGTGCTCTTGATTCGTCAGGTGACGTGCTCGCGAACGGGTCGCCACGAGCGTGACAAAGTTTCCACGCTGAACGATCTTGCCGTGCTGGTTGACCAACTGTCGAAGCCAGGTCACGCGGCCAGCACGACGACCATGCTGTTGGATCTGCACGACTTCGGTGACGACCTGCACACGGTCACCGAAGAATATTGGGGCCTCAAATTGCCAATCCGAGATGCCAACCAGAGCAAGCGTGGATGCGTTAGGATGATCGCTGCCCAGTCCTGCCAAGACACTCAAGCCCAGCAGTCCGTGAGCCACGGGTTCTCCAAACGGCGACGCGGAGCTTGTGCTGGAATGCAACGAATCGTGGTCACCGGTCAATCTGGCAAAATCGGCAACATCTTCGCCTGTGATTTCACGCCAGGGGCTGGACCATCGGTCGCCCACTTTCATGTCCTCAAGAAAAAGCGGTTTAGTTTCGGTGATGTGATTCAACGATCGCTCGAATGTGGCTTGAGGTTTGTGCAAGGGCGGTCCACCCACACACAAGGGGTCAATGAACGTATAATCATGCCGTGAAAAGCAAGAAACCAAAAGACGTCTTTGCGGCAATTACAATAAAACTCACTTTTGATCACGATAACGATCGGGTTACAGCAAGTGAGAAATATGTAAGTCTCGCAAGGGAGCTTCAAGCGCTCTGTCCTAGATTCCTCGTCATCCCTCCATTTTGACTGATCCAACGTCACCCACCTAGCATACCCCCAAAGCCCACCCCCGGAGAAGAAGTGCCCACAACTCTGAACAAAAAAACACGTTTTCATGTCGTTTTCAGCTCCCTGCTAGCGATTGCTGCCGTGGCCGAAGCGTTTCCAAACTCGGCAAACGCAGACCAGCCCGAAGCCACCTTTAGCCCGCGAATGCTCGCACTCGATGCGAACGAAGGGATCGCAGCAGGCGATATTGACGGAGACGGTAAAACGGATTTAGTCGCAGGCCGGAACTGGTTCTCCGCCACCGATTGGGCGGCACGTCCGCTGCGTCAAATTGACGACTGGAACGGGTATGTGCAAAGCAATGGCGACTATCTTTTCGACATGAACGCCGATGGACGTCTCGATGTGATTGCCGGATCGTTTGTCCCAAGCGAGGTCTATTGGTACGAGAATCCGGGTGCGGAGTCACTTCGGCTCGGAAAAATGTGGCCAAAGCACTTATTGGTCGACACGCAAAAGTCACAGAACGAAGCCCAATTGATGCACGACCTCGACGGCGATGGAGTGCCGGAATGGATCGTCAATAGCTGGGCCAAAGATGCACCGACGATGGTTTGGCGATTGGTCAAGAAAAACACGCCGGTGAGCAAAGAAAATCCTGCCGCCTATGAGTTTGTGCCCCATCAACTCGCCGCACGCGGAAATTCGCACGGCATGGGCGTCGGTGATATCAACAAGGATGGCCGACTCGATGTGCTGACCGGCAAAGGATGGTACGAGCAACCCCAATCCTCACCTTGGGAAAATGAGTGGACGTTCCACGACAATTGGGAACTGCACGCCAGCATCCCGATGATTGTCGTCGACTTGGACGAGGATGGCGACAACGACCTGATCTACGGCAATGGACACAACTACGGATTGCTGTGGATGGAAAATCAAGGCAGCGAAGAAGACGGCAAGGTCCAGTTCAAAGAACACGAAATTGATAGCAGCTTTAGCCAGCCTCACACATTGGCCTGGGCCGATCTGGATGGCGACGGCGGTGCGGAATTAATTACCGGCAAACGCTACTTTGGCCACAACGGAAACGATCCCGGTGGAAAAGATATGCCTTGCTTGTATTACTATCGCTGGAACGCAAACGAGCGAAAGTTCACGCGGCACACCATTGAAGAAGGCCACGTCGGATGCGGCTTGCAAATCGTAACCGCAAATCTAAACGATGACAGCAAAACCGATATCGCGGTGGCTGGCAAAAGTGGGACCTATTTGTTGCTATCAAAATGAGTGATGCACATTCATCCCCGTCCCCGGAAACGCCCTCGCTGACGATTCGGGAAGCACAGGATCAAGTGGATCAATGGATCCAGACTCTGGGGGTTCGCTATTTCGACGAGATGACGAACCTCGCCCAGCTTGTTGAAGAAGTGGGCGAGGTGGCGAGGATTTTGTCGCGGACGTGTGGTGAACAGTCGTGCAAACCGGGGACGCAACTAGGCGAATTGGGTGATGAGTTGGCAGACGTGCTGTTTGTCACGATCTGTTTGGCCAATCAATCGGGAATTGACTTGAGCGAAGCACTGCGGAGCAATTTGGATAAGAAGACGAAACGGGATGCGACGCGACACCACGACAACCCGAAACTTCAGCCCTAGCACATTTCTATTGATTCCAAGTGGCGCCGTACGCTATCACCCAACAATCTAGTTCATTTCTCGATTGCCACCGAGTTAGCTGATGCGAGGCAGGAAGCCAAAAGTCACTACCGATTCCGTCAACGGACGTGTTCGCGTCAACGTTTTGATGGCAGTGTGCGTTGTTTTCATCGCGGCGGGCGGATGCACGTCGTTTTGGCGTAACGGGTCCGAAGAATCCGACAAGGAAGCTCATCTTCGAGAACTGATGAAAGTTCCCAAGCCACCGGATTTGATCCGAGATGCTTCGATTGTCCAAGGCATGAACACGATCGCAGTCGACGGCGTCGCCGCGATCAATGGGTTGCCTGGAACCGGTGCTCCCGCCGTGCCCTCGGTATTTCGCGACCAATTGCTCGACGAAATGCGTCGCCACGAAGTACAAGACCCCAACCATTTCCTAGAACTTGACGAGACCGCGCTCGTGCGAGTGCGAGCGTTTGTACCGCCGGGAGCTCGTCGTGGCGATCCGGTCGACCTTAAGATCACCTCGCCACCACGAACCGAGACCACCGATTTACATGGGGGTTGGATGCTTGAATCACGTCTTCGGCATCAACAAGTTCTGCAGAGCAGCGTGCGTCAGAGCGACGTGATGATCGTCGGCACGGGGCCGCTATTAACAAGAGCTGACCATGATACCGCATCTGATGCCGCTTATCGATTAGAAGGCAGAATCCTTGGCGGAGGTCGTATTCAGATCAGTCGCAAAATTGGCTTGATCCTGCGTCCCCAATACCAACACGTAAAGATGGCGTCGGCGATCGCCGCGGCCATCAATCGACGCTTTTACTTCTTTGATGGCACAACACGGCGAGGAATCGCCAAGGCCATGGAAGACGATTACATCGAAATCGAAGTCCATCCTCGCTACCGTGACAATATCGGCCGCATGATGGCAGTGGTTCGTGCCATGGGCGTAGCTCCGGAATCCTCCGCGACCCAGACTCGTTTGACGGATCTTGGCAAGCGATTATCCGAACCCTCCACAGCGTCCGACGCGGCACTTCAATTGGAAGGTTTGGGTGATAGTGCGATCCCAACATTGCTGCAAGGACTTGAGTCTAGCAATCCTGAGCTTCGCTTTTATGCTGCAGAAGCCCTCGCGTATCTCGACCGCGTCGAAGCGATTGACCCTCTTGTTACCGCGGCGGTGCAAACGAGTGCGTTTCGTCACCCAGCACTACTGGCATTACAAGGGCTCGATCAACGCCAGGCCGTTGAAGGCTTAACTCGATTGATGAACGAACAAAGTCTCGAGACTCGCTATGGTGCGTTTTGTAGCATTCGTCGTCGCGCCGATGGCCGTCAACACCTTAGCGGGCGTGTCGTAGGCGATGCATTCCGCATGTACGAAGTCGCCCCCGATGGGCCCGCTGCCGTTATCGTCTCGCTACAAGAATCTCCTGAAATCGTCCTGATGGGACGTCCCCAAAACTTGCAAATCACATCGCATTTGATGGGACCCGCGGGCATCATTTTGAAGAATGATCCCGAGAAACCAGGTTTCATTCGCATCAGTCGCTTCCGAGCCGGCGAGGATGATCGACTATTGATCGTCCCTAGTTCGCTGCATTCGGTCGTCGAAGGCATTGCCGAGGTAGGTGGGGGCTACGGCGATGTCGTCGCCGTCCTGCGAGAGGCAAAAAAGAAGGGTTACTTAGTCGACCAATTGGCAATCAGTCCATTGCCACGAGCCATGCGAACCTATTTCCGCGACGACAATGACGAGTCGGATGACGAGAACGAGTCTGGCTCACAGAGCGACGCGCTAGACGAAGTATCCAGCGGCCTTAGCGAGATGGCCGCTAACTGATTGACGTTAACGGGCAAGCGTGTTTTCCGCACAACGTCTTAGATATAAAACATCGTCGCTTCGCCGTGACGACATTGTTCGACTAGATCGCTTAGCCGCACACTGCTGAGCACTTCGCGGGACGCTTCACTTGCTTTGTCCCAAACTCGCTGCAACGACTCGTCCGTCTCCGTTGCATGCTCGGCGACACAGGTGTGACCTTCTTGGCACCCCATCGCCTCGACCACATCAAGCAGCGTGATCTGTTTTGGATCAACCGATAACCGGTATCCGCCTTGGCTGCCCCGCACACTTTGCACCCATCCGGCGGTTCGCAACGTCCGTAAGATCTGAACGAGAAAGGGTCCCGGAATGTTGTGTTGGTCCGTGATCTCGCGCACCGCCACCGGAGCGGTATCGTCGATCCGCATCGCAAGCTCGAGCATCGCGAGACAGGCGTAATGAACACGTGCTGAAATAACCATGACGAAAGCCTCCGACTACGACGAGTGCAAACCACATTCGGTTTTCTGAAATCCCGACCAACGTCCGGCGCGCTCGTCTTCCCCGTCCAACACCCTCCGCGTGCAAGGTTCGCAACCGACACTTGGAAACCCTTGGTCGTGTAACGTGTTGTAAGGAATATTTTCCGAAGTGATCAGCGACCAAACCTCTTTCTTGGTCCAATTCGCCAAAGGGCTGATTTTGGCCAATTGGAACTTGCGGTCCCAGCCAACAATCGGTGCCTTGGCGCGATCGGGGCTCTGGTCACGACGAATCGCACTGGCCCAGGCATGCCAACCTTTGGCGGCTTCGTGCAAGACACTCAGCTTGCGATCAAAGCAGCATCGATTTGGGTCCGTTTTGTACACAGGACCACCATTGGCCGCTTCGTATTCCTCCACGGTTGTCTTGGGATACTTGAACTCAACTTCGATCCCGTATCGCTTCTTGACGGTCTCGCGCAGTTCGAGCGTCTCGGCGAACTGATAACCCGTTTCGAGATTAAAGATGGGGGTTTCCGGAGCGATCTCGGCAAGCATGTGGATAATCGTCATGCCCTCGGGGCCAAAGGCCGTCGCCATCGTGAAATGAGGCGCAAACCGATCGACCGCCCACTTCAAGATCTCTTGAGGCGTTGCTTTTTCCAACGAATCGCTATCCCGCTTTAACTCCGCCAATAATTCATCGGTGGGCTCTAGCGGCGGATTGGCGGCCAACGCACCGCGTGGCTCACCCGAGTCGAGCGAATACAGCTGTAACGGACTCGAATTGGTTGCTTTGGGTTGGGTCATTTGCGAGCTCGACTTGGCGTCGAACGAATGGGCTTTGGCTGCAGACATCGTATTTTCAGTCAGCTTTTGAGGACATGTTTTCCAAATACTACAAACATGATCTGTTTAGTCAAGTATGATTGTCGGCGTTTGCGAGTTCAGAATTGAACGATTCTGCGGATTCGGGATAGCCAACCGGGTCGGGAGGGCAGGGGGCTGGTTCGCTAACCGCTGGAACCTTCACAAATTGCCAACTCAGCAGGCGAAAGTGCGTGTAGAATGGAAAATTCAGCCTGTCAGTCGCCGGATGTCTCCGACATCCGTATTTTTGTTCTTGTCGATGTCGGAGACGTCGGGCGACTTAATTTCCGACGTCCGGAGCACGTCGGACGACCTCAATTTTGGCCCCCCAGGCTCTCATCCGCCTCCTCTGACACCCGAATTCCCATGCATGCACTCATTCAGCGAACCAAGCGAGAATCGAGCCTATCATGGCGTCTGGCCCCCGTCCTGGCGACGCTGGCCGCACTGAGCGTCCTTGTCGAACCAGCGACCCTGCGTGGCGATACGGTTGAATTATCCGGTGGGGGGCACGTCAGCGGGAAGGTTCGTCGGCTGGAAGACAAAAAAATTGACATCGTCGCTGTGGACGACGAAATCAGCGTCGCAATCCCTCAAAGTCGAGTTCGACGCGTCGTGTCATCGGACAAACTGCACGAATACATGCAGGGTGCGTCCGCAGCAGGTAAAAATGCTGAGAAGCAATACAACCTGGCGATTTGGTGTGCCAAAAATATTAAAGATAACACCGACGCCTACAAACGATTTCACATGCAATTGGCGATTCGTTTTGATCCCGAACACACTAAGGCCCGGGCCTCGCTGGACTATGTGAAAGAGGATGGCAAGTGGATTCGCTACAGCGACCTGCAGCGATCACGAGGCATGATTTCGGTGGCGGGCAAGTGGATGCTGCCCGAAGCTGCCGCCATTGCGGAGTTCCAAGATTCGACCAATGTCGATTCAAAAAAGTGGATCAAAGAGGTCGACCGGTTGATTCGAGTCGCAGTGCGTGGTGGCAGCAGAGGCGACGAAGCAATCGCCTCACTCAAAGCCATCGACGATCCATTGGCGGCATCGGCAATTGCCAAACAATTGTTGCAGGGGAATCACAATCAACGGCTAAAACGACTGTGGGTCGAGATACTCGGTCGTTTCCACAATTCGGTCGCGGTCGAAGCGTTAGTCCGCGTTGGAGTGCAAGAATCCGACAACGTGATCCGCGAGGCCGCGATGGAAGAACTGCAGCAATACGGCAGCGGTTCGGCAGTGGCAACGTATGTGAACATGCTGCAAAGCCCCAATAACGGCGACGTGATCCGGGCAGCGCGGGCGCTTAGCTTTTTCCCAAGACCGGAACTCGCTCACACCTATATCAACGCGTTGGTCACCAAGCACACAGAAACAGGACCGGCCGGTCCCGGCATGCAGGTGGGATCGAGCAGCAGCGGTGGTGGAGGGCTGGCGATGGGAGGCAAACCCAAAGTGGTCACTCGTTATCTCGAGAATCCTCCCGTTTTGACACTGCTGAAAATGATCGAGCCCGATGTCGATTTTGGCTACGACAAATTGGCATGGCAAAAGTATTTTGCGGCAAAACTGGGTCGCAGTAGTGGCGACCTAAGACGTGATCTGTAGCGTTTCAGACCGGTCCCCTAAATTTCAGAACGGTCCCCTGAAAACGATCTCGCTAAAAAAGGGGCGATTCAGGCGGAACGTTTGAGGACAACGCCGCTCAATAACGCGTTCTAAAAGAGTAGGTTGTCCCGGTTGGAAGCTCGCACCGTCTGAAATCTCGAAAAACATTTTGCGAAGCTCCAAAACCGGGGGTTCAAGTTAAACTAAGCAGAGTGGCCCCCCGAGACCCTTCGTTGAGAATCTCTGCACGAAACTCTGCACCCTGTTCGCAATGTCAAATTTCCGCCTCTCATCACCGCTGAAACGTCCCAGGACACAATCCTCACCGATTGCATCCCAAGGCTTCACGTTGATTGAATTGCTGGTAGTCATCGCGATTATCGGGATCTTGGTGGCGTTGCTACTGCCTGCGGTCCAAGCGGCACGCGAAGCGGCTCGGCGGATGCAGTGCCAGAACAACTTGAAACAAATCGGGTTGGCTTGCCACAACTACGAATCGGCTTACCGGTCATTGCCATGGGGAGCCAAGGGAGGGCACGGCTATAGTTGGACCACCGACATTTTGCCCTTCGCCGAGCAGAATGCGTTGTGGGAAATGGTGCCTCCGATGCGTAACGGAGCCGTGACCTTCGAAGATCGCAAACGATTGGCCGAGCTAGCCACCACGTTGGTACCGATGTACCGCTGCCCTACCGAACCAGGTCCAACGTACTTATTTGACAACAACTCGCTTGCGATTGATGGCAGCGATGTGGCCCGGGCGATGAGCAGCTATTTAGGAAACTCGGGAAGCGACGTGCTGCGTGACAGTTACTCAAACGCATCACTTCTCGGAATGGAACGAGGCAACGGAGTGTTGCGTATTGGTCAATTCGAACGTCACCCATTGGACCCACCCAATGTTCCGCCAACATTGCCATGGCCTGGCACGACTTCATTCGCCGCGATTCTGGACGGATTGAGCAACACGGTGCTGTGCGCCGAAACCCGCTTTATCGACGAACCCAAGTGTGACATTTGCAGCCACTTTGCCGTCTACCATCCCGAGTTTGATCGACGCAAAGGTAAAGCGAACGGATCGGATTTTTCAGAAGCCTTGGTGTCGTTGTACCATCCAATGAATCTCGACGTGGCTCCCAAGCAAGAGCTCGAGATTTCAGCAGGCAGCTACCATGTTGGCGGCGTCAACACGGTATTCTGTGACGGAGCCGTAAGATTTCTAACGGATAGTTTGGATGACAAGGTCCGCCACGCGATCGGCTCGCGAGCGGACAGAGAGGTCTTCGACAGCAGTGCTCTATAGAGTGTCATCCGCGTCGAGTTTCTTGACTCGCAAGTTGCGGAAATAAACCACGCTTTGCGGATCATGAGCCTGCAGGGCAAAAGTGCCCGCATCGTTTAAACGACGCTCAAAATCACCCGAGAATGATTCTTTGCCTTCGGGTTCGGTGTAGTCGACGAGTGTCTTGCCGTTCACCCGCAACTCAATGTGTCGACCTTTGACAATGATCTCTTGCGTGTACCACTCGTTGTCCTTCACGCCGGGATCGGCGACGTCGTCAACCGAGTACAGACTGCTCGTTTTTTTAGGGTCGTGGTGCGACACGTTTACTTGACACTCGTAACCATATCGTGGCCAGCCTTTGGGTTGGTACTTCGTGGCGAAGTAGATCCCTGCATTGCTTCCCGGAGTGGTCATCACTTCCGCTTTAAAATGAAAGTCTCTAAACGGACTTTGGTCGCCGACATAAAACAGATGACAACGCTCGCCTTTGCAGACAAGTTTTCCGTCTTCGACTACCCATGCATCAGGATTCTCTTCGGCTTTCTTCCATCCATCGAGTGTCTTGCCATCGAACAATGACACGAAACCTGCCTCACGTTCTGCCGTGGCATCACTGTGATTGGCGGATGGGGTTGCAACGGCAGTGGCGGTGTCATTTGCACGACCGACGTTGGCAAACATCATGCTGAGTGTCATGCAACCAACGAGTTTTATCTTCCAATTCATTCTTTAGTTCATCGCTGTGTAGGGAGTGGTCAAAAAAAAACGCTTGCCAACTAAAACAGTCGACAAGCGAAATGGGATTCAATAAGACTCGTCAACTCATCAACGAGAATCGCAAGGGCGAACTACAGACCAGCATCGGTTGCAGGAAGTTCTTTGTTTTTGATCTTATCGCCAAACTTCTTCCCATCCTTGCTCTTGTGATCAGCAGCCTTCTTGAAACCTTCGATGATTTTCTTCTTGGCTTCTTCAGGATTGTCTTTGATGTATTCCTTGGGGAAATCCTCGGCCTTCAAATATTCGTGAACCGCCTTGCCGTATTCGTTGCGGGCTTCTTCTTTCTTTTCGCCCTTCACGTGGCAAACATAGCAGTTTGCTTTTTTACCCATTTTAACGAAATCCGCGTCGGCATCTTCGCCAAGATACTCACTCTTCCATTGTTTTCCGAATTCGCTGATTGCCATGGCGGGGGTCATAAGCAAGCACAAAAAACCGAGACAGATTGCCAATCGTTTCATTCATTTTCTCCGCGGAACGTTATTAAAGGTAGGTTTTGACTTGGAGTAAGGGTGGGATGTGCGACCGTTGATTCGGTCGCACGATGCACTATTAAGTCCTAAACCGAGTCAAAAGTCAAATCAATCTCGATTTTCTTCGCTCGATTCGACTAATTCGGCAGGGTTCATGATCGTCAACGATCGCTCATCAAAACCACTAATAACCGCTCCATATTGACGAAAATCGGCGGGCATCAGGCGGCTGGCGGGGACCGTTTTCAGGTTTTCCGACGCCCAATCGACAGCCCATCTTGGGGATCGTTCTTCCGCCCACGTTGGAGACTGGTTCTTCAAATCGACCATTCGAACGACATCTTGGTTGCCTTGGGAATCGACTAAACGCAACATCGGATCCGAAAGATCGGGCTGAGTGTCGTAGGCGTTGGCTTCACCGCGAAGGACCAAAAGCGGTGGATCGTTTGCGAGCGTATCTAGCCCAGACACTTCCACCGCAGCGACATCGGGGCTGACCGTGAACACACAGTTTCTCGCGTCGCGATCTATCGGCAGAGGATGAGGACCGATCGCGTTCAAACGCATCCGCACCAATCCGCGTGGCGCCATCGCAATCACTTGGTCCAACAACAATTGAATGGGGCGTGCGGATGGAGGAGGCTGGCGAACCGCACCGGCCGTTTCGATCATTCGCCCTGTGACCGCCAGCAGCCCATTCTCCCATCGCATCTGTAATTCCGCCACCACATCCATCCGCAGCATCGACATCTCGCCGCGAATGCAAACGTTGTACATCTCGATCGACACGAGCGGCAAAGGCCCCGAAGTGGTTGCGTTGGCAAGCGTGTTCGGGTTCGAAGATGAATTGCTGCTTGAGAGTGAATTCCCGGACGGCAACGTCGCTGCACCCACAAGAGGAGTACCTGGCAGCACTTGAAACCCAAATGCCTCTGCATGGGTGGTCACGCAAAAGGCGTAGACATCGGGATGACGCACCGGATTTTTTATCGTCAAACTGCAATCGGTCAGCCGAACGAGACGATTGTCTTGCAATGACAACAAACATCCGCCACCCATCGAGGAAACAGGCACCGACCACAGCAGATGCAAGTCTTCCAGGTCGATACGATTGGATCCAATATCAAACAACTCGACAGGACTAAGCGACGGCAAATCGGATGAATCAAACTCCACGATACTACCACCGACACTCGAACTGATCACCAATCCATCGCGATCAATTTTGATCGGGGCACTGCGGATCATCGGTTCTGCAATCTCAATTCGATCGACGCCCAGTTCATCCGATAACTCGATCGCTTTTGCCAACGAAGAAACATACACGTAGTCTTCGGCTTCGTACTCGTCGGTGACCAGTCCCGATTCGGTGAAACTAACGCGAATCGCGCGAGGATTAGCCGTCTTTGGCACCGACATCGTTGCGACAGAAGCCGTATCGTCGCTGCTTGCAGTACGAGGGGTGCTGGGGCGATCCGCGACGGGACCAACGGTTGTGGGACTGAGCGTGTCGGTTGTCGCAACGCCAGTGACCGCAGGCCCACCAAGCTCTTCGGGGACCGGCAAATCTTGCATGCGGGGCGGATCCGATGGCGAACGTTCCACCGCCACGGCATTCACGCTTGCATCGCGTCCGCCATTCGCTGTCTTGGACGCCGCAGAACCTTGCGAAGCCGGTGTCGTGTTGTCGGAACCAGAGCGTAATGCAGGCCCTTGCTCGCTGGGCACGGCCCCTGGGATCGAGGGTCCGCTTCCTTGCAACCCATCGCTGGAACGTTCCACAGACAAACTGACCACACTGTTACGCTCGGGAACGACAATCGAAAAATCGTCCCGCGCCAAATCCGATGCAACATACAACCATGCCGCTGTGATCAACAATAAAGAAAACGCCACCAACCACGGCGCATGTTGCTCGATCAATTGAATCAATGGGCCACCATTGTTCACTGTCACCGGGCCCAACGCTTGCACCCGCTCGTATCCTTCGCGCCGAGCGACCTCTTGCAAATCGGCAATCAAGTCCGTGGCGTTCTGATAACGATCCTGAGGCCGCTTTGCCAACATTTTCTGGATGACCGCCGACAAATCGCTGCTGACCTCGCTGCGTAGCTGCCGCACATCAGGCGGCGGCGTCTTGCCGTGGTTAAGAAGTTTTTGCAGCATCGTACCGCCGGGGTACGGAGGCTGACCGGTCAACATAAAGTACAGCGTGCACCCGAGCGAATAGATATCGCTGCGCAGATCCGCATCACGAGGATCGTTGGCTTGTTCAGGCGAAATGTAATCGAACGTCCCCAGCGTCACGCCGCTGGCGGTCATGTCTTCGCTCAATTCAAAATTGTCAGAACGAGCCAACCCCATGTCCACAAGCTTGATGGTTTGCCCATCACCAATTAACACATTGGATGGCTTGATATCGCGATGCACGATGCCACGATCCGATGCATGCTGAATTGCATCGGCAAGCTGGCAAGTGTAGAAGACCGCTTGGTCCGCCGACATGACGCCTTCGCGATGGACCAAGTCGCGAATATTCGTTCCTTGGATGTATTCGAAAACGATGTAGTGCCAATCATCGTACGTGCCAACGTCAAAGACTTTGGCGATTCGCGGATGATCAAGCTTTGCTGCACTTTGCGCTTCGTTACGAAATCGACGCTTTAGATCGGGGTCATCCCCTACAAATGGAATCACCTTGATCGCGACGGTCCGATCCAACTGCTCATCATGGGCACGAAACACTGCCCCCATCCCGCCGCCGCCAATAAAGTCTTCCAGCAAAAAGTGGTTCAACCGCTTTCCAAGCAAGACGTTGGCCACCGAGGCAGGAGTTCGATCGAGCTTATTCCAACCCGATTCATCCGCATGCGCCCGTGACGATCCGCGGATCACGGTTCTGGCTTCCGCGATCTCCTGAATTTCCGCAGACTTGATCAAACTCGATTCAGGCGGAGCGTCCGCGGAACTCGACTCATCATCATTGCCACGACGAATCGTTGATGCATCCGTTCGTATTGATTCGTCAGCCATAGAAAAAAATCACCAACGCGGATGCGTCCAAGAACATCAAGCGACCGTTGATGCAACGCATAAATGAATAGATAAGGTGTCTTCGATTGTGCTGATTCCCTCAACTCGACTCGATGACATTTGCGTGTTTTCGTGTGCTTTCGCAATGCTACCTAGTCTAGTCAGACCTCCTAATTCGGTCAACGAAACGTTGCTTCTTCGGTTAGTAATTCCTCGATCAGATGACAGTACGAATCGTATCGCCGAGCATCGATGCGAGAATCGGCCACAGCGTCTTTAACAGCACATCCATCCTCGCTTAGATGCAAGCAATTGGGATAGCGGCACGCGCTCACGTAGGGCCTCAGATCGGGCATTAGCGCCGAAACCTCGCTCGAACCGATGTCCCACAGCTGGAATTGACGAATTCCAGGAGTATCAAACACAGCCCCACCCCCTTCGAGTGGTATCAATGTTGTCGCCGTCGTGGTGTGACGTCCTTTTTCGTTATCCTGGCTGACGGCCGAGACCGCCAATCCGAGTCCCGGCTCGATAGCGTTGAGCAGACTGCTTTTTCCGACCCCACTCTGACCCGCGAGCGCCGTCTGTTTACCAGTCAACAATGCCTTCAAGAACGCGACATTTGTGCCATCTTCGGCTGACGTGATGAGCACGCGATAGCCCATCGAGGCAAACACACCGATCATCGGTTGCAATGGAACGGGATCGATCAAATCCAACTTGTTGATCACAATCACCGGCTCGACGCCACAGTGCTCGGCGGTCAACAAAAATCGATCGATCAGCGCCGGCTTCAATCCTGGCTGTGCCGCGCTGGTAATGATCAGCAAATAGTCGACGTTGGCGGCGATCACATGTTGTCGTCCACGGCTAGTTCGGCTGATCACGCCGCTGCGGGGATCGATGCTTTCGATCATGCCATCCGAAGGTGACTCGGCACGAAAGAACACACCATCGCCAGCAACGATCACGCCGCGTTGTTCGATACTGAGTGACTTGAGTACTTGGCGGATCGCACATTCATAGAACACACCGTCTTCGCCGAGCACTTTGCTCCGCAATCCGTGAACGCTGATCACGCGTCCCTTGATCAGCGATTGGTCCGGCGACGAGGTGACGCCGTGCTCATCTTGTTCAATCGTGGGATTGTTAACGGTTCGCTTTCGTGTCAGCTCGCCTTTGCCACTCACGCGTTCGCCATGAACCTCGTCGGCAAGCTTTTCAACATCGCCATGCCGGAACGTGCGTGTCACGTCGCCTTGCCTAACGCGCCCCTGATATTTCTTGCGAAAGTCAGTGCGTTGTTTCCCACGTTTCTTTTTGGCCATTAAGACGCCATCCGCTAACTTTCTTGCGGAGCCGTGTTGGAGTGGCCACCCACCGCCGTACCAGGGCTGTGGTCCGCACCACTTTCCGGAGCTAGCGTTTGCTCGACCGCAGGCGGATCGCCTTTCTTGCGATTGCGAACTTGAATCGACAAACCGATCAGATCAGTCAATTCCGCTTCGCCAAGCTCTTCGTGCTCCAGGAGTGCTCGCGTGATCGTTTCGAGTTCACCACGGTGTTCCCGCAGCAGCTGCTCCGCTTTCTGATCGGCTTCGAGCAGAATGCGTGCGACTTCTTCGTCAACCAATTCTTGCGTATGCTCGCTGAATTGGCGTGTTTGGTGAATTTCACGTCCCAGGAACGGATCTTCATCACTTGTCTTGTAACTGACCGGCCCAATCTTGGGACTCATGCCCCAGTGGGTGACCATTCGCCGAGCAATACTAGTCGCACGCTCGAGATCGTTTTCGGCACCGACACAGGTTTCGTTGTAGACGATCTTTTCAGCCGCACGACCGCCCAACAACACGATCAATTGGTGATCGAGCTCTCGCTTGCTGATGCTCAAGCGATCTTCGCTCGGGACATACTGAGTCACGCCGAGGGCGCGACCACGCGGGATGATCGTGACCTTGTGAACGACATGGGCTCCATCGAGATGCCATGCGGTCAGCGTGTGACCGGCTTCGTGGTACGCCGTCTTTTCCTTCTCGCTGTCTTGCAAGACCTCTTCACGCTTCGCACCCATTAGGATTTTATCGCGGGCGTAATCAAAGTCATTCATTTCGACAAGTTTCTTGTCATTCCGAGCGGCCCATAGCGCCGCTTCGTTGACCATGTTTCGAATATCGGCTCCGGTCAATCCAACCGTTCCTGCGGCCAACCGCTTTAAGTCGACATCGTCTCCGAGAGGCACATCGCGAACGTGCACTTTGAAAATTTCCTCGCGTCCCTTCATCGTGGGACGTCCCACGGTGACGTGACGGTCAAAACGTCCGGGACGCAGCAATGCGGGATCCAAGACATCGGGACGGTTGGTCGCGGCGATCACAATCACCGTTTGGCTTTGCGTAAAGCCGTCCATTTCACCGAGAATTTGGTTCAACGTCTGCTCACGTTCATCGTGACCGCCACCCACGCCGGCGCCACGTTGTCGCCCGACGGCGTCAATTTCGTCGATGAAAATGATTGCCGGACTGTTCTCTTTCGCGGTGCGAAACAAATCGCGCACGCGACTAGCACCGACACCAACGAACATTTGGATGAATTCGCTACCGTTGACCGAAAAGAACGGTACTCCCGCTTCTCCTGCCACGGCACGTGCTAACAAGGTTTTGCCCGTTCCCGGAGGTCCGTTTAGCAGCACTCCCTTGGGGACAAACCCGCCAAGTCGCTGAAATTTCTCAGGCGTTTTCAGATATTCGACGATCTCCTGCAGATCCGCCTTCACGCCCTCGAGTCCCGCCACCTCGTTGAAGGTGATCATTTTGTCGGAAGCTTCGAATAATTTTGCGGGGCTTTTGCTGAATCCCGACAAAAATCCGCCGCCCATCATGTCACTTCGCGTGCGGCGGAGCATCATGAACAGAAAGAACACGATCCCCAGCGGCAGAATGATAAACGCGATGATGCTGATGATTTGCTGGGAATTATCAGGTGCCAGAATTCGATAATCGACGTCGGCCGCTTCTAATCGCTCTTCCAAACGAACCGTTGACCCCGCATCGGACGATTGACGGAATACAAATTCCTTGGCCAATTTGACCGGTTTACCTTCGTCATCGACCTGCGGCTTCAGCTTGCCGTCTTCCATCACCGGAGGCGCTTCGGGACGAACCTTGAATGTGCCGAAAACCCGTTGATCGGAGATCTGAACCGCCTCGACGTTGTTTTTTGCGAGTTGATCCAGGAAGAAGCTGGTTGAGACCTCTGCAATGTTCGCACCACGGTTCATGAACAGCATGGCGATCAATCCAGCGACCACCAACGCGATCAGAAACGTGTTATTGCCACGCTTGTTCGCGCCACTGCCACCCTTTTCCGAATCTTTTTCGTCGGACCTTTTATCCATCGGTTTCCTTTGTCAGCCTTAACCCGGAGGTTTATTTCTTGCTCGCCCACCACAGCAGCGCTTTGGCGATCACGCCAAGGCTGCTCAAACGAGCGTTTTTTGTTGTCTAAATTGTCACACCCGCGACGTTGTTTCCAACGCGTTGCACGTTGTATGCCGATTTCGGGAACTCGGCATATCCATTCACTGTAAATGCTGGGTCAAGAAGCCAAGTCAGCAACTGTTTCTTGGACCAAGGTTCCTCGTGTCGTGGGTCAACCGGCCCGATTGTATCGACTGTGACGCTAGATGACTAACCGACCTAAATGCAAAGCATTCTTCCCACGTCAGTTTCCAATTTCATCGTGGATGCCCGGAAAGTAGGCGTTGACGGCATGAATTGCCCTCATCGTTGTCGCGGGGGGTGTTCGAAACATCTGCCGATGACGATTTCAGCATCGCTAAGATTTCAGCGCACGTGCGGCTTCCAGCCAACTGCGATCAATCGGATGACCAACCGCCGAAGCAATTTCCAGCTGACGAACCAAAGTCGATGCGGGACAGTGACGAATTAACGCCACTTGAGACACCGTGTAGCCATCGCGGAACAGTCGCCATGTCCAATAAGCATCCGACGCTTCATCCTGAGTCGGGTCGGTTTGCGTAGTTTGAGGGTCAAGTGGCCCGACTGAATCAAGCTCTAGAATCACAGGAGCGACGCGATCTCGCGGAACCTCGCGATCATTGGCACTTTTTGCGTCAACGCGTTCCGATTCGTCATCGCGTTTAGGATCAACCGAAGGTGGGGGATCGACGGCCCGGCCGTCCGACTCGTCACTGACCGCCACGGATTCCGTCTGTTCCGTCTCTTCGGGTTCGAAAAGCTCGGTTTGGGAATGCGAAGCATCGTACGCGAGAGATTCTTCGACACTATCGGACTCGTCACTGTCAGATTTATCAACGTTGTCATATTCGACAACGACAGCCTCGTTTTCGATTTCATCGGGACTCGAATGCTCTGCGACAACCGAAATAATCAACTCGATAATGTCGTAGCCAAACTGTTCAATCGTGGCGGGACCGACCCCCGAAATTTGCTCCAGCTCGCTGGTGGTCTGTGGAATTGCATCAAGAATGCGGTCGATCGTTGCATTGCTCAGAATACGGTATGCCGGAATTGCAAGCGCGGCGGAGTTTTTTTGACGCCAGCGTTTCAGTCGGTCCTTCAACTCGGATTTCAATTCGTCCGATGCCGATGGCGGTACCGCATCCTCGCTCGTTTCGGATTCGTCGAGAGTTGGGCTCGATTTTTCATGCACATCTGCGGCTTCGAGATTCTTGGCCGCTGCCGCCAATCGTTTGACCAAGGGGAACTTCATCCCCAATGTGTCGTTAATGGGCTCTTTGGCATGCATCACCAAACTGCCGTAATCACTCAGATCCACCGTCGGTCTGCGGTCGTCCACTTCGCGTTGGACGAGTAACCCACGCGCGATCAAGGCGTCCATGACTGCCACGACTTCGGACTGTTTTAACAGCGACAGCAAACCGTAGGTGCTCAGTCGATGCAGCTTCCACTGTTGCAACTTCTTGTTTTTCGAACCACATAACATTTGTGCCACAAGATTTTTGCCGAAGCGAGCATGCATGCGAAACACACCGCTCAGTACGACGCGTACGCCTCGTACGAATCCATCGCGGTCGACTCCCGCAAATGCTTTGGCAACTTCAGCCGGATCGACCGCTTCACTCGCACGACGTCCCTCGGGATTGCAGCGGTCACAATTGCCACAATCTTTGCTTTCCGGATCGCCAAAGTAATCCAAAATCACTCGTTGACGACAACCACTGCTACGAGCAAATCCGATCACGGCATCTAGTTTTGCATGCTCGGCTTGTCGGCGTCGTTCAAGTTCTTCGAAGTCGATTTCGAGTGCGTCGAAGGGAATATCATGTTCAACGAGATGAACGGCGCGGCCGCGGAATGGCGGTACGTAATCAAAACCCTTCAAACGTCGCAACTCGCGAAGCGTGCGGGAAAGTTGGTCACGATCCACATTGGCCAATTCGATCAATCGCTTGACGGTCACATAGACGTCTTCGCCACGCTGTTTGCCGATCACTTTTTCGACCGCCAGCATCACCCGTCGGCGGATTTTGGCTTCTCGCGGCAGGAAATCCAACATCGTCGGCGCATTGCTGTCGATGCGAACTATCGCGTTATTTGCCGCACTATCGAGACGTTTGAGCACTCCCGCCTTGGCCAGCAACGTCTGCGAGGTGCCAATCGCTTCGCTGCCGTCTTTGACGTCAATTGCCGCACGAACTTGTTCAAGCGTTAACTCGATCGGGTCCTCTTCGCGGGACAACAAAAACTCGTAAACCTTCGAAACCGTTTCACGCGAAGGGTAGCGATTTTCAATAAAAAATTCTTGGATATAGCGATCGTTGTATGAAAACAACATCAAACAATCGCTGTCTTTTGCGTCCCGCCCGGCGCGACCCGCTTCTTGGTAATACGCCTCCAGCGTGCCGGGCATGTTGTAATGGATGACGTAACGGATGTCGGACTTATCGATCCCCATTCCAAACGCATTGGTCGCCACAATCGCGGAAAGTTTCCCCGACATAAAGTCGTCTTGGACGCGCTGCCGCTGCATCGGTTCCAAGCCCGCATGATAGGCCCCAATGGGACGTCGTGTTTTCTCGGGCAACCAGCTTGCAATCTCCTCGCACCGTTTTCGCGTCGCCGCGTAGATGATCCCAGTGCCTTCACATTGGTTGACGTAGTTAACAAGCTGTTCGTCTTTTTCACGGTCCCCCTTGGAATGCAACACACTGAATCGCAAATTGGTTCTTGCAAAACCGGTGACAAAGGTTTTCGGTTCGCGTAGCCGCAACAAATCGACAATGTCTTGTCGCACCGCCGGGGTGGCGGTCGCGGTCAATGCAATCGTTTGCACATTCGCGAGATAGCGATCGCGAAACCGTCCCAAACGCGAATAATCGGGACGAAAATCGTGCCCCCATTCACTCACACAGTGGGCTTCGTCGACCGCTAACAAACTGACCTTGGCGGTCGAGACGGCTTCGAGAAATCGCGTATTGCGAAGTCGCTCCGGAGCCACATAGACCAAATCCAATTCACCGCGTGACATCTGCTGCATCACATCGGCCTGCTCGGACATACTAAGCGTGCTGTTAAGCAATTTCGCTTTGATGTTGAGCGATTGAAGCGTGTCGACCTGGTCTTTCATCAGCGCGATTAGCGGTGACACAACGATCGTGGTTCCAGCCCGGCCTAAGCTTGGCAATTGATAACACAAACTTTTACCACCACCGGTCGGCATTACGCACAGCACGTCGTGCCCGTCGGCGATCGCGTCCACGACGTCACGTTGGCCCGCACGAAATTGGGTCAATCCAAAGCGAGCAAGCAACACACCAGGATCAATGGGTTTACCCGACTGGGTTTTACCGGACGAAACGGATCGTGAGATTGCGGGTCCGGGCATAGTACTTAGAAAAAGAACGGGGGATACTCATGGTCGCGTTGATTATAGGGTAGCATCGGCACTTCATCGAGAACGCCCAAACTCGTTTGCACCCGTTCACGTTTTTTACCGGCGAGGAATTGTCAAAATGGATACCGAAGCGACTTACGTTTGCGATTCTTGTGGCGAAGAAATCGTGATTCCGTTGGATCCCTCGTCGGGGACACGTCAGGAATATGTCGAAGATTGCCCGGTTTGCTGCAACCCGAATGTGATTCACGTTGATTGGCTCGATGACGAAGCCAGGGTTTGGGCGGAACCAGAACAAGACCATTTTTAGGAATTTATTGATGCGATTGTGGACCTCGTTTCTTCCCAGTTTGAACTCCATCGACGAAACGACCGACACCGCCGTCGTGATCGACATTCTTCGCGCCACCACAGTCATGACTGTGGCGTGTGCCAATGGTGCCACCGAAATCGCAACAATCTGCGACGTCCAGACGGCTCGCGAATTGGCAAATGCCACGACTCCTCGACCACTGCTGTGTGGGGAACGAGCATGTGTTCCGATTCGTGGCTTTGATTGCGGTAATTCGCCAGCCGAATATTCGGCAAGCAAAGTCAACGGACGCCATCTCGTCGTGACCACCACCAATGGCACCAAAGCCATCCAAGCAGCTTCGCTAGCAAAAGAAGTTATTTTGGGCAGCTTCTTAAATCAGCGGGCAGTCGCCGATTATCTCGATCCCCGTGCTAGCATTGCCCTCGTCTGCGCAGGCACCGATGGTTGTGTGAGTATGGAGGACGTTTTGTTTGCCGGTGCCTTGGTCAGCGATTTTCAATCTCGGTCCGATCACCATGAACTCCCTTCGTTGGAACTTAATGACGAATCACGGATCGCATGCCAGCTATGGCGCGCTCGGTTCGGCCCACAAACGGGCGAAAAAGAGGGCACAACGCCTGACCCCACTGCATTGGCAGCATGTTTGTCGGAATCGCACGGCGGTCAAAATCTGATCCGAGCCGGATACGAGGCCGATTTGCTGCGATGTGCTCAAGTGGATTCGATTTCGGTAGTGTCTCGCCGCATCGCGACCCGCGCCGAAGCGAGCATTTTTGGTTGTTAGAGAGCACAGGACACTGGGAGCACGGGGGTCGATCTCGGCTAGAACAACTTGACCGCACCGCCGCTGTTCTGCTAATTCCCAATCATCGGTGAAATAGCGTTTCCTCCCACGTCCTAATCCAACACACGGTCCTGAGTCCAAGGTGGCTGACAAAAAGGCGGATCAAACTGTAACCAGCGCTCCCGTGGTGACTCGCGATAAGATCACCACCGCGCTGATGGGGGTTGCAGCTGCGGTTGCTATTCTCGGCTTCGGCGTCGTTTTTTCGGTTTGGTTTGGTAACGGTCCTCTAGACGAAATCGAAACTTTAAAAGTCGCCTCACGCGAATACATTGCTGGCAATCCGATTATCGCCAGCAAGCTTGCCAAATCCGTGGATCTTGGCGAACCATCGCCAGCCGACGAAGCAAGCGAAACAGCCGCGGCGGACGAACAGGAAGGCGATGAAAGCAAGCCCACCGACAAACTTGCCGATTGGCGAAAACTGCGTCAGTTCCTGATTAGTGCAGGGGAAGTCATCCGCGCCCGCGATCTGGATGACATTCGCGAGCGACGCGAAATCTTGATTGCCGCCATCCCCGATTTCAAAAGGGCTGTCGAGGAAGGATTGCCGCTCGGACGCGAAGTCGAAGGCAAACGGCTGCTCGCCGAATCCTATTTTCAACTAGGCGAATTCGAACGCGCAGCGGTTCTTTTTGAGCAACTGGTCAAATTAGACCCGACGTTACGTCGCGAGCTATTGCCGCTATTGGCCGATACTCATCTTCGATCCATCGATCCTAAGCCCGAGATCGCGTTAGCGACAATCGACGAAATCCTCAATGACAAAACGCTCCGGCCTGAACAGCGTTTCGAAGCGAACTTAATCCGCATCGACGCACTGACGCGATTGGCTCGTTACCCCGAGGCCGAGGCGGCTATCGAAGTCGGAAGACAATCGATTGCATCCGCGGACGTGACCAAGCAAGCTGCTTATATCGATTACCTACATCGTTTTAAGTTGTCGAAAGGAATCGTCCAAATTAGCAAGGCGATCGCCAGACACGGCAAACAACCGGTCAACCCTACGGACGAACGTGAGGAGGTGATTGCAGAATTATCATCAACGATGATGAATTTAATGGACCTGCAACGCGAAGCCTCGCCGCAGATCGCGGCGGAGGCACGGATTTGGTCGGGACGAGCTTACCTATGCCAAGGAATGCCGGACCAAGCACTATCTCAGTGGACTGCGACACGACAACAGCGTCCTTTTGGTGGTGCCGCAATCATCAGCGGTTTAGAAGAGATCGAGCAACTCGCGGCCTTAGGCATGGGTTTAGAACTGCTGCAGACGATTCGTTACATGATGCGTGAAATGGGTGATTTGCGAGGGTTTGATCCCAGCATGGTTTCGCTTGTCGAGTTTCGTCGACGCCTGATTGCCGCGCTGGAAAAACTGCGTGATCAATCCGCCTACCAAGAAACGATTGACGTGGCTCGCAGTCTGCCGCCCATCTTCACTCGTTCCGCCGCGCTCATGCAAGAAGGCATTACGTTTCGCGAATGGGCTGAAAACACACTACGCGGTGGCGTTTTAATGAACGGAGAAATCGCTCCCGGGATTGCTTCGCTCTCTCGACGACGCTATCGCCAAGCCGGTGACGCGTTTGCAGAAGCAGCGAAGCTTGACTTTGATACCCCACGCTACATCAAGACTCAGTGGGCGGCGATCGATTCCTACCAACAAGGCCGCCATTTTGAGCGGAGCATTCGCCTGCTACGTCCCTACCTTCGTTACGAAGAACGCCAACGTCAGCCACGCGGATTGGTCGCGATGGGACGTGCTTTGTTGGCAGAAAACAACCCCACTGGTGCAATCGAGGCATTGGAAACAGTGATCGCCGAATTTCCGCGCGATCCACTTCGCTACGATTCACGACTGTTGATGGCAAAAGCGTATTCAGAAACAGGCGAAATCGAAACGGCACGCGCGTACTTGATCGACAACCTTCAGGACGGCGAGTTGACACCGCAGAGTCCTGCTTGGCGAGATTCGCTGTTCACGCTCGCCGAGATCCTTTATCAGAAAAGTTATGAGAATCACCTGATCGCTGAACACGCAGATCCGCCGGAGCGTGCAAAGTTGCTGCAGCAGAACCAACCGATTCTCGACGCGGCGATCCGTCGACTTGACGAAGCGGTTTTGCGTTACCAGCCCTCACCTCGCGCAGACGCCGCAGCCTATCTGGCCGCACGTTCGCACGTATTGGCAGCCCAGTGGCCTCGATTGGAAGCACAATCGACGGACATCCTCGATGCCGCGCGTCGAGCCATGCGAACCAAAGTCGAGGCGGAATTGAATGCGGCACTGACTGGCTTTGCTGAACTAAAAGAACGCATTTTGCGGCGTGAAGAAGAACAAGATCTGACGAACGACGCAAAAGCACTGCTGCGAAACTCGATGATGGCGGAAGCCGATGCACTCAAGGAAATGGGACGGTTCGAAGATGCTGCAACCGCCTACCGCACAATCTCGCTGCGTTACATGAATCGCCCGCCCGCCTTGGAAGCCATCCTCGGCCAAGCACGCTGCGTCCGCAAACTCGGCCGCTCGCGTGAAGCTGACCTGTTGATCCGGCAAGCCAGCGTGGTGCTGCAACAAATCCCCCCCACACTGGACAACGAATTCCAACGCACGACCCGATACGACCGCGCGGGATGGGAAAAAATGATTGCCTGGATGACCGCGGGAATGCGAGACCCTGGCGGCGGCGTTTAAGCAACCTGCTATGAGCCATTCGGCATGCCACATGACAAACGCCTTGTTTGCCTCAAACAATCACAACGAACACGGAGCTCTAACGACATGAACGGTGACGAACTTGCAATCTTGGTCCAACAGCGGCACGCGGCAGTCGTCGAACTGGTCGAACTCGGACGTGCTCAATTGGACGCTGTGCAATCAGGACGCATGAACGAGTTGATGCAACTGCTGTCGCAGAAACAACAACCGCTTAGCACTTTAGGCGAACTATCCAAACGACTGCATACGGCAATTGGCGACGACCCCGAAACACGACGATGGGCGTCGAGCGAAATGCGGGGCGAGTGCCGCGTTCAGCACGAGCAAACCGAAACGATGTTGCTTGATCTGATGCAGATTGAAAGCGAATGTGAACAACAGCTGACAAAAAACCGCAGCGCCATCGAAGATCAAATCCGTCGCAGTGACGGAGCCAAACAAGCGAATCTCAGCTACGCAAAATCAACTCAAGCTGAGGCCACCTGCGGCGGATCCCTCGACCTATCAAGTCAGTAACCGGCAACGAATCGAGAAACTGACAGCAATGCTCAGGCAACGCAGGTCGTCTCTGGACTGCGTGGTTTCTTGCTGCCGTGATCGCGAAATCGATCCGGGTTCCACTTGAAATTGGGGTACCTTTCCTGCGCCGCACGCAACGGCGAGTAGCCATAATACTTGGCAAACAACCAACTGCCGCCGGACCGCAGAAAGTGAACTTCCCTAATTTGGTACCAGTCTTTAGGGGACTTATAAAACAACTCTTTGCCTAACCAGTGAAGGTACTCTTTTCGATTCTCGGCATCCTCCCAAAATCCGCTGGGTGTGTAATGAAACAGCCACGGCTTCCAATGGAAATGCGGCAAATACTCAAGCACCATTCGGTAGATCGATCCACCACACATGGTCAGCGGCGTGACGCCGTAATTGTCCCGAATGTCTTGAACAGTAACGCCATACCATAATTCAGGCGTACGGATTTTGAGTTTGAACGCAAGCCAATCCATGTAACGATGACGGTTCTCAGCAGAGCACCAGAACCCTTGAGGTACGGTTTCGAATCTCCATTCCTCCAGTTGCATCAGCGGCTTGAATTCTTCTAAGGCCGTCGCGACGCTGCACCCGTAGTAATTGTTCAGCAACCCCAAGCCACCATGACGGGTGAAGTCGTTCTTAGTCACTCCGTACCAGTCTTCTTTGCCGTGAATCCCCAATTTTTTCTCAAGCCAAAGCATGAACGCACGGCGATTCTCGGCTTTCTGCCAATACCCATTCGTCGCTCGCGAAAACAACCATGAGTGCCAAGTCCGTCGCGGCATAAATTCTCGCACCGCATTCTGGGGCGAGTCACTGTAGTGAGACGCCAACAACCCTCCGCCATAATTCTGCTTAAAGTGCTTCTGCTGGATCCCATACCAGTCATCGGGTTTCGTATATCCGAGTTGCTCTCCGAGCCAACTCATGTAGGCGAGTCGGTTTTCGCAAAGATCCCAGAAACCATGTGGAACGCGCCCCAACGTCCAAGGCTGACTCTTGCTTTTTCGCATAAAGTTCTGACTCCTATTCGCAACTCGCCTGTCGCATCCAGTTAACCTGAAATCAACACGGACTCTGCGTTCGGATGAACACTGCTGATTGGGACGTAGGAAGTAAAACCTTCAGAAATCGCTTCATTGAAGCGACGTCCCCATGTCTCACGTGCAGAGTTGCTTGATTGATGAGTTTAGGATCCGCAATCGAAAAGACCCGTTAACCGGGCTACGGAAACATCGCGTCCACCGGACCCGATTGGGGGGATTGTAGACAATTTAACCATCCATTGCAATTATGAAAAACCAAAGCTGTCTTTCTTTGGTCGCAATACCCTAACGCCACAAACTCTGGCTGCCCCCCAGTGCATCCTTACTGCGACGCAGCGTGACATAAACACTCCGTTTTCAGGTTAAAAAACACAAAACGGAGCTCCCCAAAACTCGACAAATGATGCGTGTTCCTTTGACCACTAAACACTTGGGCATTCGGAAATACGAACACTGATTCGGACGCGATTACTCAGGCCCCGCCGATGTCGAACTTTCGATCGAACCATTGAGATTCGCAGACTCGTTAGATTTCGATTCGCTCGAAACCGACGTCACCGGAATAGCTGCGACGGCCCCTGACTTGGTTGTCGCTGGATCTTCCGAAGCGGGTACCTGCAATGTTACATCCGACTCACTGACCGCCGCACTGGCAACACCTGTCAGCACGAGTGGCTTTTTGCGTGCAAAGCCACGTAGTACGACGTAGAACACGGGCGTCAAAAACAAACCAAAGATGGTCACGCCCAACATGCCACTAAACACGGCGGTTCCTAAAACACGTCGCATTTCAAATCCAGCCCCCGTGGCGATCAACAAGGGAATGACTCCCAAGATGAACGAAAACGCCGTCATCAAAATCGGACGCAACCGCAGTCGACACGCATCGATCGCTGCTTGAAACCGATCCTTGCCGGCATCTTCTTCGGCCTTGGCGAATTCCACAATCAGAATCGCGTTCTTACACGCCAAACCGACCAGCACGATAAAACCGATCTGAGTCAAAATGTTGTTTTCCATGCCTCGGAACCAGACACCGAGAATCGCAAACAGCAAACACAACGGCACGATCAAAATGATCGCCAGCGGCAACAGCCAACTTTCGTATTGCGCTGCTAGTGCAAGGAAAACGAATAACACTGCAAGCGGGAACAAGAACATGATCGTGTTTCCAGCCTGACGTTCCTGGAACGCAAGTTCCGTCCATTCAAAACCAAAGCCCGGAGGAAGATTGACCGCCGCAAGCTCCTCCATCGTCGTCAGCGACTGACCGGTACTGAATCCGGGAACCGTGCTGCCGTTGATGTCGGCAGCCGGATACAGATTGTATCGCACCAAACGATCGGGACCAGCAATTTGCTTTAGTTCGACGATCGAACCGAGTGAAACCGAGGCCCCGCGAGCACTGCGAGTCCGCAAACGCAGAATGTCACTTGGCTCATCCCGAAACTCCGGTTCGGCTTGCGCCGTCACACGGTAAGTACGGCCAAGAAAATTAAAATCGTTGACGTACAGTGACCCAAGATAAACCTGTAACGCCTCGAACACATTGTTGACGGGCACGTCCAGCATCTCGGATTTATCGCGATCCACGTCGGTGTAGATCTGCGGCACACTAACACGCAGATTGGAAAACGCCTGAGAGATTCCCGGTTGCTGATTGGCTTGAGCGACCATCGTTTCGGTCACCTGATTCAACACATTGGTGCCGGCACCTCGGCGGTCTTGAATATACATTTTGAATCCGCCTCCACGACCGATACCCCGTACCGGCGGTGGCGGAATCACGAAGATCTGAGCCTCGTTGATATCCGAAACTTTATCTCGCAAATCGGCGACAATTGCATCGATCCCGCGACCTCGTGCTGCTCGTTCTTTTGCATCTTTGAGCGGCAAAAACGTCACCGCCGCATTGGGGCTGATCGTAAACGTCGATCCCGAAAGCCCCGCGATTCCCACCGCATGGGCGACTCCGTCAATGCTGCCGCCAAGCTCGGCGACGCGGCGGGTCACTTCGTCGGTCCGGGCCAGCGAGGCACCGTCGGGCAGTCGAATGCTAACGATCACGTAACCCTGGTCCTGCTGCGGAATGAAACCTTTGGGGACCATTCCAAAGCTGTACCAAGTACAAACCAGCAATCCAGCGTACAGCAGCAATGAAACCGTAGTCATCCGTACAATTCGTGCGACGATACCAGCGTAAATGTTACTGGTCACATCGAAAAAGCGGTTGAACAGTCGAAAGAACCAACCGAAAAAGAAGTCGCCGACTTTCGAGATGCCGTGCTTCTTCGCGCCTTTGGGCTTCAACAATAACGCACACAGCGCGGGGCTGAGCGTCAGCGAAACGAAGGTTGAAAAGGCAGTCGAGATCGCGATCGTGAGTGCGAATTGCTGATAAAACTGGCCGCTGATACTGGGGACGAAGATGGTCGGAACAAAGACCGCGATCAACACCAACGTCGTCGCGATCAGCGCCGATCCCACTTCGTCCATTGCTTTATGTGTGGCCGCGCGTGGCGACATGCCTTCGGCAATCAACCGCTCGACGTTCTCAACGACCACAATCGCATCGTCCACCACAATCCCGATCGCCAGCACCAATCCAAACAACGACAACGTGTTCAGCGTGACACCGAGACTTTGCATCGCGGCAAAGGTGCCGATCAGCGAAATCGGAATCGCGATCACGGGAATAATGGTTGGCCGCCAACCATGCAAGAACAGAAAGACCGTCAGCACCACAAACGCCGTCGTGATGAACAGCGTGTTGAAAACTTCCGAGATCGACTCTTCCACAAAGTCGGTCGGATTGTAGGCGATCTCGTACCCGATGCCCTCGGGAAAATCGGCGGCCATTCCGGTCATGGTCCGCTTCACTTCTTCGGCCGTATCGACTGCGTTGGTTCCTGGTCGCTGGTACACGAGCACCGCGATCGCCGGTTTGCCGTCCAGATAACTGAGCCGCGAATAGTCCTGCGCGCCCAACTCAATTCGTGCTACGTCGCTCAACCGCGTGACCCGACCGTCGTCGCCACGTTTGACAATAATATTGCCGAATTCGTCCGGCCCTTGCAAACGTCCCTGGGTCGTCACGTTCAACTGAAACGCACCCGTCTGATCGATCGGCGGCTGGCCAATCACTCCTGCAGCCACCTGCACATTTTGCTGACGGATCGCCTGGGTGACGTCCCCAGCGGTCAGATCGACGTGCGTCATCTTTTCGATGTCTAACCAAATCCGCATCGCGTATTCGTTGCCACCGGCAATCCGAATATCGCCGACACCATCGAGTCGCATCAGCGCATCTCGCACGTTCAAGAACGCATAATTACTGATATAAAGCTGATCGCGACTATCATCCGGTGAGTTTAGATGTACCACCATCAACATATCGGGAATCAGCTTCGTGGTCGTCACCCCGATCTGACGCACTTGTTCAGGCAACCGCGACTCGGCCACCGCCACACGGTTCTGGACCAAGACCTGAGCATCATCCAGATCGGTGCCCAGTTTGAACGTCACCGTCAACTGCATAGTGCCGTCGGCACTCGAGGACGACTCCATATAGAGCATATCGTCGACGCCGTTCATCTCTTGTTCAATTGGCGTCGCGACCGTATCCGCAATCACGTCTGGGGTCGCACCAGGAAAGCTGGCACGGACCACGATCTGCGGTGGCGCCACCGGAGGATATTGCGAAACGGGCAGCGAGAAATAGGTGATGCCGCCCACCAGCACGATCACGAACGAAAGTACAGTGGCGAAAATCGGTCGTTCAATAAAGAAGTGAGGGAATTTCATCGTGTTTCCCCTGTAGGCTGCGGCACCGAGTCCAACCCGATCGTCAGGTTGGCTTGAATCGTATTGGATACCGGCTGGGGATCGGGCACTCGCGACATCCACTCCTCCGGAGGCAACGGTTGGTAATCGTCTGGTAATCCGTCCTCGACAACTTCGATCGAGCCTTCTTTGACTTGAACCGTCATCTCGGGCCGCGACTGCAACAATCCTTGAATGACAAGAGTTTCGTCACCACTCAATCCCTCACGCACGACGCGAAGTCCATCGACCATCGGTCCGAGGGTCACGCTGCGTCGCTGGATCACATTATCGACCACGATATAAACGTACTGTGACGATTGGTCAGTGCCGATGGCCGAATCGGGCACCAGCACTCCTTGTTGTGCGGCACTGCCGGGAATCCGAATCCGTGCGAACATTCCGGGCAGCAGCACACGGTCGTGGTTAGGAATCACCCCACGTGCCCGCATGCTCGCGGTGTCCACATCGAAATGGTTATCGACAAAGTCCATGTGGCCTTTGTGAGGAAATCCAGACTCGTCCACCAAACCGAGGAACACAGGATTCTTTACTTCGCGTGAACTCTTGCGTTCGCCGATTTTTGCCAACCGGATGTACTTCAAGACGTCTTGCTCGTTGACATCGAACGTGCAGTAGATCGGGTCGACCGAGGTGATCGTGGTCAACAGAGTGGACGTCGCTGTACCGCCGCTGACGAGGTTGCCTTCGGTCACATATTGGCGGCTGATCCGTCCGCTAACCGGGGCACGAATCTGGGTGTAATCCAAGTTCAACTTTGCCGTTTCGACGCCTGCTTGAGCCGATTCGATTGCAGCCTCCGCGGTCGCGATCGCCGCTTCCGCCGAACTGATCCCCGCCTTGCTGGCTTCCAAGTCCGCTTCGGCCTGCAGAAACTCGGCGTCACGCTGATCGAGTTCTTCGGTCGAAACCGCATTCTGTGCTTCGAGGCCCCGTGCTCGCTCGATTCGAGTTTTCGCTAACTGCAGTCCCGCGTCGGATTGATGTTGTTTCGCTTTCGCGTTCTCCAGCCCCGCGTTAGCCTGTTTCAATAGCGACCTGGACTGGTTCAATGCCGCATTGGCACCATTGAGTTCCGCTTCGAAGGGACGAGGATCGATCACGAACAGCAGATCCCCGGCGTCGACAATCTGGCCTTCGTCAAAATGAATCGATTTTAGGTAACCGCTAACACGAGCACGAACTTCAACGAAGTCCACTGCCTCTAATCGACCTGTAAACGCATCCCACTCGACAATTTTCTTCGTGACCGGTTTGGCAACGGTGACGGTCGGGGGAGGCATTTCGGGGGGGCCAGGATTTGTGTCATTGCAACCCAGCAGTGCACTGCACAACAGCAGTGTAATACCGAAGCAGGCTTGGGTGGGCAGCAGTCCAGAGAAGGGCAGGGGCTTTCGGACTGTCATAGCAGGTAGGATATTCAAGTTCACTTGTCTCTTTGTTTTTCGCCGACTTCCAAACCGGACTGGGAAATCACGATTTCAAATCCCAGCAGCGGATCGGCGTTCATTCCTAAACGAACGGGCTCTGTGCGAGCCTTTGTTTTCAAAACCATAATTACGACAACGCTCGATGCAACGGGATGGACGCTCCCCCCCGCCATAACTCGCAGATCCAACCGCTGACACTGGATCTCGCATCACCCCCCTTTCACAATGCTCGGCCCCCCAAGCCCAAGGCGGCTCAGGACAATGCCGTTTGGCAGGATCGGCAACCCAAGAAACGCATTACGGGGCACGACATCACTTACGGGCATTTTCGCTGGCGTGCGGAACTCTCGAACCGCCACTTTGTCTTCGGCATGCGTCTTCGCCACCGCCCGTAGTGGTAGGTAATGTTCGATCTCGGCTCGAATCCGCCACACCCCAAAAGAAAGGGATTGCCAGCAGAAACGGCGATGCGCTGGACTCCGCATGAATTCCCCGCTGGGCGTGCTTCCAATTGGCCTGGGCGTCAGAGATTCAGGACCATGAAACATCCCTCCACCCAAACTTGTCTCGGCGGAGGGAAACAACTGGCCGCTACTGCGTCGAGCGAGGCTTCGCGTGGGTTTTTAAGTGGAAAATCGATGACATCGTAGCCCCCATTCGATAATCCGTTGGGGCTTTGCCCGCCTTATTCTTTGCGGTTGGGTCTGCGCCATGCGACAGCAGCGATTGGACAATCAAGATGGCGACATCCGTCTTCCCTGCCGTTGAAGGCGCACCCGTGTTCGTAACAGCACGATGAAGTGCCGTCGAGTGGGATTTGCGGTCAGTTGCATTCACATCGGCGCCCGCGGCCAACAAGAGTTCAACTGCCGCCAGGCTTCGGAACCGTACGGCGCGATGCAGTGGTGTTACACCGTTCTTATCGGTCTCGTTCACCGAAACACCGGAATCAATTAGAAATTGAATCACCGCCGTTTGTGTTTTGGGGGCTGGGTCATGTGCCGAGCACGCAGATAGCATGCACCCCGCAAGGTCGTGATTCTCAGACGCAAGATGACGCAACTCGTCCAACTGCAACTCAAACGCGAGTCTCTGTACATCATTCACTTGAGTCGCCCAACGAAAGGTTTTGCCGAGGCCGTTCGCAACCAACGCAGAAAAAACGTGGCAGACCGATAGATTCTACCAACGGGGGAAAGACGCCGCCAACCAATAAGGCGTCCGCGGCGTGGCCAACCAGAGCGAGTTACCGAAGCGTTCGACCGTGACCAAGCGAAAGACTATCTAATGACGAAGCCGCGGGATGTGTGGCGAAAACTATGCTGGTGGCCACGGTGAAACTAAATTCGAGTCCAAAGTGCGATTTGAATGAAGACAAGAACGAGAGATACAGTGTAAGAGAAACGGCGATCATCCTGAGGGGCAGATCGAATTAGAAGGTAAACGAGCAACAGCGATACCGGAGTTGTGCAGACACCAATCCACCAGCGATTCCCGAAGAAGCGATCGCCAACCGTCTGCTCGTCGTTGAGCAGCAGGTACAGTGCAAGGGCGAAGGATAGAAGAAGCGACCATGCGATGAATGCGCTTACCGTTGCTCGGCGGGGTTCAGGATTCGAGGTATCTGAAGCCACGCGGCTAGACGTGGAAGGCGGTTCATACGGATTGTTCAATTCGGTAGTGGCCACCAACGGAAGGTTTTTACGTCACCGCCACAAACGAAGCGGTTGACTCTGTGTTACGAGAGATTGTACCAACGCGAACGCCCGTTGCTAAAGAGCGAAGGTGATCGCGAAGCGACGAGCGTAAAAACCATGTTGGCCGCCGACTTGCTAGTCATTGTCGTCGTCAGGGAAGAAGTTAACAAGCTGATCCTCAGTCATCGCTGGGGTAATCGGATAGGCAATTCCGTGAGCTTCGAGGACCGACTGGTAGTGCAACGCGCGCCCGATCAGGAGATTGTTTAGCTCTTGTACGTTATCAAGGAAGTCCTCGCCATGTGCACGGTCCTCCGCGACAGCGCGAGCGATGTTGTTTGCCATTCGGGCGAGAATCCCAAGTGAATCGCCTTGGATCACAGTACCGGGATAATTGCGACCCGGCGGTTTAATGATCGCGTAGTTGGAGTCGCGTGCGTAGACTTCGAGAGGTTCGATTTCCATTTGATCTCGAGCGGCCAACGGTGTTGTGTACGACTCGGTGTCGTACTTTATGAGGGCCAGACTCCACACTAGAGGCTCGCTTTTCGGTTTTTAGGTTTTAAACAATTTCTGCTGACAAGGCACAGCTCGTTGCTGCAAATGTTTTCGGTTTGCAGTTTGAGTTTTGGATTCCCGTTGCCTTCCGTGCGACGTCGCAACCGGCTTATTTGTGGTCACGACGGTTTTTCTTTTTGAGCTTTGAGCTGCGACCTCCGAATGCAGTTCACGACTCCGGCGAGTGTTGGGGGAGTTTTAGATACCGGCCGGTGATCTGCGCTTGTCACTTTTGGAAAAATTGGTGGTGGCAAATCGCTATTGCTGCTCACGCGTCAGCCAGCGGTGTGAGGGGTGGGTTGCCAGTCACTTCCTCACGATAGGAACAGATCCAAGGCGATTTTGGCAGTCGAATGAAGGACAGGCGAATCGTCCCTCTGAATTCATTCGGCTGTCCTACATTCATCTGTCAGAAATTACTCGTCGCCGCCTACACCCCGCTCTTACTCGCGTGCTCAACTGCGGGTTGCCGTTCACACCCATTCGCATTTACGGGGGCAATGAACGATTGCCGATCAAGTGGCTTGCATTCGGGTGAATGACCGCCAACGGCTTGGAAAGCCGAGCGACAATGGGCTGATGCCTGCTACTTCAACAGAAATCGCTTTTGCAAGCAATTGCGGGTAGCGATAGAGAGTCACGCCTATCAGGCGGTATTTGCGCGGAAGTGCGAGCGCAGAGGGACACGAACGGGAAATCCGTATTGCGGCGACGGTTGAGAATGCGTTATCAGCCAATTGCAACGCACTTTCCTATCACCCCAAAACAATTCATTGGGAGCGTATCATGTCACATCTTTGGATCGACCCGCACAGCTGTGAATCTTTAGCGATTCTTGTCGAATCTGTGGCATCTGTCCTGTTGACGCAAAATCCGGCCCCCATTTGCTTGGAAGTCGACATTGATTCGTCAATCAAATTGCCCGCTAATCCGAACCAAACCGTCGACCTGATCCGCAGCATGGTGATCCAAGCGATCGCGGAAATGACTGAGGGCGGCGAGCTGACGGTTACTGCCGTCGATGCCCCCGGCGGCCTGGAACTCGAAGTCGCTGATACCGGCCGTGCAGTCGAACTCCGCGAAACACGAATCCCGTTTGCGGTTGCCGCCGTGGGTGCTCGGATCCATTGGCAAAATTGCCCTCAAGGGGGTGCTGCGGCGACAGTCGTGTTCCGTCCCCAACAGGGAGCTGCCCGCATCGCAGCGTAAACCATGCTTGGCATTTTCAAATCCACGACGATTCCTGCGCTGGAGCAATCGTTGACGTTCTCCGAGCGTCGACATGAGTTGCTGGCCGGCAATATCGCCAACTTCGATACTCCGGGTTACCGAGCACGGGACTTGGATGAGTCGGAGTTTCAAAATGCGTTAGCAGAATCGATCCAAGATGCGAGACGCACTCGCCCCACCGACTCGATTGGTGCGGTGACCCGCGACGACATTTACTCAGGTCCGCGTGCGGCATCCGAGCAAGTCGTTTTCCACGACGGCAGCGACGTGTCACTCGAAGGACAAATCACCGAAATCGCCAAGAATCAACACCTACACGGACTCGCGATCACGACAATGCGAAGCCAGTTTTCGCTGCTGCGAGCGGCGATCACCGAACGTGCTTAGGTCGCCGACCTACGCTCGACTGTTTGACAATCTCATTAACAAAGGATCCCGAGCATCATGATACGCTCCATCGACATCAGCACGTCGGCATTGGTCGCCCAGCGAACTCGACTCAATGCGATCTCGGGAAATATCGCCAACATGTCGTCACTGACCGACGAAAACGGCGAAGCCAATCCGTATCGTGCTCGCGAAGTCGTCTTTCAAACGGACGACTCGCTGACGACATCCGGCGCATCAGGCGTCAAGGTTGCAGAGATCAAAACGAGCGAGGCAGACCATCGCTATCGTTACCAACCCAACCACCCCTTGGCCATCCAAGAGGGCGAATGGAAAGGCTATGTGGCTTATCCCAACATCGACATGACCACGCAGATGGTCGACGCGATGGAAACCACACGTGCCTATGAAGCGAACGTCGGCGTGATGGAGATTTCCAAGAACCTAAGCCGCGAGACGTTGACGATCCTCGCTTAATCGCTCGCCCAAACGCTTGCGTCCGTAACGCTGAATCATGAAACCGATTTCGACCATCGCACCGCCGCCACGCCCGGCCAACCCATTTTCGACGAGTCCCTCGTCGAAGACCTCGGGTGCTGCGAATGTGCCGACCACAGGAGTCGATTCGTTCGCCAAACTGTTGTCCAACCAAGTCAACAACGTCAACTCAATGCAAAACAACGCCGATGGCATGGTCCATTCGTTGTTGACAGGCGGAGATGTGAACGAAGCCGAAGTGTTGACTGCGGTACAAAAAGCCGATCTCGCCTTTCGTATGCTGCTGCAGGTTCGTAACAAGTTAATGGAAGCCTATCGCGAAGTTCAACAAATCCAAATTTAGAAAACGGGGACAATAGCCCCGGACCACTCATCCCTGCAACCAATTCACCTTTTATCCGACACCTCTCGTAGACCATGAATTTCTTTAACCAGTCCGCTGAACAGTTACGCGAAACATTCAAAGCGATGCCGATGCAATCGCGAATGATCACGCTGCTGTTGGTCGCTGCGATCGCGATCGGATTGGGATTCCTGGTTCGCGGCAATGGCACGACGAATCACGAAGTTTTGTTCGGTGGCCGTGTGCTTGGCGAACAGGAACTCGACTCGGTTGAATTGGCGTTCAGTGCCGCGGGGCTCAATGACTGGGAACGCGAAGGACGCCGAATCCGCATCCCCAAGTCCGAGCGTGCCGCCTATTTAGCTGCGTTAACCGAATCGGCAAACCTGCCCATTTCACTTCGCAGCAATGTGCAATCGGCGATCGAAAGCAATAGTGCATTCGACTCGAGCGAACAACGTAATTCGCGGGAAATGCACGCCAAAGAACAAGATCTTGGCAGCAAAATCGCGGCGTTCATGGACGTTAAATGGGCCAGTGTCGAGTATGACCGGGGCGAGCGATTCGGGCTTAGCCGATCGCGTCCGCAATCCGCCAGCGTCGTGGTGGCTCCCGAGGGCACCGATCCGTTACCGCGACAACGGATCCAAATGATCAAAGATTTAATTCGTGGTTCGTTTGCCGGCATGACCAGCGACGATGTGGTCGTCATCGACACCAATTCCTCCGGCGTCGCCGATTTCAATGACGACAGCGACCCGTTGGCAAACAAGCGTCGCGAAGAGGAAGCTCGTTACGAACAGAAAGTACGAAAACAGCTCGGCGGCTATGGGCCGGATGTCCGGATCGCGGTGTATGCCGAGATCGACCCGACGATGGACGTGCAAAAAACCGTCCTTAAATATGATGCCGAGCGAACCACGTTGACCGATCGCTCGAAAAAGGTCGACTCGCAAAGCAACCGACCTCTGAACCAAGGAGTGCCCGGGACGGTACCCAACGCGATCGGCAACCGTGCCGCCAGCATCGAAGAGAATGCTCAGACGACCAAATTGAAAGAAGATGAACGCGAAAGCAGCGGAGTGGCAGGTCAACAATACGAAAACTCGCGAGTCGCCTCGCTGCAAGTCAAACGAGTTCGCGTGTCGATCAGTCTGCCGCAAAGCTATTACCAGCACGTATGGGCACAGAACAATCTGCGGGACAATCCCGATCTGAAACCATCGGAGCTTCCTCCGATGCGAACCGCCGATCTTGAAAAATTGCGGCTTGATGTGAAGAGCAACATTCAGAAAGCGGTCACGCCGCTGTTGCCCGAAGTCAACGCCGGAGAGAGCAAAATTGAATTGGTCGAAGTCACCGACTACCTAAATCTGCCAGAACCTGAGATGCCAGAACCGGAAACCGCCAAGATCGCGATGACTTGGCTCGCCCAATCATGGCAGACGATCGCATTAATCGTATTGGCAGTCGTGGCACTGATGGTCGCACGCGGTGCAATCCGCGGCTCGGGCGACGGGGTGCCAAAAGATTTCGCTGAAGGGTTTGGACTCGAATTGCCCGCTCCGCCCGCAGAAGAGGAAATCGAAGAAAAACGGGTCGAAGCAATGGAAATTACGGGCGGGACGCTTAAAGAGGAATTGGCGAGCATCGTCGAGGACAACCCCGAGGTGGCTGCCAACGTGATCCGAAACTGGGTCGGTGCGGCATAACGTGGGATAGGCTTCCAGCCTGTCGAGGGTTGAGGGGCCTTCCGTAGCGAAACTCGCCAAGAGTTTCGGAAGCGGGAAAGTGGACGAAAGTCTTGACGACTTCCGCTACGACTAAGCCTAAATCCGCCCAAAGGGATTCTTGATGACGAGCCTGGAAGCTTGTCTCACGATCGAATCCGCTCTTTCATGCATTGGGCACTTCGCTTACAAGTAGATTCGGTGTGAAGGATCACGCCAAAACCGACGGAGAAATGGATTCACGTCGAAGCCTTCTGCAGGGCGTTTTGCAAAGGAGTGCACGCAATGAATGCTGCTCATCAAACAGGAGCTAATCGAGAAGCCTCGTTGCGACGAGTTGCGATCGTGTTGAGTAGCTTACCAAGCCCTGTCGCGGCAACGCTGCTGAATAGTTTTGACGATGCAATGAAAAAATCGTTGCGGCGAACCATGACCTCGCTCTCGGACGTCGATCCGTTGGAGCGTCAGCGGGCTCTGCAAGCTTTCAAAGGGTCGCTCGAGTCTCAGCAGAACCGTCCCTCACGCTCCAATAGCGGTGCACAAGACGAGATTCAGCTGCGGGCAAACTCAATCGATCCCAACTCATCAGCCGGAAGCTCGGTGATGAAGCAAGACCGCGAAAACGCGGCCAACCGCTCCCCCGAAACGACGCCCCACACTCACACGGCACTTTCGTTTTTGGGTGATACCGAAGACGAAGTCCTGGTCACGGTGATCGATGGCGAACATCCGCAAGCAGTCGCACTGGTATTGGCATCGATCTCGCCTGGTCAAGCCGCCCGTATCCTGCCGCAACTCGATCCAACCGTCCAAAAGGATGCCTTGAGCCGGATCGGACGACTCAATGACGTCCCCGAAGAGGCGGTCCAAGAACTTGCCTCTCACTTGCGACATCGAGTCCAGCAGTGTCTCAGCTCGCAACAAAAACGGGCTTCACAATCCACTGGACAACGCGCTCTGAACGCAATCCTGGCCGCCATGCCGCAGCCGAAGTCAGAGTCGCGTTCGCTGCCCGATCCAGTCTCCGAGACTCGGGCCCCCATTGAAACCAATCGCATCGCCGACGTTGTTGATCCAAACCCTGCGAACGTTGAAATCCACTCGCTTCGCATCGCGCCGGAAACCAAGCCGTCCTCGACGGATGATCGTGCCGCGCCCCAAGCGAAGGCTCGCGTACCGCAAACTTCCTCCCTCTCGACCGATTCGATTCACAAACATTTGATCTCGCTGACGCCGCTTGACTTGTGCCAAGCACTTGGGCAAGTCGGCACGCGGCAAGCAATGTTGACTCTGTGTGGACTTCCCAATTCCAATGCCGAAGCCGCTCTGCGCGTTTTGCCCAAAGCGTATGCGAAACAAGTTCGCAGCCAAATGAACACGCTCGGATCGCTTGAATTACGTGAGATTGATGAAGCCAAATCGGCGGTCGCGACCGCGTCGATGAAGCTGAACGCTACCACATCGTCGGAAAAGACAACCGCGATGGCGGCGTAGACTCGACACGTCGCAAACGAATCTTAGGAACCTTGTCATGGCCATTGTTTTAAAATCAGAACGACCGTCGGATCCAACGAATGCCGCACGTAGCGTTACCGGTTTGGCAGGCTTCAACTTGGACGACCTCGCCGACGCCGGACGCAGCCGAATCGACGAATGTCGCAAACAAGTCGCCACGATGCTGGAACAAGCCAAGAAAGATGCGGAACTGATTCGCAAAAAGGCTCACGAGCAGGGCTACCAGGACGGGCTGGCCAAGGCCGCAATTGATTCCGACAAAAAGATCAAGGCACAAGCCGAAACTCTGGCTGCCGACTCGCTGAAAATCATTCACAATGCGGTCGAGCATTTGCATCGAATCCACGAGGATTGGATGCAGCAATACGCCGACTCGTTGACGGCGATCGCGATCGCGGCCGCAGAAAAAGTGATCCGCCGCCAACTCAACGGCGACGAAACCATTCTGGTCCGCTGGGCCGAAGAGGCACTGCGAAGCACGCGATCGGCGACACGATTGATCTTGGCCGTTCATCCGGAAACGTTGGTCAACCTCGGCCAAATCTTTGACGAACTACTGGCGTCACCCGATTTGCCGGAACAAACGACCGTGGAACCGGATGAAACCGTGGCCCTCGATGCGGTCGTCGTCCGACAACCCGGCGGCGAGATTCGCGCGGGACTCGACGAACAATTGCTGCGATTACAGGAGTTGTTGGTATGAGTGCGGCAACGTTCAAATACAAAATCAATCCGCCCAAGATTCACCAAGCGGAAACCGCGTCGCGAATCATCCGCGAAGCGATGACGAATCACATCACCGGACGGATTGCGGCGGTGCGTGGTGACGCGATCGAATTGGAAGGGATGACGGCACCGATCGGTGCGATCTGCGAAGTTTGTCCCGATACTCCGAACAGTCGACTCGCACGCGTGATCGGATTCCAAGGTGTGCGGCCGATCATCGCGGCGTTGGAAACGATGGCTCCGATCGCTGCCGGTGACAAAGTGCGTTTAGTTGGTGGGTCCATGAACTTGCGAGCCGGCGCCTCGTTGTGTGGGCGGGTGATCGACGCGCTGGGGCGTCCAATCGACGGCAAACCGCTTCCCGATGACTTGGCACCGGTCGACAGCACCCGGATGGCTCCGGAATCACTGGATCGTCCTCCAATCGACACTCCGTTACAAACCGGCGTGCGGGCGATCGACAGCATGTTAACGTGTGGCAACGGTCAACGATTGGGCATTTTTGCGGGTTCGGGTGTCGGCAAAAGTACCCTGCTGGGAATGTTGGCGCGTGGATCGAGTGCGGATCGCATTGTGATTTGCATGGTCGGCGAGCGAGGCCGTGAGGTGCAAGAATTTATTCAGCGAAGTTTGGGCGAAGAGGGACTGCGGCGCAGCGTCGTGGTGGTCGCAACGAGTGATCGCCCGGCGGCACAGCGAATCGCGGCCACGTGGACCGCGACGGCGATCGCAGAGTCGTTTCGCGACGAAGGCAAAAACGTACTGTTGCTGATGGACTCGGTCACCCGCTTGGCGATGGCCCAGCGTGAACTCGGATTGGCCTCAGGCGAACCGCCCACAACACGTGGTTATCCGCCCAGTGTTTTTAATCTGTTGCCTCAAGTGGTCGAAAGGGCAGGGCGGACCAAGCTCGGATCGATCACCGCGTTTTACACGGTGTTGGTCGAAGGCGACGATAACAATGAACCGATTGCCGATACGCTGCGTGGACTGCTCGATGGCCACATCGTGCTCAGCCGAGACCTGGCGGCGCAAGCTCAATGGCCTCCGATCGATGTGCTGCAGAGTCTGAGCCGATTGCAAAGTCATATCGTTTCTCCGGCAACACTCAATGCGGCCAGCGAAGTGCGACGCTACTTGAGCGACTACAAGAAGAACGCCGACTTGATTTCGATCGGAGCCTATCGCAACGGAAGCGACCCGAATGTCGACCGGGCGATTTCGATGCGTGAACCCTTAAAACGATTCCTCTCGCAAGACGCAAAAGAGATTGCCCCGATGGAGCAATCGCTGCTGGTGTTGGAAGGATTGATCGCAAGCCAAGTGGGCGTGAATCCGCAACCCGCTGCGGCAGCTCCCCTTTCCCAAAAGCCAAATCCCCAGCCCGGCGCGGTGCCGCCGGCGAGTTAGGAGAAGTAGGGTAATGGATCTTGCTAAAGTTCCTGCCACACCCAAAAAACAGGGAGCTTTAGCAAGCTCCACTACATTAGAACCCCCAATTTTCATACTAGACAAACCACTACAAGCCTAACCCACATGAAGTATGAATTTCGCTTTGAATCGATCCTGGACCTTCGTCAACGTGAACGTGACGAAATGGGGGGACTCGTGGGCGAAGCGAACATGGCGATCGCCAAGATCGATCAGCAAATCCAAGACCTCGAACAAGAACGGCAAAGCCTGCGAAACGAGGACGCTCAATCACGACTTGGCGACGTCGCCGTCGATCGTTTGCTCGCTCGTGGCCGCTTTGATTTGCAACTGCAAGCCGAAATTAACGGACTGCTCCAAACCCGGGCAAAGCTGGAAGAAGAACTGGAACGGCGACAACAAAAACTTCGCGATGCGGAAACTGAAGTCAAAAAGTTCCAGCGAATGAGAGAACTCGACCGCCACGAGTACCAACAAGAAATGATTCGTCGCGAACAAATGGAAATCGACGAAATGAATAATCGCCGGTTCGCCATCGCAAGCCGAAAGTTGCGTGACACCCACCTCGGCTGAGCAGTTAGGCAGGAGTCTTTCAGAAAATTGGCCGTTTTGGCGCTAGCCACGGTTCCGGCGCTGAACCGGGGCTAGTGCCAAAACGGCTAACGGAATTTCACCCATGATTCCTGCTTAGCAGCAACCCAAATTTCCAAATGCAATCAATGAACCATGATCAATAAACTCACCTACGCCTTCACCGCCTTTTGCATTGGCACGGTGCTAACCCAAATGATCTTGTTTGGCTACTTCGTGACGCAAGGGTCAATCAATGGTGACACGATGACCAAAGTCATTGCGTTACTTAATGGCATTGATATCTCCGGAAATCGGCTGCAACAGATCCTGGCCCAGAGCGAAGACCGCGAACAACCCGACTTTGAAGAGATTTTGCAAGCAAGGAAAATGGAAAGCTTGGAAATGGATATGAGGTTGCGAAGTCAGGATCAGTACCGTGATGAGCTGAGTCAGATGGAAGCAAACCTGCGAGAAAAAACAAAATTTTTCGATGAACGTCGCGAAGCTTTCAATGACAAGCTTGCGAAGATGGAGAAGGGAGCGAAGGACAAAGGGTTGCTAGAAGTGCAAAAAACGCTGCAATCTCTCGATGCAGTGCAAGCAAAGGAGCAACTTTTGAGAATCTATGACGATGAAAGAGTTGATGAGGTCGTCAATATTGTTCAAGCCATGCCCATCGATAAACGAAAAGATATATTGGCGGAGTTTGTTCAGCCATCCGAAGCAGACAAACTCTCCGAGATCCTACGCCGCATCGGCGAAGGGTATCCAACCACGTCCCTGATTAGTCAGGCAGGCGGCGAGTAGCGTTTTGCTAGCGATTTCTCTAGCGGCGCCGATTCGCCACTAGGGAGGCCTCGAAGATGAGCGAGTCGCAAACGACATCCAGCACCGCTGGCGTACGAACTCCCACGCAAAATCGCTTGCGATCGTTCGGCACCCAACTGCAATCGATCGATCCCTCCAGCGGCATCATCGATGCTTTTGCCGACGTCTTTGCCCAGATCGCCGCGATCGAGTCGCCACAGAACCCATCCAACGTGTCGGCCCAGTCGGAGTCAACAACGCAGACGGAGTCGTCGTCCCAAAGCGATGACAACGACGAGACAAATGTGCGGGAATCCAACGACAGCGACGAAGTGAATGCCGAGAAGCAGGAAGTGGATTCTGACTTGGCAGCGATTGCGATTGGCAGCGAACAAAGCGAAACGGAAACAGAAACCGTCGTTGACGAAACGGGCGATGAGGACGATGTCGTCGCCGAGACTAAGGCCAGCGACGATAAAAACGCCAATGACACGCCTGCGATTGCCGCTGTGCAAGTAAAGAGCGAAGCCAGCGAGTCAAGTGACGAGGGTCAGCTAAATACGTCCGCGGACGCGGATATCGTCAAAGTCGATCCGGCGTCAGAACACGAGCTGAAACAACAGAAATCGGCGGCCCAGGACGACTCAGCGGCCACCGACCCGCTCGTTCGCGTTCAATCGGGCAAGCAAGACGCTACGGAGACAAACCAGGACGCTGCGACCACCTCGGAGTCCTTGTCAACGGATGCGACATCGGAAACCGAGTCCGAATCCAACTCAGGGGATCACCGTCGCGATTCACGCGAACGTCCCCGTGATCACTTTGGTCCCGTCAACGGCGGCGATCGATCCGGTGGTGGTACACCTGACGAAGCCGCGTCAGCACCACGCAGCGGACAAGCTGCCTCGCCATCTGCATCGGCGACCGCGACGCTACCGATTCCTGAATCGCTGACCAGCGTGGAAGCGACGACCACTCCGACTGCAAACGTCAGTCCCGCAGCACAGCAGGCGGTCGAAGCGATCACGCAGACGGCAGCCGCAGCAGCGGGTGCCGCACGCACCGCCGCAACCGGAAACGCATCGTCGGCGACATCAACAAACAGTGCAGCTCGAGATGGCAGCGGAGCTGTCAGTGGACCGAACACAACCGCGTCGGCTGCGGATGCGACGACAAAACGACCTGAAAAGGGTGGCAACGCATCCACGACCGATTTGATTTCGCGAGCCAAATTGATCCAGCGTGTCAGTCGTGCATTCCAGCATCTCGGGCCCGACGGCGGCAATGTACGGCTTCGTTTGGCGCCTGCAGAGTTGGGCACGGTCCGCTTGGAAATGCAAATCAAGTCCAACAAGATTCAAACACGCGTGGTCGCAGAAACCGAAGCGGCCGCGGCGGCATTGCGTGAGAACCTGCCTGAACTGCGAGCACGGCTGCAATCGCAAGGGATGCAGATCGAGCAGTTGACGGTGGAAGTCGAAAAAGATCCTCAGTCGGGCGAGCGTTCGTTTAGCGGGCACCAATCCGGAGCAGAGCAGGGCGGGGCAGGGTACTCGGGGGATCGCTGGCAATCACCCCGCCAATCGCCTCGTCCTAGACCCACGCAAGATCATGGGGCTGCCGCGGGTCGTGGGCAAATCAACACGCCGCAGATCGCTTCGCAAACCACCGGCGTGGACGTGAAGCTGTAGAAGGCCGCGTAGACGTTTTCGCTGATGCTTTCGTCGACTCTTGGTAGCGAAACTCGCCAAGAGTTTCGTCAAGCGACCGGCCTTTCGTAGCGAAACTCGCGGAGAGTTTCGTCAAGCAACGGCCGAAGAAATGTAGGATGAGTCTCCAAGTCGTCCAAGCGACAGTAACACGACTCAGAGAGTCACGCTACTTTGAAAAACTGATTTGTCCGGCCGAAAGTCTTGGCGACTTTCGCTACAGAAAGACTGTCGTACTCACGCCCCGAAAGTCTTGGCGACTTTCGCTACGGTTGCGAGTACGCAACTCAAAACCTACCGCGAGGCTCGCAGCAAACCGCGAGCTCGGCGAACGGCCGTGTCTTTGATATCGGCTTCTTGAACCGTAGCCGAAGGCATTTCCAACGCTTCGTTTAGCGTTGTTCTCGCCTTATCACTATCGAGCAAATCGACGGGTGTTGCACGTGCGGTCAAAATACTGACCACATCGCCTTCGACTTGGGCGAACCCACCGTCGATGAAATAACGCTCGGGACCGGCGGCAGTTTGCAACCGCAGCGTACCGAACCCAAGTCGCCCGATCATCGGCGCGCGGCCCGTCAGGATACCTAACTCGCCATCGGCCATCGGTAACGCGACAAAGTCGGCCTCGCGGTCAAACTCCGTACGCTCAGGCGTGACGACAATACATCGAATGGCCATCGTTTACTTGTTCTCCATCTTCTTAGCCTGAGCTTCGGCTTGCTCGATCGCACCGACGTACATGAACGCTCGCTCGGGCAAGTGATCGTAATCACCGTTACAAATTCCTTCGAAGCTGCGGATTGTGTCTTCGAGTGAGGTGATCTCACCCTTCTTGCCGGTGAAGACTTCGGCCACGAGGAACGGTTGCGACAAGAATCGCTCGATACGACGAGCACGATGCACGATCATCTTGTCGCTTTCGCTCAACTCATCGACACCCAGAATCGCAATGATGTCTTGAAGTTCGCGGTATCGTTGCAGAATCGTTTGCACGCGGCGAGCAATCGCGTAGTGACGATCGCCAACGTATTGTGGATCCAAAATACGCGAGTTCGATGCCAACGGGTCGATCGCAGGGTAAATGCCCTTTTCCGAAATCGATCGCTCGAGGTAGATGAACGCGTCCAACTGGCCGAACGCCGTTGCTGGTGCAGGGTCAGTCGGGTCATCCGCAGGAACGTAAACGGCTTGAACCGAGGTGATCGCTCCCTTCTTGGTCGATGTAATCCGCTCTTGCAACGCACCCATTTCGGTCGCCAGCGTCGGTTGGTAACCCACAGCCGAAGGCATACGTCCAAGCAACGCCGATACTTCCGAACCGGCTTGCGAGAAGCGGAAGATGTTGTCGACGAATAGTAGCGTGTCCGCTCCGGTCGAATCGCGGAAGAACTCAGCCATCGTCAGTGCGGACAAGGCAACGCGAAGACGCGAACCTGGTGGCTCGTTCATCTGGCCGAACACCATGCACGTTTGCTCGATAACTTTACGGCCGGTTTCGCCGATTTCCGCTTCTTGCATTTCCAACCAAAGGTCGGTTCCTTCGCGAGTTCGCTCACCCACACCGGCGAATACCGAGTAACCGCCGTGGCTACTTGCGATACGAGCGATCAACTCAGTCAAAATAACGGTCTTACCTAGCCCCGCCCCCCCGAACAAACCTGCCTTACCACCACGCACGAACGGGGTCAGCAGGTCGATCACCTTGATGCCGGTTTCGAATACTTCGGTGTTCGTCGACAGCTCGGAAATCGGAGGAGCTTGGCGGTGAATCGGCCAGTAATCTTCGGCTTCGACTTCACCACGGTTATCGATGGGTTGGCCAAGCACGTTGAACACGCGGCCTAGGGTTTTGACACCGACGGGAACGGTCACGGGACGGCCCAAGTCGAGCACCTCCATGCCTCGCATCATACCGTCGGTACTGCCCAGAGCGATCGCGCGAACGCGTCCGCCACCGAGGTGCTGTTGGACTTCGCCGACCAAGTTGATCGTGACCCCTTTGTGCTCGCTTTTGATCTCCACAGCGTTGTAGATCTTAGGAAGCTTTTTCTCAGGGAACTCCGCATCAAAGGTAGAACCAATGACTTGCGTGACTTTACCAACGGCGCCTTGTTCGATTGCGGTGGACATAGCTTGTTTTTAGGTATCGAGAGGAAGTTGATGTTTTGGATTGGCTAGCACTGCTAGCCTCTGCGTATGGACCCGTTTGCACCTGCGCGGACGCCGGTGCGATTTGTTTTGACTTATTTGGCGAGTGCTTCGACGCCGCCGATGATTTCCATAATTTCGCCAGTAATCTGGCTCTGACGTGCTCGGTTGTACGTCATCGAAAGCTGCTTGATCATGTCGCCTGCATTCTCGGTCGCACCCTTCATCGCGATCATCCGAGCAACCTGCTCGCTGACGGCCGCGTCGAGGAAACACTTGAACAAACGCACTTTGAAGCTTGTCGGCACGACTTCTTCTAAAATGCTTTCGGCGGATGGCAAGAATTCGAATTCGACTGACTTTTCATCGTCGTCACTTGCTGCGGCTTCCTCGTCACTCAAGGAACCCAGTGGCAGCAGCGTTTCAATCGTGGCAATTTGGCGACTGGTGCTGATGAATTTGGTGTAAACCACATCCAAGCGGTCAATCTTGCCGGTGACATATTCGGTTAGATACTTCTCGGCGATCTTTTCGACTTCGTCATAAGCCGGTTGATCTTCAAATCCCAAGTAAGCATTGTCGACAATCGTCTTGCGGAACTTCAAACCGTTCACGCCTCGTTTGCCGCTAGCATCCACTGCGACTTCGTCGATCGTGTCGCGAAGTTCACGAATGCGTGGCATCGCAGTTCGCAGGACGTTGCCGTTGTAACCGCCACACAAACCGCGGTTGCTCGCCAACACCAATACGCGAGCTTTGTCGGGGTTGTCGCGAGGTTCGAGCAGTGGGTGTTTAACATCCAAACCGGCCGCAGCCAACCGTTTGACGATCTTGGTAATTTGATCGGTATAGGCGGTCGCAGCCTGGGCACGATCCATTGCCTTCTTGTAACGCGCGGTCGCAATCAACTCCATCGTTCGCGTGATTTTGCGAATATTGCGAATCGACTTGCGTCGTTTATCGAGTGCTCGTGCGTTGGCCATAAGATGAGGCGATCGTTACTGGAACAAACGGAGGTTAAACGGATATTGGTAAGGTCGACCGTCGCGTACGGCCAAGGCGGCAATAATTCCGAAAACGATTTGCAGCACCATCGGCACAAACACAATCGGAAATAGGGCACCACAACTGGCGACGAATAGGACGCCACAAACCACACTCAAAATCAGCAACGTGATCTGAAAATTGAGTGCTTCTTTGGCTTGCGACTCCGCAAACGGTGACTTGTCTTTCTGGGTTAAGTAAATAATCAAAGGGCCGATGAACCCTAACAAACCGCCCGCTAAAATCCCGGCACATCCGGATAGATGTGCAATCAACGCTAAATTTCGGTCTTCGTTGGTGGGGGTGAAATCGGGTGGTTCGATCGGTGGTTGTTCGTGACTCGATTCGGGCGGCTGAAATGGGTTGTTCATAAAACTTACCTTTCTCCGGCCGCCGAATGCAGAGGCACTACAGTTCCACTACTACTGGCTTGTAGCCGGATTTGAAATCTTTGATGACGGAAACGATCGATTCAGTGATCTCGTCGGTCAGGTCACCCTTTGACTCCAAATCGCTAAGCAGTTTGCCGTGCTTATCGTGGACAAATTGGATGAAATCCTTTTCCCACTGAGGGACCGACTTGATCGGTACATCGTCCAAATGACCGCGGGTTCCTGCGAACAAACTCAAAACTTGCTCGGTCACCGACATCGGTTGGTATTGAGGCTGCTTGAGCAGCTCGACCATGCGATATCCGCGATCCAATTGGCTTTGCGTGTCGGCGTCCAGGTCCGTACCGAGTTGGGCGAATGCTTCCAAGGCACGAAACGCTGCCAAGTCGAGGCGCAAACCACCGGCAACTTTTTTCATTGCCTTGATCTGAGCGGCTCCACCCACGCGAGAAACCGAGATACCGGCGTTCATCGCAGGACGAATCCCGGCGAAGAACAAGTCGGGTTGCAGGTAAATTTGACCGTCGGTGATCGAAATCACGTTCGTCGGGATGTATGCGGATACTTCGCCTTCGAGCGTTTCGATGATTGGCAAACTGGTGATCGAACCGCCACCAAGTTCATCCGACAATTTCGCCGAACGCTCCAGCAGACGACTGTGACAGTAGAAAACGTCCCCAGGGTAAGCTTCGCGGCCTGGTGGGCGACGCATCAACAAACTCATTTGGCGATAGGCCGTGGCTTGCTTGCTCAAGTCATCATAAACAACAAGGGCATGGCCGCCGTTGAACATAAAGTGCTCGGCCATCGCGGTTCCGGCGTACGGAGCGATGTATTGAAGCGGGGCAGGGGAGCTAGCACCCGAAGCGATCACGCAGGTGTATTCCATCGCACCTTTTTGCTGCAGCACTTCGACGATGGCTGCAACCGCCGAGTCCTTTTGGCCAACCGCGATGTAGAAACACATCACGCCTTTGCCTTTTTGGTTGATGATCGCGTCGATCGCGATTGCAGTCTTTCCGGTTTTACGGTCACCAATGATCAACTCACGTTGACCACGACCGATTGGAGTCATCGCGTCGATCGCTTTGACACCGGTCTGCATCGGCTCGGTTACCGGTTGACGTTCCGAAACGCCCGTCGCGATGATTTCCACGGGACGAGTGATATCGGTTTGTACGGGGCCTTTGCCGTCCAGTGGGTTACCCAATGGATCGAGCACGCGGCCCATTACGGCGTCGCCTGCAGGCACAGACAACAGCGTGCCGAGTGCTTTGACCTCGTCGCCTTCTTCGATCGTCAAGTAGTCACCAAGGATGATGACCCCGACGGAGTTTTCTTCGAGGTTGAACGCTAGCCCGATCGCACCGTTGGGGAACTCGACCATTTCACCGGCCATGACACCCGACAAACCGTAGACGCGAGCGATACCGTCGCCCACCTCCAACACGGTGCCGACTTCACGAACATCAATCTTACTGTCGAATTGCTCGATCTCTTGTTGCAAGACCGATGCGATTTCATCGCTACTAAATTTCATGGGTAACGCTAATCAATCGATAGGGGCGTTTGAATTGGAATTTTTTATACTAAAGGATCGGCCCATGCACGAGTCACAGGCGATGTTGAAATCAAGTCTTGTCCTGCACGAATTCGTCGAATCGCTTTAGCAATTGACTCGAGAACCCAGCCTTGGCCTTCTTTTGCATTTTGTCGATTCGGTTGACCACACTGCTGTCGTAAACCGTATCGCCGATGCGAATGACCATCCCGCCGATCAAGTCGGTATCAACCGTTTCTTTCAAGCGAACTTCGCGATGAAGCAGCGTGGAAAGTCGTTCGGCAATCTGGCCGCGACTCGAATCGTCAAGAGGGACCGCGGTTCGCACCGTGGCCACTAAACGACCGAGCTTTTCATCCAACTGAGCTTCCGAGGCACGACGAACGGCAGCGACGTAACCCAAGCGATCACGACTCGCCATCACTTTCAAAAACTTGATCAAGATCGGATGAAATTCATCACCAAAAATTCGATCAAGCACTCGGCACTTTTCTTCGGCATCAATTCGCGGCGAAGCGAACGATGCAGCAAGCTGAGGGCTTTGTGAAAGATACTCGTCGACCATCATGCCCAACTGCTGGACGACCTGGTCCGCGACACCTTCGTTTTGCGCCGCAGCGATCAGAGCTCGCGCGTAAGTCGTGCCCAATTGCTCGGCGCCGGTATCGAGAACGGTGTCGTGTTTGGCAGCTTCGGTCATGGGTGGTCAGGGCGTGATGGAAACGCGTTGAAAGGACGGAATAATCTTTTAAATAAACCGAGCCACCTTGGTGGTCCTGGTTTCACAAGCAAGCGGCAAGAACAGGTGCCCTTACCGCGAGCCATCCATTAGTTATTACTAGGAAGTCGATCAAGCGATTGACGGATCAAATCGGCATGGTCTTCCGGACGAAGTTCGCGGCCCACTACCGACTTGGCAACCTGCATCGCCATGTCCGAAGTCTGACCAGCCAAATCGGCCAAAGCAACTTTCTTTGCAGTCTCGATATCCGCGATCGCACGATCACGCGTCCGCTCGGCTTCCGCCTTTGCATCCGCGACGATTCGCTGACCGTTGGTCTCGGCATCACGACGTGCTTCGGCCAACATGCCTTGCACCTTGTTTGCCGCTTCATCGAGCTTGGTTTGATAGTCACTCAACAACGATCGTGCCTCGGCGTTAATACGCTCGGCATTTTCGAGGTCGCCATTGATCTTGTCTTCGCGAGCTTTCAACCCACTGAGAATGGGAGGCCAGACAAACTTGGACAAAATCGCAAACACACCAAGAAAAATCGCGATGTTACAGACCGCCGAACCGATGTCGAACGACAACAACGGCGGAGTGTTCGCGTCGTCGTGTCCGCCTGCCGTTGCGGGATGAACGTGATCACCCTCAACGACTTCCTCGTCGAGAACGTCCGATTTAGCGGCGACCAAAACGGTTGCATCATCAGATCCAGATGCCTCAACCGCCACTTCGGATTTCGCTTTTTCATCGGCATAGCTGCTAGCGGGCGACACACAGATTGTGGCCATCCCTAGGAAGCACAGTACCGACAAACGAGTCAATTTTAAAACCATCGTTTCAACTTTTGCCAAAGGCGGATTTAGCCGAGGATCAACATCAGAATCAATGCAATCACAGTTGCACCTTCGATAAGTGCAGCCGAGATCAGCATCTGGGTGCTGATCGTTCCGCTCGCTTCGGGTTGGCGAGCGATTGCGTCTACAGCAGCACTACCGATGCGGCCAATACCAAGGCCGGCGCCAAGGATAACAAGGCCCATTCCGATACCGACACCCATCTTGCCGACGTTAATAGTTTCCTGGGCCAAAACAAGCGCGAAATCAAACATCTTTCATAAACTCCTGAGCTAATTCTCGAACGGGAAATGCCTGCGTCCATGAACTCGGACGCGGACAGTTTTTGGTTAAAGGGTCAAACAATATTCAGTGAATCAAGGCGGGATCGCCGGCACACTATTCGTGTACCAAAGGCCCCAGTCGTTTTGGATCAATCAACTTGTCAATGTCCATCTGACCTTCGTCGCTAAACGGATGCTCTTCTTCGTGATGGTCGTCATGATGAACTGCGACCATCGCAATGAAAAGCACCGTCAAGAAGGTAAAGATAAACGCTTGCAAAAAGCAGATGAACAACTCAAGCAAAGTCAGCACAATGCCGCCGCCGATGACGGACAAACCGACACCGTAGCCAAGTGCATGTGAAAACTCTGCGGCGGTAAATACGAGGCCAACAAATGCGGCGATCACCAAGTGGCCCGCCATCATCGTTCCAAAAAGCCGCATCGCAAGTACCACACACTTAATAATCAATCCAATCCACTCCAAAGCGTAGAGCGGAATGCCGATTAACAGCATCTTGGGATCGTCCCAACCGATCGGGTTGAAGTGCAAAAAGAATGTCTTTGCTCCTGTCTCGCGAATTCCGATGAACAGGATCGCAATGAAGCTTCCCAGTGCCAAAATCACGTTCAACGACAGGTTCCCCGTCGCCGTTCCGCCCCAATGCGAAAACGCAGTGTTGCCCGTGAACGACTGCAACAGATAGCCAATCGGAATCAACCCAATCACATTGCAGAACAATATGAAAAAGAAGATGGTCCAGATGTAGTAGATGTATTTATCAGTCAGGTGACCGAGGTTCGGCCGAGCCACTTCGTCACGAATGAACGAGCACATCGTCTCGAACAACTGAGCAACGCGTCCGCGTGTTTTGAAGGCCTCGAGCCCTTCTCCCTTTGCACGCACACGGCTTGCAACGTAGGCAAAGACTAACAACACCGTCACCGCACCCACCAAACTCATCATCAGATGGTTGGTGATAAAAAAGTCGTAACGCCCGTCGAAAACATGCAGCGCCGGAATGTCGCCATCACCAACCGGCACACTCACGATTGGATTCTCGTGCAACGGGTGAGGCAGCACATGCGTTATCGGGCTATGGTCGGTAGAAGCAACAAGCAATGGCATCAGGTAAATCGTTATTGAGCTACAGATTTAATTTTAGTGAATACAACCAACAATCTTTACGATTTCAACACACCCACAGATGGTGTGTGCAGAGCAACTGAATTGCTGAAACGTAGCAGCGAAGAGGAGATGAACACGGAAGAGTCTACTAAAGATAAAGGGTCATCGCTTGCCCTGGCAGGCAAAGTTTTTGTTGACAAACTCACATCCGTGTCAGACGTACCATTCTTGGATCGCGTGGCAACTCGATTACGCATGTAAGCGAGCACTCCGACTTCGACCGTGGTCAAATAGGCATACCAACCAATCGTAAAACCAGCCACCCATTGTTTGGATTCGGCCAATTGATAACGGCAGAACAAAAACAGTGCAACCGTCCCAAATAACCGAAAGATCATCCCCATCCCGGAAGCCAGTACAAAATCTCCAAACTGATCCATCGCTGGATCCGTTACCGCAACTTCGGCGTCATGATTACGACGCCAATTTGCGGCGATCGATCTGGCCCATCGCAGACACAAACCAGGCAACATCGACACCACTGCAATCGCGCCACTCAAGGCGGCGACAAACAAAGTGTCTTCGCTCCGATCGGCATCCTGAATCATCACCACACCCACGGTGACCACCGTGGCAATCAACCACGCGGCACCAACCCAAACCAACGCTCGCCGATATAAATCGGAAACGCAGTCCTGGCTTGGCGATCGTCGGGATGAAGTTAGGATCGTCACGTCTTTTTCAAAAATTTACTTAAAAGCGAAGTCAACTTCGCTCCCAATATACGGTCATCAGTTTTCGTTGGGTTGCACCGACTGGCCGGTTTTCGACATTTCAGACCAATGTTCTACTACTTAGGACTTAGCAGAACCTAGGATTTAGGAGAGGATGCTTTGACGATGAACCGTGTCATAGCCAATCCAAACCCAACCATGGTGCTCAGCGCGGTGGCGTACATTTGATCATGATTTCGCCATGCGTCGATCCAATAACCGACGCCGGCGAACAGCAGGGTAATCCCAGCGAGCTCCATCCCTAAACCAACAAATCGAAGCCAAACTGCGTCCCCATTTGCATCATCTTCTGCAACAGGTCCAGGCGTGACATCGACCTTGTCGGTCATCCCATCCGTGTCAGCTGACGGGTCATTAGAATCGGAAGAGCTTTTCGCTGGATTTGGCATCGGCCCCACCTTCTCACAGACGCTGTCGTGGTCGGTTTAACGGGTCCCCATTTTGCGTACCCGCTTTAACTCGACGTGCACAGTGTGACTCGCAAATCGAGAACCACCAGAGGCAGCGACGGATCGCCGCACCTAAAAATAAAACTCGAAACTGACTTCACGATTCACTCATTCATTCTCACCCCCATGCTGATCGCAAGTCGGACCAAGCAAACCCCTGCCACGACAGGACTTCGGACAAAGCCCCGCTTTTTTCTTCCGGGCAATACTGAAGTTACCTCTCCACCGACGAAGTCGGGGAAGACTGCGGATCTAATACGGCATCGCCGCTCCTAAGTCAGCCGTTTGAACGCTAGCGGACTGTTGATTTAATCGAAATGCAATTCACAGCGGTGAGCCGTGGGCCGTAAGGCACCGGGTAATGCGAGGAACCCGGCCGCTCACGCGTCATGGCTCACTAAATCAACAGCCCGCTAGCCGCGGTTGGATGGTGACGAAACCGTGGCTAGCGCCAAAACGGCTAACTAAATCAGCAGTGTGCGAAGATAGTGGAGAGGTGGCAGAAAACCGGCGCAACTAAAAATCACGACAGGCCGAAGTTTTAGCAGGATAGGCTCATGAATTCGGGAAAAACGAAAAAGCTGGACAGTCGAACGAGGTCGCTGTTTCAAAATGAGACAATCGCTGCTCTTTATTCGCGGATTGGCATCTGTAAACCCAGCTTGTCGCGCCGCAGATTGGACGTCACAGCACCCCCCCAATTAAAAATCTCGGGCGAAAGACTGAAAAAGACACTCTTACCACCGTGCAAACTGAATCGACTGCGAAACATAGGCAAAATATCGCAAGAGCGTTTTGAAAACCTATTTTCCCAATAATGCTAGGGAAAACGCAATTTCCGATAACGATTCGGATTCTTTTACCAGTCCGCATCTAGAACTGACGGGATCCCCTTGCCATAATGTTTCAGGGGATGATTGTCCCATTGCTGCCGGATAGGCAGGCGTCGACCGCCACTAACAACACTCCGAAAACTCGGTATTTGAAAGGCAACAAGACGCCAAGCAATGGTAAAACCAGCTCCCCTCGGGATTCAAATCTCAATTTGAGACGCATTTTGGATAAAGGCAATCAACTTTGAGAGCGATTTTGGATCGAAGAACAGGAATCGTGGACCGGGACGCGAAGCGGATCAGATGCGTGATGAAGCGGAAGCAGCATAGGAAGCGATGGACGAACGGTGTCGACAGCCAAACCACCACAGGGTGGAACAACGCTAGTCGTGATCTACATTAATTACGAATTGGCCCTGCCTGATGCAGACGGGGCTTACAGCTTGGAGATGCAGGGTGATTAAAACGGCAGACCTGAAGGCACAAACACGACGAGAACTCGCTGAGTTAGCTAAGACATACGGGGTATCGGGTTGGCATAGCATGCGAAAGGACGACCTCGTAACCGAAATCTCGAAGGTTCAACGCAAACTGCGGCGGAAAGCGGATGCCCAGAAGGCACCTGCGGCTAAAAACGCGGCGTCCAAGAAAACGACGACTTCGCCACGCGTGGCAAGCCCCGTCGCATCTAAGTCCAAAGCCAAAGCGTCGGCACCGATCAGCAAGGGAGCTCAAATCGCAGCTGCCCGTGCTCGCGCGGCCGCCGTCAGCGCCCAGCGATGCGCTGAAGCACTCGACCAAAAAGAGCAGAAGGAACGCGTATCGGCAAAAACCGCTCGCATTCGTGCTCAAATGCGTCGACGTCGCGAGACGCTCGATCGCCATCGCGACATTTCCACAGGCACGCTTGTCGGTGGTTCCGCAGTCACCAATGGCTCCTCTCGAACCCGAAACGGTGAAACCCATCAAGACCGAGTGGTGTTGTTAGTACGTGATTCTTACTGGTTGCAGGCAACTTGGGAAATCACTCGAGCCAGCGTTCAGCGTGCTGAATCCGCTATGGCCGAACGCTGGCATTCGGCAAAACCAATTCTGCGTGTCTTGGCCGTTGGCGATGCCGCAAGCAACCAAGCCGAAAGCGTGGCTCGGGACATCCCGATTCACGGTGGCGTCAACAATTGGTACATCGATGTCGACGAGCCGCCATCTCGCTACCGAGTGGTGATCGGATACGTGGCTGATTTCGGCGAATTCTACACGATCTGTCGCAGCAACGTCGTCGAGACACCGAGTCCTGGCGAATGCGAACGCCTCGACGAGCACTGGAGTGATATCGCCGAAGATTACGAGCGTATTTATTCCCTCAGCGGTGGCTACGAACAAGACGCAGGCGATCTAAAAGACGTGTTCGAAGAACGGCTGCATCGCCCGATGCCAAGCCGAGGCGAACAAGGACAAACCGTGGCTGACCCCAGCTTACTTCGTCAATCAAAGCTGCCGTTCAAAGTCGATGCGGAATTGATCGTGTTCGGAAAAACAACTCCAAACGCCTCGGTCAACATCGCCGGTCGGCCTGTCAAACTACAAGAAGACGGTTCGTTTACCGTTCGCATGCAATTGCCCGATAAACGCCAAGTCCTTCCGGTCACCTGTGAAAGTCGGGATGGATTGCGGCAACGCACAACGGTGATTGCGGTAGAGCGAAACACCAAGGTGATGGAAACGGTCGAAATCGACGATCGCTTCTAGTGACCGGTTAATCACCGCCAATCTTCAAATTGAATTACACTTCACAGGACGGATTTTCTAATCCGTCCTGTTTTTTTGTCCCCACATTCCTCACACCTGGAGCCGCTCGCTTGAAACCTTTTTCACTTTTGCTGACTCTCTGCCTCTCACTTCAAATGATGGCTGCCCCCGTTTGCAATGCCGCCGACGAGTCCGACGCGAAACCTTCCATCAGGGTACTGCTGATCACCGGTGGTTGCTGTCACGATTACGACTTCCAAACCAAGGCCATGCAATTGGCGTTCAAGAATCGCGGCGCTGCCGTGAACTGGACCGTCGTCAATGATGGCGGCAATGGCACAAGTGCCGAAATCGATCTCTACAAAAACCCCAAGTGGGCCGAGGGCTTTGATGTGGTAATCCACAACGAATGCTTCGCTGCAACCACCAACCCCGACTACATTCGCAGCATCACTCGTTCACATCATGCCGGAACCAATGCGGTTGTGATCCACTGTGCGATGCACACTTACCGCGACGCCAAGATCGATGATTGGCGAGAATTTTTGGGAGTCACCAGCCGTCGACATGAGCACCAAAGCCACTACGCGGTCAACGTCGTCGCCCAAGATCATGCGATCATGAACGGTTATCCCGATGGTCACAAAACAGCGATGGACGAACTATACGTGATCGAAAAGAAGTGGCCTAACATGACCGTGTTGGCCACCAGCAAAAGTGAGAAGACCGAGCAGTCGCATCCAGTTTTCTGGACAAACACCTACGGCAAGGCTCGTGTTTTTGGCACCACTTACGGCCACTCGAACGAGACGTTTGAAGATGCGGTTTATCTTGACACGATTGTCAAAGGTACGTTGTGGGCAGCCGGAAAACTGTGATGTTCTCGCGATTGCTTTAGTTCGTGCTCTCTCGACGCATCGATGACTCGGCAACGATCTGGGGCGAGTCCAGATTCAGAAACCCTGGGACCCAAGTGATCGATGAAATGTCGATCGCAACACGAACGGTGATGATTCCACTGGGCGTTGTCGCTTCGACTGAAGCCGGGACGGTTTCGACCGTTGCGTTTTGAATCCCCATCAAGGCGAGTTCGTCGTTCACTCGCTCGACGACCTCGCTTGTGGTTGCCATCGGACGTATTGCGACGCGTGCCCCTTCGCGACTCGCATGAGTAGCGGTTTGCTTGACTAACATCATTCGCCCGAGTTCGACCAACCCAAACGTAAAGGCGATCATCAGCGGTGCGACCAAGGCAAACTCGACGGCGGATGCCGCCAGCCGTGAAGCCTTTTTCTTTCGTCGATTAGATTTGTGAATCATGATCCGTAGCTTTCTTGAACAAGTGTTACTGCACCAACATCACGGGAGTGAATAGATACGAACTTTGATTGACTGGGGTGGAATCCACGATCGCGTATCGCGCCACTGCTTTCGCAGGTTGGACGATGACTCGCTTCTCCGACATTTTCCCGGTTAGCTTGACTTCCAAAATTCGCACACCTTCGAATTTCACGATTGTGTACATCGCGTTATTTCCGTTGCCAGTAACGGTGGTGTAAATCGGGATGATGCGAACTTTGCCAATGATCGAAGCTAGTTCATCTTTGACCCCAGCACTGATCCCCGTGTCACCGTTGAGCTTTAGTTCGCCATTGGAGTCGAATTTGAGCGGTTTACCCAAGTCGATGAAATCTTGCTTGGAAATCCCATGCAGAATTTGGCGTGACAAATCCTTGGTGCTGTTGTTGCTGCCACCGATGTCCACCGTTCCGCGGTTACCGGGCGAACCCGTGCCCTGAGGATAAAGGTTGGTTTCGCAAAGCCCGTCGGAACCCGAATGCACCGACCCATTGTCGAACTCAAAATCATCGTCCGTCAGGCCCGCACACATCGCGACCCAGCTCGGCAGATCGAGTGCAAACGGTAGAATATCAAGCGTTTCATCGTGAGTTTCGGGCTCGTTGAACCCCGAGATCGTGCTGAACATCGCGGCGGTTGCCGTGGTGCGAAGCGATTGACTTTGCCGCCCTGTGACGTCGCCAAAAAACAGCGGCAGCTCGCCGTTGCCACCCGATTGCAGTCGTAGCGTCACCCGCGTGGCGTTGTAAGTAGACGGATCCGATGTGCTCCAAGATTGATCGGGCGAGTAGGTTCCCAGCTCGACATCATCGGAGGAAAATTCAGGGGCATGTTGTCCGACAAAGTTGAGACTAGCGATGCTGTTGGCGGCTTGCCTTGCACTGGCTTGCACCGTACTTTCGGAGGATCCTGAAACCTGCTGGTCAAACAATTCCCAGCATGCGGCCATCGCCGAAGCGTCAGCAGATCGTTGCAACTCGGCTTCGGCAACGCGGATATGCCCCATATCAATCGTGACGGCCATCAAGGCCACGAGACTGACGGTTAAGATCAATCCGAACACGGCCGCCGCACCACGACGTTTACGAGCTGGCATACGGCGGCGATTTGACGAGTGATTTCCATCGGAACTCAACAGACTCATTTGTTTTACATACAGAAGTTTCATTGGACGATATCCTGACGACTTGGTGATTTGAGAGACTTGATGACGAATACATTCCAATCTAAGGTTGCCGGTTCACCGGAACCGGAACCATGGTTCCATCCACATAAAAAACACGCACTTCCAACAGCGTGATGGACGCCACTCGATTTGCCCCAAATCCTATGTCAACGGCATCCAAACTGTGCTGTGGATGATATTGAGATAACCCTATCGAAGCGTCGGAGTTCATCCGAACTAGAAAGTCAGGACCTCCGAAGTCCCCCCACTGACTTGCATGCCCATTCTTGATCGCAAAGAGCATCTGATCGTTCACCGATGCGAGGATGCTTGTCCAGCGAACATGGTCTCCGTCGGAAGACAAAGCGGCCCGAGTCTCGCTGCGTGCTTCGTCAAGAATATGGTCATTCTCAACTGCGGCGACGTGAAAGCCGCCTCCAGAAAACTCTGCGTCGACGGCGTGATTCAGTTGCAACTGAAAGTAGCGACTTTGATCATCCGTCGGGGTGGTAAAAAAAGTCACTTGCGGTGCGTGATTGTTGGCGTCGGGTTCATTGATCACCATCTCCCAGTCTTCTTCAATTTTAAAAATCGCCACATCTTGCCCGTGGCAATAGATCGACGAAGTCATCGTGAACGCCAGGAACGTTGCCATGACGGACTGCCCAAAACGCGACATCGTTACGCTCCAACTGAAAAGGAAAAAGAGAAGTGAAGAGAACCCAACCAATCATTTGCAATGTTCAATGCCAGCCAATTACTGGATCAAAAACGCCTTGCTTTGCGTCCCAATTTGCCGCTCGGCTGACATCGCAAAGGGGCGATGAAGCAGAGGACAAGCAATGAAAATGAAAGGATGTGTTGGTTCTTGAAACCTATGTCAGTTCCCCCAATGCAATCGGAAAACTCTGTAAAAAACCAACAAGTTTGCCCCTGCCCCCCCACAAGAAATCTGGGGTTATGCCGGTCGTAACGATGATCCGACGGCCATCGTTGAAATAGGCGACAGCGAACCGAAAAAGCAGGCCCCCCACGCGTAGGGATGGGCTACGGCCAATCACGAACTCTTCTGCTAGAATCCCCGCTCCACAATCGAATCCTTCCGATCCACCGAGCTTGGGAATGACCAAAGGCTTTTACACTCAAACATTTGTCGTGCTAATGCGCGAGGCGGTTTCCATCGAGTCCGTCGCCACTGTCCTTGCCGACTTTTCACCTTCGGCTCCGAAACCTGCGGCCGAAGATGTATTCACCTGCGGTCCGTCGATCCAGTTGGATATTGATGACCAAGACGAGGGAAAAGTGGTAATCGATGTGGTCGATCAACTTTGGCCAGATGATCCGACAACCGCGGCGGACCCGAGCCGGATCGCGAGAGCGTACCAAGAGGGCCAGCTCGGGCCGTTCACTGCCCCCGAATCCCTGCTCCGCTCGACTCAACAATCATGGAACTGGGAAGCGGGGCGAACCGCGACAAAATTGCACCAAGCGTTTATTCGCATTCGCTGCAGCTACGTTCTCGATGGCAAAGGCACACCTCCGAACCTGCCCAAAAACTACGATCCCTACAATGAGCTGGCGTTCATGACCGAGGTGGTGGGCATGCTGCTGGAACTTCCCGCAGCAATCTGTTACTTCAATCCAGGCGGCGAGGTCCTCAGCGATCTGGAAGTACTGACCGAGAGCGCCGAGTTTTCGGTCGAGCATTCGCTGCCGCCCGTGGAGCTGTGGGCCAACATGCGTTTCCATGAATTCGATCCGGAGTGGTCAGTGATGGACACGGTGGGGCACGTTCAACTCGATATCCCCGATATGGAAGGTTGTTTTCGGCCGCAAGATTACGATGCCGAGGAAGTCGAAAACTTTCTGCGTGATGTAGGCATTTACTTGCTGCAGAACGGCGATGTCATCAAAGACGGAGAGACCTCCGAAGGCCCTGGCGACATCCTTTGGGTCGCACGTGTTCGCGAGAGTGCTCTGAACGGTCCTCGCCGAAGAGTGCTTCGCTGGTTCGCCGACGATGGCGAAGCGATCCCCAAAAGTCTGCTGCGAAAGTAACGCAGCGACAACGCCTTGCTTGATTCGCCCAGCCGAGACTGCTGATTCAGTACGACATCAGCGTTCTTCTGTTAGCCGTTTGGGAGAGGTAACTTGCGTCGATCACCTAATCGCGGTCTGCGCGAGCACCAAAGTAGAAAGGGGCAGGGGAGAGCAGGGCAGGGCAGCTTCGTCCGGTTTACATGCCGGTACATCACACGCTGTCCCGATGATGGTTCTGGGGGTATCATCCGTTTACCTGCAACCAACCGCAGACGAACAGACCTTATCCATTGGGAATTGATTCTTTGACCGCCGAAACACAACAAACCAGCACCCTGTTTGCCTGGGCCCAATTGGTTCGGCTGCCGAACGTGTTTACCGTCGTCGCTGATGTTTCGGCTGCGTTCCTGCTAGCCGCGCACGGGCCATCCCCCGTCGCGCGGTGGATCTGTGTGCTCGCAGCCGGGATCTCGCTGTACTGGGCGGGCATGATCCTGAACGATGTTTTTGACATTCAGCGCGATCGCGCCGAACGAGCGAAACGCCCGCTACCATCGGGACGAATCTCGCTCGCAGCGGCTCGTACCGCCGGCTGGGCGTTGCTGGTTTTGGGAGTCATCCTCGGATCACTCAGTGGGTATCTGCCGAGCGAAAACGTCGCCACCACTAGGCTTCCCGCCGCGATCGCAATCGTGCTTGCCGTCATGATCGTGGCCTACGATGGACCGCTGAAAAAAACACCGCTTGCTCCGGCCGCCATGGGAGCCTGCCGCGTGCTCAGTTTTTTGCTCGGCGCGTCTCCCGTGATCGTGGTCCAGGCCGAAGGCCCATTGATACCGCTGCATCTGGTTGCGATCGCACTGGGGTTTGGCATTTACATCACGGGAATCACCACGATGGCTCGCGACGAAGCCGCCGGTGGCAACGATACCAATTTGAAAGTCGGGCTCAGCTTGTTAGTCATCGGACTGTTCGCATTGGCGTTTGCACCGCAGCAAGCTCCCGCGGGCTTTCCCAACTTCATTCGCACTCCGTTTGCCTTTCCGTTGTTGATCGCGATGATTGCTTATCCCGTCGTCCTTCGCGGCATCCGCTGCGTTCGCCACGCCACGCCGCAGAATGTGCAATCGACGATCCGTTCGGGAATCCTGACGATCATTCCGTTGGCCGCCGCAGTCGCATTGCTGGGCGCAGGCCCGGTGTGGGGGCTCGCCATCTTTGCTTTGGTCATTCCCGCGATCGGATTGGCGTCCGCGTTCCGAGTGACCTAAGCAGGTATGCAGGAATCATTGGGTGAAATTCCGTTAGCCGTTTGGGCGATAGCCCCGGTTCAGCGCCGGAACCGTGGCTAGCGCCAAAACGGCCAAGATACTGAAAGACTCCTGCCTAACTGCTTAGTGCCGATCCCCCGCGGCAACCCGATCGACTACAATGCAGCCACGCTCTCATTCCCGCCTCGAACACCATGAACCAAGGCCCGTCCGTTCGTGAACGACGCAATCACCCAAGTTGCTAAAGACGAGTTTCAGTGGCTGACGCAAATCCCCTGGCTGTTTCTCGGCCTGATTGCGTTGCCGCTGATCGTAGCGTCTTGGCGTGCCAAGATTTACCCGACGCGTTGGTGGGCCGTCCTGCTGAGCATTTCGGTCATCGCTAGCCTTGTCACCGTGTTTGTCCCTTCGATGGTCATCGCCGTATGGATGATCGACGGCAGCATCTTGACGCTTGCGGTTGTCGATTTCTTGCTGATCTATCTTGCCACCAATCATGGAATCCAGGTCTCACGCAGTTTACCGCGAACGTGTTCCATCGGCGTTCCGGTGGCCAGCGAATTAACGGTCGAGAACGGCACGCTGCTGACGTTAACCGGCGCGGTTTGCGACGATTTACCCGAACACTTTACCGCGACTCCTGACAACCACTCGCTGCGATTGCCGCCTCGTGGGCGAATGACGGCGCATCGCAAATTACTGCCAGGTCGACGAGGCGCGTTTGAGCTCGAGTACGTTTACCTGAGTTTCTTTAGCCCGCTGAAACTATGGAATCGCCATCGGCAAATCGAGCTACACGACCGGCTGAACGTTTATCCAGACATGAAACAATTGTCCGACTACGCACTGCTTGCTCGAACTAACCGCTTGAGCTTGATAGGCGTACGGCGAACACGACGAATCGGTCAAGACAGCGACTTTGAACGACTTCGCGATTACAGCCGTGACGATAACTATCGGCACATCGATTGGCGAAGCACCGCACGACGCCACAAATTGACCGTTCGACAATTCCAGAGTGATCAAAGCCAACGAGTGATCTTTCTGTTGGATTGCGGGCGGATGATGACCAATGAACAAAACGGCTACTCGTTGTTGGATCACGCCCTCAACTCGGTGCTGATGATGGCGTACGTGGCGCTGCATCAAGGCGACTCCGTCGGAATGCTTTGCTTTTCTGATACCATACACGCCTACATTCCACCACGAGGCGGCAGCAGCCAGATGAATCGCTTGATTCAAGCAGGCTTTGACCAATTCCCTCGTTTGGTCGAATCACGCTACGACCAAGCGTTCCTGTATCTTTCGACGCACTGCAAACGTCGATCACTGGTCGTGTTGACCACCAACGTCATTGACGAGGTGAATGCAGGGGCCGTTGTCGATTACTTGTCAAATATCAATGGCCAACATCTGCCGCTTGGCGTCCTGCTTCGCGACCGCGAGATGTTCGACGCCGCCGATGCTCCGTCCAATGACGATCACCTGCAGATGTATCGTGCCGCCGCTGCCGCCGACATCTTGCTGTGGCGACACCAAGTCCTCAAAGACCTAGAACACCGCGGCGTGTTGTGCGTCGACGCATTCCCCGACGAATTGACAGCTCCGCTGGTGAATCAATACCTCGACATCAAAGCGAAACATTTGCTGTAGCGTTCATTCGGAATCAATCGAACGCCCTCTTCCTAGATAACGGTGGAAACAATGCACACTTGCTTGCGTCCGAGTTCCTATGCGTTGCTGGTTGTGATGGCACTCGCGGTGACAACGCCGCTGCAGAGCCAAATGATCTGGGTCGAAGGCGAGGACGCGGTCGCCAGCACGATGCGGGGCCACAATTGGTACAACTCGGTCAAGACGGCTGAATTGTCAGGTAACGATTGGCTTTCTCATTTCGGCAATGGCGACATGCCCGTCGCTCGGTTTGAGTTTGACGCGTCTGCCGCGGGCCCCTACGAACTGTGGCTGCGTGCCAATCCAATCGCCTCGGCAATCTCGGTGCGTGTCAACGGCGGAACTTGGACGAAGGTGGCACTGCAAAAGCACGAACAGAGCGTCAACATTGCCGCCGATGGAAAACCTGATCTCCGTTATGTCGCTTGGATCAAGGCCGATTCGGTCTCGCTATCCAAAGGCAAAAACACGCTCGAGGTCCGTTTCGAAAGCGACAACAATCGGCATGGCGGGCTGGACTGTTTTGTTCTCAGCCGCGAACCGTTTCTGCCTCAAGGCAAACTGCGACCGGGCGAGAAAACCGGTTTGGCAGATCCAGGCACTTGGGCGTTTGAGCCTGCACGTGATTCATTTTCGCCCGACTCGCTACTTGACCTGAGCGGCATGAACGAAAAACCAGCGGGTGCGAAAGGCAGAGTTGCGAGATCCTCCGACGGCGAATCGTTTGTTGATGGCGGCGGGGAACCACTCCGGTTCTGGGCCGTCAACACCAGCGTCCAGAACCGTGACGACATCGCAGCGATCCGCGAACATGCCCGCTGGCTCGCCAAACGCGGCGTCAACATGGTTCGCCATCATGGCCATCTTGCGCCCCAGCGGGGTGCCAAACTTGACGATGCCAATACCAAGGATATCGAGGCAGCGTGGCGATTGGTGGCCGCGATGAAAGAACAAGGCATCTACGTCACGCTTTCGCCTTACTGGGCCGTCAGCGTGAAACCGGATCCTGCCTGGGGCCTGAAAGATGCCGGGGGCGAAAATCTGACGGGGCTACTGTTCTTTGATGCCAAGCTGCAAGCAGCCTTCAAGCAGTGGCTCAAACAATTGCTGACACCGCCCAATCCTCATACCGGCATCCCGCTGGCCCAAGATCCGGCCCTGGCGATCTTTCAAATCCAGAACGAAGACAGCCTGTTGTTTTGGACCGAAAACGCAATCCAAGGCGAACAGCGAGTTGAATTGGGGCGACAATTCGCTGGGTGGCTAAAAAGCAAACACGGCTCGCTCGATAACGCGGTTCGCGTCTGGGGAGGCAGTGCTCGGTGTAACGGCGACGACTTTGCCAATGGCATCGTGATGCCTCACCAAATTTGGCAACTCACGCAAGACCACAACGGCGCGATGGCCAAACGCTTGGCCGATCAATTAGCCTTCTACACCGAGCGAATGCGGGATTTCAATCTCTCGATCGCGAAATTCTTGAAAGAAGAGATTGGCTACGACGGGCTCATCAACGCCGGAAATTGGCGGACCGCTGATCAAGCCAAACTGCTCGACGCGGAACGCTATGCATATTCTGCAAATGATGTCATCGGGGTGAACCGTTACTACACTGGCGGCAGCCACACGAATCCAACTGACAATCACCGCGCGGGATATTTGATCAGCCGAGGCGACTTGTTCGATGGAACTTCGGCACTCTTGCAACCTTGGGCATTTCCGCTGGCGCTGCGTCAAGTCAGTGGTCATCCAATGATCGTTTCGGAAAGTGCCTGGGTGCCGCCGCTGCGATATCAAACCGAAGGTCCCTTTTTGGTGGCGGCTTATGGTGCAATGTCCGGAGTCGATATTTTCTACTGGTTCGCCACCGACCAAATCGGCTTCGGTCCGCCGATGGAGAAGTGGCAACTTTCCACGCCGGCCCAAATCGGAATGTTTCCCGCCGCAGCGATGATGTTTCGCCAAGGCTACATCCAAGAGGGCAAACCGGCCTTGGTCGAAAGTCGCAACTTGAGTGATGTTTTCAATCGCAAACCACCACTGCTTCCCGAAGAAGCGGGCTTTGATCCGAATCGGGATACGCAGTTGAGATCGACAAACGCCGAAGACGCCCGGCAAGGGACGATCACCTCGCTGGCCTACCTTGCCGGTCCGGTGGAAGTCGCTTTTGACAACGGCGAAACGCAACTTGCCGATATTTCGTCGCTGATCGATACTAACAAACAAACCGTCCGCAGTATCACGGGCGAATTAGCTTGGAACTACGGCGACGGCTACTGCACGCTCAACGCGGCCAAGGCACAAGGAGCAACCGGCAATCTGGCTGCCGCAGGAACGATCAAACTCGATACGCTTACGCTGCGTTGCGACAACGACTACGCCACCGTATTCGCCGTCTCGATGGACGGCGTGAACCTCTCCGAATCCAAACAGGTGTTGCTGCAAATAGGCACTGTCGCTCGGCCACATGGCTGGAAGACAGAGCCAGCCCAAGGGGGCAAGTCTCAGCGAATTGTCGATCTTGGCAGTAGTCCCTGGAACATCGAAAACACCTCCGCCGAAGTCGTCGTATCCAATTCCGTGCTCAGCCAAGCGACGTCGCTAGACGCCAACGGAATCGCCACCGCCAATCTGCTAATTCAGAAGAACGCCGACGGCCTAAGCCTAAAACTGCCCCCCAACGCCCTCTACATCTTGCTCCGCTAAAAGTGATCCAACAGGAACGGCGTGATCCTCGGTAGACCACGTGATTTTTGCGAGCAACGCGTTCAGCTGAACGTGCAAGCCAGAGTCCTGATGCACCAAAGTGATGCCGGGATACGCTGATCTTGGCGAAGACGACAAGTCGGTTCGTCCATGACAGCGTTTCTGTCAACTGCAAAAAAACGGATATCCGAATGACCGAGCAAACAGATCCAAGCAGCTCAACGAAAAAGGAATTACAATTGCGTTTCTGTGCGAGTCTCCTTGTTTGAATTGCTGATCTTGAAAGCCGAAATGCATTTGTTCAAGCAAACACGATTTTGTCTTTTGTGGCTTTTTTCTGTCGTCTACTTTGTTAATTCGGCCTGTTCACAAATTCCCAACGAAAATCCTTTTGTTGAAATTTCCCGGGAAGAAGATGGGCCCGTATCGATCGAACTGCAGGGTGTCATCCATGACGTCGTCATCGGTGGCGGCGGGCAATATCTGATTGCATATTCAAAAGAGATGCAAAACATCTCCGTCATCGATCTGCGTACTCGTAAGCTAGTCAAGATTCTGCCTGCCAATTCGGAACATATTCTGATAGCTGCAGGCGCGCATCATCTTTACGTCTTGGCAAAGGAACAACGCATTCTGCAAGAATATTCGTTGCCGAACCTGACCAAGACGTTGACGATTACTATTCCGGTGCCCAGTGCGATACATGCGATCGCAATCGGAGCCAACTCGGATGGCCCTCTTGCAGTCGTGTCGGCGGTCAATGATCACACTTACAACGGTTTGGTATCTGTCTACTTGATCGATCCAGCGACGGCTTTGATTCATGATAAAACGCCCCCCTTTTCCATCAGTCAACCCGAGCATGCGAAGTGTTATGCTGCGGGCAACGGCCGGCTCTTTTCTTGCAACGACTACTTGCTTCGGTGGAACGGCAAAAAGGCGATTGGCAAGCAACGACGAAATGCACCGGATTTAGGATTGTACCCCAACGCGGATGGATCCATTGCTTATGCATCTGACGGTTGGTTCGACACCCAATTGCAACGGCTTCAGGAAAACGAACTTCCGGTTCATTATATCCCCGCTGTGAATCCAGGCTTTTTGATTGCATTGCCGGCATCTGATTCGGTTCGATCGATCAGTCTTCATGCAGAAGGCCAGGTTCGCCCGTTGTTAGTCATGGACAAGATTCGAATGCAAGCTCCCATTCGGCGGCGATCGGCACACGTTTTGCCAGTACGCAAAAGGCTTTGGCTAGTTCCGTCAGAAAACAAGCTCGTTCATATACTTGGATCACTGAATCAAATTCTCATCCACGATTTCGATATTGAAAAGCAACTCGAGGATGCTGAGTTGGACTATCTATACGTAGGAGCTTTTTCAGAGCAACCCGCGATCGCCGGCACGCTGTTTGAAACCCAACTACAAGTACGATCAAAGCGTGGTGGCGTTCGATACCAAATCGAAGCAGGCCCGAGCGACATGGAGATCGATCAGAGCGGAAGAATCAGGTGGCAAACGCCGAAGCAAATCACCAGCGATCTCGAGTACGTTAAACTCTGGATTACCGATAACTCGCAGCAAATTGTACGACACACGATCGCGATTCAGCTGCGAGAGCCGCCCAAGCCAAGCATCGCCCTTGCTGCAAAAGCAACTCAATACGAAGGCCTCTTGTATCGCGACTGGACGGATAGTGAAGGAGCGCAAGTTCGTGCTAAGTTTCTGCGTGTGTTTGCGAAAATTGTCTACTTACAATCGCCCGACGGGCAACAAATGCTGGCGCCGCTTTCGCTGTTGAGTCTGGAAGATCGAGAATACATCAAGAAAGTAACTCAAACGACCAAAGTCAATGATGAAAAGGGCACTCCAACAGACTCGAAGGACAATGAGGAAAAGAGCACCGATGATGCCGATACACGCACAGATTAATCGGTGCAGCGCAAGCGTCGTCACACTTGGCTTCGTGATTCTTTTACTGACGGGATGCGGAAAAGAAACGAAACCGACGGCAACTTCTGCTCCAGAGCAACATGCTGCGCCGCAGGTCGACGCGCCGTCTTCTGCTCAAGATTCGGTTGATTCAGCTCCGGTGGTGCCGAAGTCTCCAGATCCACCACGCGCCCCGGTAAACGTTACGGTTGACGACTTTGCGTTTGTTCCTAGCAAAGCGATCCTGCCCGAACGGTTTGGCGTCACGGACCCTCGACTTGTGAAAACGAAAACCAGCGAGGGAGTCGAAGTGTCAATGGAATCACCGCTGAAGAATACTTTCTTGGTATACCGCAAGCGGTTGCTTGGGAACTTCAGGGCAGAGATCGATTTAGATTATTCGCCAACGCTTACCGGGGACTACATCCTGCCAAACGCCAGTTCGAATGGAAAAACAACGGAGCAGCAAAAAGATCAAGCCAAGACGCCCAACTCGGATGACGGCCAACAAGATCAGAACGACGGACCGCCACCCGGATTCCCACCACCGGGTTTTCTACCACCCGGATTCCCGCAACAGGGATTACCACCGGGTTTTCCACAGCCAGGTTTTCCGCCTGGGGGATTCCCGCCTGGCGCTATGCCTGCTCAAAACCCAGGCCAAGGGGCATCCCCGGGACGTCATGTTTCGTCCTTCATTCGCTTGGGCTCAGCGCGGCCTGTGTTCATTGTCCCCGGTGATCGAGAGAAAGGAATTCGACCCACGCACTACGTGTCCCGGTCGTCTCACTACTCGTCTCGGGCTGAACAGAAAGCGGGGACAACGATGATCGTCGAGCGAAAAGAGGGTTCCATCTCGATTCAGTATCGCGGCAGCGAATCCACCCTGACACAAACGGGTCGTCCGCAACAGTATCCAGGTTACCTTGCATTTTCGCTTTCGCAGGATACCCGTCTACGAATTCGCAACATCAAGATCACCGGCGACACAGAACCTGGCGGATATGAAATCCCTGATTTGCAGCCTGCCGAGATTGCCCCATCGGCTTGGACGAAAGCCACCAGCCCAAGCACACATACAAAGATCGAGCTTGTTCGCTTGGATTTCTTTGGCAAAAAAATGCAGCTCACCAACGCAATGGAGAGCGGATCCGCCTTGGCCCGATACATGAAAACAATCGAAGGCGACTTTTTCATTCAGGCACGGATTGCTCGATCCAATCCAGTCAACGGCGGAGGGCGACTGGACACCTATTCATTGGGGATCGTTCGCCCAGACGGACGTCCGCTTTCCGGGCGGTTGATGCAATCGACGACGGGCAAGTGGGATTGGCTGACCATCAGTCGAAGTGGAAATGAGATTCGCGGCACTTTCAATGACGATGCGTATTATTCAACGGATGGCTCCGGGTCGGCGCTGTTTCAAATCGAGGCCAAGCGGTCGCAAGCGAAGGTCATCCTGGAGGAAATGAACGTGTATGCCGATCAGGTATCGGACGTGCCGAAAACGAAAGTCGCCGAACTGGGTGGCAATGGCTGGTGGGTTGATACAAACGCACCGGATTGGCATCCGCAATACCGAGATAGGATCCGTTTGGAGACCAAGCCCAACGAGATGACCGTTTCGATTCCAGACAATGGCATGGCTAAGCCGCTTTCTCGGGAACTAGCCAATCAACCCGACTTCGAGGCTACTTGGGAAATGGAGCTCCCCAACCGTGAGTTCTTTCCCTCGCAGCCCAGTACTTCTGGACGAGTACAAGTGCGTGTTCGTCGTCAGTCCAGCGAAACTCCCCATGTGTCGATCGGGGTCGAACCCGTTGCGAAGTCGCATAGCAAATTGATCGTGACCGTGCGGAGACGCAGCGGAAAAGTGACCGTTATTTCGGGGAACGAAATCCGTGAAGGCATCTTGGATGGCCCGTTGCAAATTGACTTGCGGTCGACAAGCCGCGCCCAATTCATTCTGCGAGATTTCAAAACCGGGCCAGTATCCAACCGCGATCTAGCGAAGGAAGCAGAGGAAGGAAGACGAGATCCGACCGTTCAAGAGTACCCGCTTCCCGGCAAGGCGGATCAAATTCGGACGGCTGGAGGTGGTCGATACTTGTTAGTTCACTCCAAAGAAATCAACAAGCTCATTGTCTTTGATCTTCAGGAACGAAAAATCAGTACCGCTCTCACTGTCGGTAAGTCGGCGAAGATTGCTGGCGGACAGAACGTGATCGTGGTCGTAGATTCGGACGCGAACGTGGCGACGAAATACCAAATATCGGATTGGAAACGCATCGCAACCGTGCCCCTCGATCCAGCTTGGCAATGGGTTGATCTCGCTATCGGAACAGCTTCGGTGGGCCCCGTCTTGATCGCTCGAAAAGACAAGTCGCCTTACCTTCAGTTTTCGTTTCTTGACCTAAACACACTCAAACCACTTGCGGTTCAGATCAATGACACACCGCTCATCAAATCCAATGCACTCCCTTCGCTGCGTGCATCGGGTGACGGGAGTTTATTCACATGCAGTGATGGCAACGACAAGTACGTCTTTGATTTGGCAACAAAAACCTGCGATGTCCGGACGGTTTCTCGGCTTACGTATCTGATTCCAGGGCCGATCGGGCGACTGCTTTATAGTGACGCGGGACTGATGAAACGCGACCTTTCACGACTGCCGTCTCCACAGCGAAGCAAATACACGCTGATGTCGTTTCCGCCTTCGCAGGGGAATTTGTACATCACGTATGGAGAGGCCCCCACGAATCGCGCGTCCACTCCCTCAGAGTTCTTTGCTCAATTGCGGCACCCCGATCTGGGAAGTCCCTTGTTTACTAGCAATGCACTGAAACTAGGAAGATCAACGCTCTCGGGTGCAACACGCGGACCTCAACTTGAGCACCGCGCCCATTTCTTTCCGCCCGCGAGGTCATTGGCTTTGATACCGGAATCCAATGACAAAATCATCGTCCAGGATGTCGATCCTTTCGAGGCACTTAAAGACAGCGGAAAAGACCATCTATTGTTCCTCTCAACGCCACCGACCCGCGTGGCTGCTGGCCAGCCGTTTCGCTATCAGGCTCAGGTCGCGAGCCGATACAAATTAGACGGTTTTGAACTTACGTCTCAACCAGATGGGATGACAGTCTCAAAAACAGGTTTGATTCAATGGACCGCTCCTAGCGAAGGTCCCTCCGAGCCCACGCAGGTCATTGTGATGGCGAAAGACGAAAACGATGACACTGTTTTCCAGACGTTCCTACTAACTATTCTTGACGGAACAAACCTTGCTGTGCAATCCGATGCGATGATCAAGGCGGCCCAAGAGGATCACACGTTCCGAACCGAGATCGAATCGGCCGCAAACGACAATCGAATCAAGCTACCCTCTCGCGCGACGCGGATCTCGATGGCGGGTGGCGGACGCTTTGTGCTTCTACAGATGCCAGCGATTCGGAAATTGGCGGTCATCGACATTGTTCAGGGCAAAGCCACTGGCGTGATTGATTTCCCCAACGACGGACTGTTTGCGGGAGGCGCAACCAAGTTCGTGGTTGCATCGCCGTCAAAACAGGTCATTCGTCGATATGACCTGGTAACAATGAACCCCGAATTAACAGTGACGTTCGCCGCAATCGATCCGACTTCGATCGCGATGGGGCCGGCCTCGCACGGGCCCATCCTGCTTGCTGGTGGAACCTATCCTTCTGCGAAAGCACAGACGCATGAATTCTTGGATCTAGAGACGCTTCGCAGTGTGCAATTTGAATACACAAGCTCGTCGAAATCTTTCAAATACGAGAAGGGATCTCCGTTGCGAGCTTCCTCGCAAGGCGATGTGTTCACGACTTGGCACGACAGCGCTTCGCCGCGAGGAATCCAGGTTTTGCGTTTTGTGGAAAACAGGCTGCAAGTGAATTCCAATTCCGATATTGTGGGATTTGCGGCGGTTGGCTCAAGCGACAAAGTCTTTGCTCGCGATGGAGTCTATTCGCCAACGCTTCGAAGGGAAATTAACAGCGATACAATCGAAGCGCACCCTATTCCGGCGATCAGCGGAGAATTGTATCTGGGTCTCCAGAAACTGAAGCCTTACACATCGCGTACAAAAACGAAGGAAGGTCCCAATCGCTCTTTGTGGCTCCGCGTTTTGGGACAACGCGAACCGATCGCAGAACTAAGACAGGTTTTACTTTCGGGAGACTCACAAGGACGATATCCCTACCGCGACACGATCAATTTGGATCAACGCCTGACTCTGGTTCCAGAACACGATTCCTTGATCATCTTTCCGTATGAAGGAGACGAGTTGATCCTGCGCAAGCTGGCTCTTGACGAGAGACTGAAACGCTGCGACCTCGATTATCTTTTCACCACATCGATGCCGCCAACACACGTGCGGTTAGGTGAATCTCTGGACTATCAAATCGTTGCAAAATCCAAAGTCGGAGGCTTGAAATATCGCTTGGTCTCTGGCCCCGAAGGGATGGCTGTTACCAAGAATGGACGAGTAGAGTACCGACCGACGAAAGTGACCGATGCACAAGTCAAAGCAGTGCTGGTTGTGTCAGACGATAGCGGAGCAGAGCTCTACCACACGCTGGCATTTGATGTTAGCAAGTCAATTGCCGGCGAGCCGCATCCGGCTCGGCCGATCTCCAGCGGCGAACTTCGACGATGGACAGACAAGACCGGCAAGTTTTCGATCAACGCCGCATTGCTGCGAAAGGAAAGTGACAATGTTGTCTTGCGGAAAACCGACGGATCCGAAGTCATGATTCCAATTAATAAGCTGAGTGAACAAGACCAAAAGCACATCGAACAATCGGAAAAGGGAACCCATCCATAGAACCTCACCCGGGCCAGCGGTCGATTCTAAAAATTCGTGTCCGAACCATTTTTTCCCACCCTCTGATCCTCAACTCTCCCCAGCTCATGACATCCTTCCGCATCGCTAACGTTTTGGCACTGATTATCCTGGTGCTCTCTTTCGCGGGTGCCGCTGACGCGGAACCGCCCAATCCCATTGACCAAGCCTGGGAGGTGACATGGTCGCGGTTCTATCGCGACGACACTCATTTGTTCTACGACTATTTGACTCGGTACGAAGATGGCAGTGGCCTTTCGCACTTGCCCACCGCCGCAGAGATCCAGCGGCAATTCCCAAACGAATGCGGCTACGGCACCGGGATGGAAGATTGCATGATCTCAGCCGGAGTGATGTTGTCGATGATCATTGATCGCTACGAGGTGACGAAGGAGGAATCACTTCGGCAGCGGGCTTACGACGTTTTCCAGGGCATCCGGTTGTGCGCGACCGCCCACGGAGCCAATGGCTTTCTAGCCCGCGGCGTGTGTCACGAGGACCTGACGAGTATTTACATGAACTCGTCCCGCGACCAATACACCCATGCGGTGCATGGATTGTGGCATTATGCGAAGAGTCCGCTGTGCAGCGAAGAAACTCGGCAAGAGATCCGCCAGATCGTTGCCGCGATCGCCGATCGCATGATTCGCAATGTGACCGCCGAGAACGATTACGATTCGCTGCGCGCCGATGGAAGTCGCGACACGCGAGGAATCAGCCGAATGTGGAACGTAAAGGGGCATGAAGCCGCCCGATTGCCGATGATCTACGCGGCGGCGTGGGACATTACAGGCAAGGAATCGTATCGCGATTTGTGGCGACACTATATTGCCGATGCGGTAAAACAATCGTTTGATGTCGAGAGCGGCCAACCCACGTACGCGTTTTTGCAGATGCAGATCTCACTGGACCTGCTTTGGCAAATGGAACCCGATCCACAACTGAAACAGCAGATGCAAGAGGTCATGACCACGGTGGCTCAGCGGTGTGCCGACCGAGCAATCGCAGCAGAGCAACGAGCCAAGCAGCTCGACCTGACGCGACTGTGCACGGACTGGCGAACGGGAGAAGGCATCTCCTCGGAGGGCAGCTATCGCACTATCTGGTACTGCATTCGCGAGAGTGGCGAAGCCGCGTTAGCACAACTCGTGGCGAACACCCCTCTTCCCGAATCACAACAACAAACGCTCCAGCGAGCCATCAAGAGACTCGATTACGATCGCGTCTCCAGCAACGGCATCTTCTTTCTACAAGCCGCCCACTGGAAATCTCAAGCCAACTAAAGCCTCCGACACTTTCTTAGCCGAATCGCTTGAAGGCCTCGCTTGACTTCAATTTTTCCGCTTTAATCTTGCCACCGGCAAGCTTCTCACCGAAAGGATCAATATAGACTCGGCCAGCCCTCTTAATCTCAGGGTCCACATTCAAAACATGAATGTTAAAGATATAAGCCGTCTCGCTGGTTGCCTTGAACCAATGCACGTTATCTTTGTGATCTGACACGGTAGAGCATTGCCCGACTTGAAATTTACGATCGATCGTGGGCCGGATAATCATGTGATCGTCGTGATCTTCCACTCGATCGTAGTGCTTGCCGGCGAACTCGCCCTGCAAAACCAGAAACGCCGTTGCCATATTATTGTGTCCATGCGGAACCACGGAGCGATCTTGACGAAGTGCAAACATTTGATGTCCGAACACAAACTTCGTTGGCAAACCTTCGACGTCAGGAAACTTGGCACGAAATGAGCGTTCGCCACGCTCACGAAAGGCCAAGTTGGCGGTGAGCTTTGGGAAATCGACATAACTCAAGAACTCGCTCACATCGATTTGACTAAACAACTGCTCCACCTGCTGCTGCCAATCAAGCTGCTTGAGTTTTTGACCTTTCAGCTCGGTACTGATTTGGTTCACCTCTGCGAGCCACTTCGCTGCAATCGGTTTGACCTGATTGGCGATCACATCCGCGGCAAAAGCGTCGCGAGAGAGAATCGTCTCTAGCAACGAAAACGTCAGCAGTGATTGCAGCGTCTGCTTTCCAAAGTCGCGACGATCCATAGAAATACTCTCTTAGAAAAGGGATATGGGACAGTGGATGCGAGTATATCGTGCGTCCCCCACGTCTGCTTTTTCTTTTAAGCCTGCTCTCTGGGAAAGCTTTCCGGATGGGAGTGTTGTAGAGTCGGCTTTGATATCATTGATGCCCGCCGCTCGCGGATGCCGAAAAGGTTCGATGTACTTCGATTCCTCTCAAATGGACAGAGTGGTTATGTGGCGTTCAGTATTCATCGCACTTGGGATCATGGCGGTCATCGTCGGCCTTGAATTTCTGTTTATCGATTCGGCTACGATCTATCAGGGCGAATCGGCGAAAACAGTCAGCTTTGTCGACCCCACGGGGGCCCCTGCAAACTCATCCAAAGTGTTCCGGCCGAAAGAATGGATGCCCTGGTCGCTTCTTAGCGGCGGGATACTCACCATTGTCTACACCTATCTCATCCCCGTCCGCTACGCTCGCTGGCGACAATCGCCGGGGCAATAAAGGTTTGCGGGGCTACCACGCAGCGATGGAAGAAGGGGACAGTCTTGACGAATGCCAGTCAGCGATCTACCTTGCATTAAATCGGCTGCCACAGGGAAGCCACACTATTAGGAATACTTATTTAGCACGAATCGAATATTGCACGTCCGAAATCTCGAGTTGTTCTGTAGCGTTGCCGACGAACGCAGCTTTTCCAAAGCTGCGGCCGAGCACGATTTGACTCAGAGTGCCGTCAGCCAGGCGATGCAACAGCTTGAAGATTCGTTACATGTGCAGTTGATTGATCGCTCGAAGCGACCGCTTGTGTTGACCGCGGCTGGTCAAACCTACGTCCGCGGACTTCGCGATATCCTGCGTCAACTGCAGCGGTTGGAAACGGAAGTCGTTTCCATCGGCGGCAAGCTGAGTGGCCAATTAAAGATCGGTACGATCTATTCGGTGGGACTCAGTTATCTGCCCGAGGCCAGCTTAGAGTTCGCGGCCTTGCACCCCGAGGTGGACGTCAAGCTCGAGTTTGGCTCGGTCGAAAAGGTCGTCGAGATGACGACCGACGGCGAGGTCGACTTTGGCTTGGTCAGCTTTCCACGCAACAACAAGACATTGCAAAGCGTGATGTGGCAGCAGGAGCCGATGCGATTGGTGTGCTCGTCGGAGCATCCGTTCGCCTCGCAAACCAACCTCTCTCTCAATGCCCTCAAAGGCATCGCTCTGATCGGCTTTGATCGCGGTTTGACACTGCGAAAAGAGATTGATCAATACCTTTTAAAGGCAGGCGTATCGGTCGACACTCGAATGGAATTCGACAACGCCGATTCATTGATCCGTGCGATTCAGGCAAGCCGTGGTGTGGGGATTGTCCCCGAAGCTGCGGTACGACGTGAAACGGCCAACGGATCCCTAAAAGTAGTAGCTTGTCGCGGGCTCCGGATGACACGCCCGCTTGGAATTATTTTTCGTCGACGAGGACAACTGAGCAAAGCGGCAAGTGAATACACTTCGCTGTTGCTTGGTCGCAGGGTTGAGACGGGAAAACGCAAATCCGGCAGCGGGAAGCATGCCGTGGAAAACTCAGCAACCGACGCCAGGACTGGCACATCGGTTGTCGCTTGATACGCCCGAGTTGCAAAACGCATCGAATTAGTCGATTGGTTTTGCCCGCGGCACCGGGGAATCACGGTGTAACTCGGACGCCTCATCCAAATTTTTACTAGCGAAATGGAAAGACTGAAAATGACTCCTCAACCCGAAAACAATAACCCAGCACCGAATCAACTGAACCAAGAACCGCAAACGGCTCCTAAATCGGTTGCCGAATTCCATTTGCCACCGGCGCAAGGCTTGTACGACCCTAGCCACGAAAAGGATTCGTGTGGCGTGGGCTTCATCGCGCACATCAAGGGCAAACCGAGCCACCAAATCGTCTTGGATGCGGACCAAATATTGCAAGCGATGGACCATCGCGGTGCATGTGGATGTGAACCGAACACCGGTGACGGCTCGGGCATCATGTGTGGATTGCCGCACGCCTTTCTGAAGAAAGTGGCCAAGCGTGACCTCGGTGTCGATCTGCCTGCGGCGGGCCAATTCGCAGCCGGCTTGGTGTTCTTGCCCAAGGACGAAGCCGAGCGAAAGCAATGCAAAGAAACCGTTGAAAAATTGATCACCGAAGTGGGTCAAAAACTGATCGGTTGGCGTGTTGTGCCGCAGATGACTGACGTGGCAGATGTCGGCCCCACCGCGCGTCGCAGCGAACCAGTTGTCGAGCAGTTGTTCGTCGCCGCTAGCGATGGGATTAGCGATGATGCGTTTGATCGCAAACTGTACATGATTCACAAGCAAGCCAGTAAGCTTCGCGCTGACAAGTCGCTCAAGCAAGCGATGATGTTCTACATCTGTTCGCTGAGCACGAAAGTGATCATCTACAAGGGAATGCTCACTCCGGCGCAGGTGCTGCCGTACTACCCCGACTTGCAAGACGAAGATTTCGAAACCCACTTGGCAATGGTCCACAGCCGGTTTTCGACCAACACGTTCCCCAGCTGGGACCGTGCTCAACCGCTGCGTTTCATGAGCCACAACGGCGAAATCAATACGCTTCGCGGCAACTCGAACTGGATGCGTGCTCGTCAAGGATCGGCCAAGAGCGAATTGTTCGGTGACGATCTGAGCAAGTTGTTCCCGGTGGTCGAACCGCACTGCAGCGACTCGGGAACATTCGACAATGTGCTCGAATTCTTGCTGATGAACGGCCGCACGCTGCAAGAGGCGATCATGATGATGGTCCCCGAAGCGTGGCAAAAACATGAAACGATGCCCGAAGACAAGCGTGCCTTCTACGAGTACTTCTCGTGTTTGATGGAACCTTGGGATGGTCCTGCATCGATCGCGTTTACCGATGGCCATTACATCGGCGCCACGCTGGACCGCAACGGGCTGCGACCAAGCCGTTATTACATCACGCATGATGACCGCGTCATCATGGCTAGCGAAGTCGGTGTGTTGCCGGTGGATCCTGCGATCGTCAAAGAGAAAGGCCGCCTGCAACCGGGCAAGATGTTCTTGGTCGACTTTGCCGAAGGCCGTTTGATCCCCGACGAAGAGCTCAAGAGCTCGTTCGCCAAGAAAATGCCATATGGTGATTGGCTCAAAGAGAACCGCATTCGTTTGTCGGACTTGCATCCCGAATCAGAGCCGCACGGCTTCGACAGCAAAACGCTGCTCCCTCGAATGCAAGCGTTCGGCTACACGATTGAAACAATCAACTTCATGTTACGTCCGTTGGTTGAACAACTTCGCGACCCCGTCGGTTCGATGGGCAACGACAGTGCGTTGGCTTGTTTGAGCGACAAGCCGCGAATGATCTACGACTACTTCAAGCAATTGTTTGCTCAGGTGACTAACCCTGCGATCGATTCGATCCGTGAAGAAGTGATCATGTCGTTGGAATGCTACATCGGCCCCGAGCAAAACTTGTTGGACGCCAGCCCCGAGCATTGCCATCGCTTGCTCGTGGATCACCCAATTTTGACCAACGAAGAAATCGCGGCGCTCAAGCACATCAATTACGAAGGCTGGCACAGCCGCGTGATCGACATCACGTTTGACCGCAGCGAAGGCAAGGCGGGACTGCAGGCCACACTTGATCGGATCGCCAAGGAAGCCGAAGAAGCGGCCGACCAAGGCATTCAATTGGTCGTGTTGAGCGATCGCGAGATCAGCCATGACCGTGTCCCTGTTAGTGCGTTGTTGGCAGTCGGTGCGGTTCACCATCACTTGGTCAAGCAAGCCAAACGAACACGTATCGGATTAGTGATCGAAACCGGCGAAGCTCGCGAAGTGCATCACCACTGTTTGCTGGTCGGTTATGGTGCCGACGCGATCAACCCTTACTTGGCGTTCGAAGCGTTGTGGCAAGCTCGCCGTGACGGACTGATGGATTCCACGTTGGATGATGACAAAATCGTCGCTGCGTACCGCAAGGCTGTCGCCAAGGGCATGCTAAAGGTGATGGCGAAGATGGGCATCAGTACGCTGCAGAGCTACAAGGGCGCTCAGATCTTCGAGGCACTTGGCTTGAAGGACGAGATCATCGCTACCAGCTTCGTTGGTACCGCGAGCCGAATCCAGGGAGTTTCGTTCGACATTCTTGCCGAAGAAGCGATGCGACGACATCGCCTGGGCTATCCCGAGCGAAGTGTCGATCGCCAAACACAACTTCCCAACTTGGGCGAGTACCACTGGCGCGCCGAAGGCGAAAAACATGCCTGGGATCCTCAGTCGATCGCGACGCTACAATTGGCTGCGAGAAACAACAACGAAGACGCCTATTGGAAATTTGCTCACGGCATCAACGATGACAATCGCAAACGTTGTGCCCTGCGTGGATTGCTCGGTTTCAGAGAGGGAGTTGCGGGTGAAGCGATTCCGTTGGACGAAGTTCAACCGGCTAGCGAGATCGTCAAACGATTCTGCACCGGAGCGATGAGTTTCGGCAGTATCAGTGCCGAGTCGCACGAAACGTTGGCAGTCGCGATGAATCGGCTGGGCGGAAAGAGCAACACCGGCGAAGGGGGCGAAGACCCCGTTCGTTTCCAAACGATGGAAAACGGCGATTCCAAGCGATCGGCGATCAAGCAAATCGCATCGGGACGTTTCGGCGTGACGATCGAATACTTGACCAACGCCGACGAGCTGCAGATCAAAATTTCGCAAGGTGCAAAGCCTGGCGAAGGTGGCGAATTGCCCGGCAAGAAAGTCGACAAGAACATCGCCCGGATTCGTTACAGCACGCCGGGCGTGGGCTTGATCAGCCCGCCGCCTCACCACGACATTTATTCGATCGAGGATTTGGCTCAGCTGATCCACGATCTGAAGAACGCTAACCGTGCCGCTCGCATTAGCGTCAAACTGGTTAGTGAAGTGGGCGTCGGTGTGATTGCCTCGGGTGTTGCCAAAGCGCACGCGGATCACATTTTGATCGCCGGCGATACCGGCGGGACCGGAGCCTCGCCGCTGACCAGTATCAAGCATGCTGGTTTGCCGTGGGAACTCGGGATCGCGGAAACTCATCAAGTTTTGGTGCTCAACGATTTGCGAAGCCGCGTGGTTTTACAAACCGACGGTGGTCTAAAAACAGGCCGCGACGTTGTGATCGCTGCACTGCTCGGTGCGGAAGAATTCGGCTTCGCCACCGCGCCGCTGATCACACTCGGATGCATCATGATGCGTAAGTGTCACTTGAACACTTGCCCGGTTGGCATCGCGACTCAGGACCCTGAACTGCGAGCCAAGTTTACGGGCAAGCCAGAGCATGTCGTGAATTACTTGTTCATGGTTGCCGAGGAAGCTCGCCGCATCATGGCAAAACTCGGTTTCCGCACGATCGACGAAATGGTCGGACGCACCGATTGCCTGAAGACCGAAGAAGCGATTCGCCACTGGAAGATGGACGGTCTCGATTTGACCCCGATCTTGCAACCGGCGAACAAGCCACATCCCGCTGTCGACGTCCGCTGCACGCGTGCCCAAGATCATGGATTGGAAAAATCCTTGGACATGACGCTATTGTTGGAAGCTGCGATGCCCGCACTCGAAAGCGGAACGAAGGTGACGATCGAATCGCCGATCATCAACATCAACCGTACCGTGGGCACGATCCTCAGCAACGAAGTGGCCAAGCGATACGGTCAAGCAGGGCTTCCCGACGGCACGATTCATATCAAGCTGACCGGTTCGGCGGGGCAAAGTTTGGGTGCGTTCCTATCACACGGAATCACGATCGAACTCGATGGTGATGCCAACGATTACGTCGGCAAGGGACTTTCGGGCGGTCGCGTCGTGGTTTACCCACCGAAGCAAAGCAGCTTTATCGCCGAGGACAACATCCTTGTCGGCAACGTCTGCCTATACGGAGCAACGGGTGGTGAAGCGTTCTTGCGAGGACGTGCCGCCGAGCGTTTTGCGGTTCGCAACAGCGGTGCCAAAACCGTCGTCGAAGGTGTCGGCGACCATGGTTGTGAATACATGACCGGCGGCCGCGTGATTGTGCTGGGAACGACCGGGCGAAATTTCGCAGCCGGGATGTCCGGAGGAATCGCTTATGTCTGGGACAAGAAGGGCGACTTCAACTTGAATTGCAACCTCGCCACTGTGGAACTCGAGTCGATCGAAGGCGACGAGGAACAGGCCGAGGTTAAGGAGTTGATCCAATTGCACTACGACTACACCGGAAGTGCTGTGGCCAAGCAAGCACTGGAGGACTGGACCACGTTTGTCGCACAGTGCGTCAAGGTAATGCCGCGAGACTACAAACGCGTCTTGCAAGAAATGAAGGCTCAAACCGTCGCTTCGGCGTCGTAAGCCCAACAAAATCGTCGACCGGTCTGTGTCATACACACGGGCCGCTCGACTTCCCTGCAGAGGGCGACCGCAAATCGGCGGCGTCCATTACCGAACAACCACCACACCGACACGATTGAGAATAGTTATGGGAAAGCCAACCGGATTCAAAGAGTTTGATCGCAAGAAAGTCGCCTGGCGACTGCCCGTCGTCCGCATCAACGATTACGACGAAATCTACACCGAACCTCGAGTCGAGCACCTGCGTGAACAAGGCGCCCGGTGTATGGATTGTGGCGTGCCATTTTGTCAATCGACCAGCGGTTGCCCGATCGACAACTTGATCCCCGAGTGGAACGACTTGGTTTACAACGACCGCTGGAAAGAAGCGATCGAACGACTCCACAAAACCAACAACTTCCCCGAGTTCACCGGCCGCGTGTGTCCTGCACCGTGCGAAGGTTCGTGCGTGCTGGGGATCACGAACCCTCCCGTGACGATCAAGAACATTGAAAACGCGATCGTCGATCGTGCTTGGGAAGAAGGCTGGATCCATCCGGAACCGCCCACCTCACGCACTGGCAAAAAGGTGGCAATCGTCGGCAGTGGTCCTGCGGGTTTGACCGCTGCGGATCAATTGAACAAAGCCGGTCACGAAGTCACGGTCTACGAACGAGCCGACCGCATCGGTGGATTGCTGCAATATGGCATCCCCAACATGAAGCTTTCCAAAGAAGTGATCCAGCGACGGGTCGACAAGATGACTGCCGAAGGCATCAAGTTCGTGACCGGCGTGAACGTCGGCCAAGATGTCGATGCGAAAGAATTGATCAACGACTTTGACGCACTGCTGTTGGCTTGCGGAGCGACCAAGCCTCGTGATTTGCCGATCGCAAACCGCGATGCCAACGGCGTTCACGTTGCAATGGAATTCTTGACTGCCAACACGAAACAAAGCGTGCACGGCGATACGCTCGGTGATGAGTTCATCAGCGCCGAAGGCAAAGACGTGATCGTGATCGGCGGTGGTGACACCGGTACCGACTGTATCGGCACGAGCATCCGTCACGGTTGTCGTAGCCTGGTCAACTTTGAATTGTTGCCACAACCGCCCGAGGATCGTGCTCCTGAAAATCCATGGCCCGAATGGCCGCGTATCTTCCGCGTCGATTATGGTCATGAAGAAGCAACGGCAAAGTTCGGACGTGATCCTCGCGAGTACCAAATCCTCAGCAAGGAATTCCTCAAGGACGAAGCCGGCAACTTGCGTGGCATCAAAACCGTTCAAGTTCAGTGGACCAAGGGAGACGATGGCGGCTGGAAAATGGCCGAAGTCGAAGGTAGCGAGAAAGAATGGCCAGCCCAGTTGATCTTGCTGGCGATGGGCTTCTTGGGGCCTGAGCAATACATCGCCAAATCGCTCGGCATCGAATGCGATCCACGCAGCAATTACCAAGCGACGCACGGTGAGTTTACCACCAGCATCGAAGGGGTCTTTGCCGCAGGCGATTGCCGTCGTGGCCAGAGCTTGGTCGTATGGGCGATCAACGAAGGTCGTGGCGCAGCGCGAGCGATCGACATCTACTTGGAAGGATCCAGTTCGTTGCCAGCCCCCGGCACAACCATGGGCACTTCGATGGAAGTCAGCTAAGCAGCTTACTTAGCAGATGCCGACAATACGTCGATCCTATTGTGAGCCGTGGGCCGTAAGGCACCGGGTAATGCGTGGAACCTGGCCGCTCACGCGCTAGCGGCTCACAAAATCAACAAGCCGATAGCCGCGGTGAGCGCCAATATTGCAGGAAACATGCCCGCGGCTAGCGCCGTCGGCTCAGATCACTATGGGGAATGACTGGCGGCGTCTTCCGTAGTGGACGAGGCAACGAGTCCTTTTTGGCTGAATGAAGCTGCGGGACTCGTAGCCTCGTCCACTACCTCCCGCCATTTGTTGTTCCAAACGTCCCAAGCAGGTTACGTTGCAACTGCCGCTAAGGCCCAATCGTTTGTGAATTCTTGGAAGCTTCCCGTTTCACGACGGGAAGCTCTAAACTAATCTGGACGCACTGAATTGCTCGACATCTCCAACTAAGTGCATCACCGATGGGAAAACCCAAGAACAAGAAGTCGGATAAGCCCAAATCAAAAGCCACGAAGCCGTCGCAGGCGGAATTGGCCGACAAGTTCGACTGCTACCAAAAATCGGTGCAGACACCGGAGCATGAAGTCGAGTTTTTTGAGCAAGCCTATCGCGACTTTCACAACAAGAAACCGCTCACTCTACGCGAAGATTTTTGTGGCACTTTTGCGATCTGTTGCCACTGGGTCCAATCGGATCCCGAGCGAACCGCCGTCGGCGTCGATCTGTGTAGCGAAACGCTCGACTGGGGACGCGAACATAACCTCGCAAAGCTGAGCGAGGGCCAACAGAGCCGCGTGAAGTTGCTGGAACAAGATGTTCGCAAACGCAATCGCCCTCAAGTCGACATCCTCTCGGCTCAGAACTTTTCGTTCTGGATTTTTAAGACGCGAGCCGAGGTGATCGACTATTTCAAAGCCGCTCGCGCTAATTTGACAAGCGAAGGCGTGATGGTGATGGACATGATGGGGGGCGGCGAGTGTTACACCGAAGAACACGTCGACAAACGCACCATCAAAAAAGGACGCAAAGGGTTTCGCTACGAGTGGGAACAAGCCTCGTTTAACCCCATCAACGCGGACGCGAGTTTTTACATTAGTTTCAAGTTCAAGGACGGCAGCAAACTGAAACGAGCGTTCGAGTACCACTGGCGTTTTTGGACGATCCCCGAAGTCCGCGAGATGCTCGCCGAAGCGGGTTTCAGCGAGAACCATGTCTACTGGGAAATCGAAGACAACGACGAAGATTCGCATTGGGAGCGAAGCGAAACCGCATCGAGCGACCCAAGTTGGATCTGCTACATCGTGGCTGCCAAGTAACGCGACATTGTCGGCCAGCTTTCACCGAATGATCCTCTTTAAGGAACGGTGTAGAAAGTGACAAACGTGTCTACCGCTTGGCACACGCTAACGGCTCGGAGAGCCGTGCGACATTGTCGGCCAACTTTCCAATCTGGTACCGCCTTGCACCGAATGAACCTCTATAAGGAACGGTGTAGAAAGTGACAAACGTGTCTACCGCTTCGCACACGCTGACGGCTCGGAGAGCCGTGCGACATTGTCGGCCAGCTTTCCAAGCTGGTACCGTCTTGCACCGAACGAACCTCTATACGAAACGGTGTAGAAAGTGATAAACGTGTCTACCGCTTGGCTGCTAAAAGTTTGAGGTTGACGATGGATTGCGCAGCCATGTTTATCTTCAGGATAAGACCATAGTTACCTCGCCCCAGACGAAGTCGGGGGAGAGGTCGCAGAAATTCCAGCGCAACCGACCAACCTCTACAACCCCAAAGATCTAGCAGCCCAATCTACCACGCCGCACGCGCTAACGGCTCGGAGAGCCGTGCGACATTGTCGGCCAGCTTTCCAAGCTGGTACCGCCTTGCACCGAACGATCCTCGATGAGGAACGGCGGATGAAGTGGCAAACGGGTCTACCACGCCGCACGCGCTGACGGCTCGGAGAGCCGTGCGACAATGTCGAGCAATCGCTATTTTGGCAATAGTTTGAGCAGTTGTTCAGCGTCGACGAAACCGGATCGTCGCAGCTCTTTGCCGTCCGCATCCACCAACAAAATGGTCGGCACAAACTCAACATCAAACTTGTCAACCAGAGCCTTGGTGTTCGCAGCGTCCATGTCCAAGCGAAGAGGCACCACGTCGTTCCGCAACGCTTGCTGAACCGCGGATTCCGGCCACACATGTTTATCCATCATTCGGCAGGGAACACACCACGACGCGGCAAAGTCGATCAACACCGGCCGTTTCACCGTCCGGGCTTCCGCAATCGCGTCGTCATAATCACGCAACCACGTCACATCCGCTTCGGCGTTGCTATCCGCTTCCTCCGATGCCGGCATGATTGCTTGGCTAGCTTCCGGCTTGGGCGACTCGATCGCTAACGTAGCCATCGAGTCCGGGATGACATTGGGAATGGCACCGCTGCTGCGAATCCACACCGCTGCGACCATAACAATGAACATCATGATCGCAACGGCAACAATTGCACTGCGTCCGGATCGTATTTCTTTTAGTTTTGACTTCATCAGATTTTGTTGAAATTTAATGTGGAATGTAGGGCCGGTTCCCACCGGCCAGTCACAAGCTGGCCGGTGGGAACCGGCCCTACAACTTGACTTCATCAAACGACCTATTCTCTTTTTTTCTTCGCCCGTGACGAACGTTTAAAATCGAATGTACGCGTAACCTTGGTGCTGCAAATCGATAACTCGCGCGAACGCGGCGGCGGCGAGCAACACATCCGGATGGATATCCGCTTTCGCCCAACCTTCCTTTTGACGCCGTGAATCACAAAATTCGACATGCACCCCCATCTGCTTCAATTCCGATAGCAGCTTTGTGTTGGGGTTGCCGGTATCCGTGTTTTTCACTCGGTTCCATGCTTCGTCCGTCAAAATATGAGTGGACGCGTCGCCGTGAAAAACCGCCCGCAGATCAAGTTGCTCTGGATCGATGCCTTGTTTTTCGTAGTAACCGCGAAGCTTCTTCAAATACAGCAGCGGCTTGCTGACACCTTCTTTCCACTCGTCTCGGGTGCATTGATAGACGACCTTGATCGGGCCTTCATACTGCAGCCCAATCACGGGCCGATTTGCTGGATCGGAATCCGAGCGAGACGAAGCATTGTCTGTCGGTGATACCGCAAGTGCGGGCGAAGCTATACTCAGGGCAAGTATCGCAAGGGACGCAATCACGGGGGAGAAAAACTTATTCATCATTGGTTTCCTTTTCATTGGAAGGGGAGGAAGAGTTGACTGTGGCTTGGGGATCATCATCCTGGGCATTTCCATCAAGTGCGTCTGCTTCGCGTTCTTGCTGGCGGTTCTTGATGAATGACAGGTACTGCGAACGCAACACCTCGGGACTCACGACGCAGCGCACTGGCGGCTTGCCGGTATCTTTGACTTCGCCGCGATTGGCCAAGTACTGGCGAACGGCATCATGCGTGGTTTGTTCACTTTGTTTGGTCACGCGACAACGTTTGACGCGGTGAATCTGGTCTTCGGGCTGTCCCTTGCGAGCTCCCGCCGCGAGACTGTAGGACTTTTCAGGGTCCACCGGTTCTCCATCGATCTCCAAACTTCGTAATCGCTCGTTGGCTTTCGCGGTGGAATCGAACTGCACGTCCATGTTGGTCGATGGTCTCGCCAACCAACCGCCGTACAGTCGCAAAGGATCCTCGGAAAAAACGTTCTCAAATTCGTTTTCCCAATAGTCGATCAACTGTTGGCCGTAGGCTTCCCCGACTTTGATTTCTAAATTCAATGGCAACCAGTTCCACAAATCGGCTTCGGTGATGGGGCCTGGAGCGGTCGGCGGCGAGAAGCGAAAACCGTTGCTCAGTGCGACATCTGTTCCTGCTGATTCTTTAACCGCGTCGGCAATCAAACGGTCCATCGACGTGCTCATCACGTTGTAGCGTTCGAGCCAGATATCGGTGTGACCGATTTCACGATTCATTCGCTCGCGATGCGGGGCAAGAACTTCGTCAACGATTTCTTTGACTTGTTCGTCTTCGGCAAACTTGTCTTCACGTAGCTCGATCAATTCCCATTGTCGATCGACAATCTTGCCCTCGGACATCGTGATGTCCATCACTCCGACGAGCGAGCCGAATGCACCGGCTTCGACCACCCAAACGTCGCCCACTTCGATTGGTTCGTAAGTGCGTTCATGAGTATCTGCTGAAAGTGAAATGTCGACGCCACGAAGCTGGCGCGTCAACGGAACGGCTTTGTGTAAGCCGATGTGAGTGACAAGCACCACCACGTCGACTTTTTCTTCATTGCGAAGTTCGTCGATCAGCGGCTGCAGGACCTTGGCTGCTTGAAAATTCAGGCCTTCACTCATGTGCGGCGGTTGCCGCGAGGGAACATCGGGATCGGTGAAACCGAGCAAACCAATCTTCACTCCATTGATTTCCTTTACTAGATAAGGCCGAAAGGACCGGTCGCCCGTTTTTGCGTCAAAGATATTGGCAGCGATCATCGGGTAGTTGACTTTTTCGCTGAGTTTTTGAAGCTGATTCGCTCCGTACGCAACCGACCAATTGCCGGGGATAGCGAGGTCAAATCCGAGTGCATTCAGTGGCCGCACCATAACCTCGCCTTGGGTCCACGCGCCAGGCCCACTGCCTTGGAATGTGTCCCCACCATCAATCTTGAGCATTCCGTGGGGCCGTTGGGCTTCGAGGTGTTTAAACGCTGTGGCGATGCGACTTAGTCCGCCAGCGTTGTGAACACGCTCTGCCCGATCGCCTTGCCAAAACAATTCAGGGTGCGGTTCGAGTTGCGCATGAATGTCATTGACAAATGCGATCGAGAATTTTTTGGTTTTCATGTCAGCGCCACGTGAGGGGACGTTGTTCGCGGCCGAGACAGGCATCGTCATGGCCAAACATCCGACAACGACAGCAACAAAAATGCCGATAGGTTTCATGATTGGTAATTCCAGTAAAAAAAGGGAGAAGAAAGGGGCGTCCCGAAGACGTAAACGAAGGGGACAATCCGAGTCCTAGGCCGTTCGTGTCGTATCGCTGGCCTTGCCTGGTTTGTTGGGTTTCAGCGATTCGTAACCTGCCGCAGTCCACGCGTCCCAAGACCCTGGAACGGTCCGTGCATCAAAACCGTTCGCTCGCAGAACGCTCACTGCCACACTGGCTCGGTAACCGTTACCGCAGTACACGACCACCGGTTTGTTCTTATCCAACTCGCCCATTCGCTTGGGGATTTCGGGCAAGAACATGTATTGGGCTCCCGCGATGTGCCCCATGTCCCATTCCGACGGTTGGCGGACATCGAGCAGCGTCATTTGATCGGTCGGGAACCGCTGATTCACGTCGTGGACCGACATCGTTTGGAACGAGTCGAATTTGCGGCCCGAGTTGATCCACGCTTTCATGTCGCCATCGAGTGCGACTTTGACATTCGTCAGCCCGACACGCGAAAGCCAATCCAATGGATCATCAAAGTTCCCTTCCGCGGGCTTGATGATTGCGATCGGGCGATCTGGATCGAGCATCCATCCTCCCCACATCGAGAGCACTTCGTTGTAACCAATGTTCATGGCACCCCGGATGTGACCGCCGGCAAAGGCTTGCATCAAACGGGTATCAAGCAGTTGCATGCCGTTGGACTGAATCACCTTGTCGAACGCATCAGGCTTGAGCCGCTGGACCTGAGGCGTGCCACCCAAGATCTCAGGACCAGCTGCATTGATTTTCTTCATTCGTGGCCAGTAATACGGCACCGGCGGCTGAGCACTCAGCAGGGCTTCGATAAACATTTCTTGGTTTTTCATTCGCCAATACGGATTGCCTTGACGTTCCTTGGCAAGCGTTGGATCCCCTTCGGGTGCTTTGATTCCGGCACCGCAGGGAGAACCAGGACCGTGAGCGGGGTAGATTGTCAGTTCGCCGGGCAATTGAGTGAATGCGTTCTGCACGGATTGGTAGAGCGACTTGGCGAGCGAATCGGTATTTTTAACGCCCATCAAATCAGGACGTCCCACGCTGCCGATGAATAGAAAGTCGCCGGTGAACAATGCCCATGCTTGACCGCTGCCTTTAGACGACGCCAAATACGACATGTGCTCAGGCGTGTGCCCCGGAGTATGGATACCGCGAAGCTTGATGCTGCCCACCGTCACTTCGTCACCATCGCGGATGGGTCGATCGACTTTAAATCCATAACCCGGATCGCCCTCGATACTCGCCACGATCCGAGCCGTACCAGTACGATCCGCGAGTTCTCGGGAACCGGAAACAAAATCAGCGTGCACGTGTGTTTCCACGGCGTGGGTAATTGTCAGCCCATGTTTTTCCGCCAGATCCAAGTACACCTGAACATCGCGGCGCGGATCGATGACGACGGCCACCCCGGCGTTTTTGTCACCGAGAAAATACGAGTAGTGCGACAAGCCACCCGCTTTGATCGTTTCCAGCACGATATGCTGCGGTGGTCGGGTTGCATTGCTGTTCTCGCCAGCCCGGGCGACAGCCCCAGCCTTAGTCAGCAAGACAGTCCCCAGCCCGAAGGCTCCGGCGTGCTGCAAAACTTCGCGACGATTGAACGTGGTCATCATTGGCTCCTAGATGTATGGAATGCGTTCGGTTTGAGCACGGGCGTCCGACGATCGACCCAAGCACAACACTCAAAAGGTTTCTTGAGTTTTAATGTTCGCATCCAATTTTCATCCGCCACCCCAAACTCAAAACGTTCATTGACTCTGCGATCCACACGGTTATGATTGCAAAGCAGCAGATCGATGATTCTGCGGGCAGCACGCGATAGAGAGAAGGATTGCCAAAATGCATCTTTTTTCAGACGCCTATGTTTTCAGACGCAATGTTTTCTGATCCCGAGTTTTTCGAATCTCAGATTGCGGCATGCGTCGGCGGACGGCATACCAGCCGCACAATATCCAGCTCACCCCCCAACGGCATCATGCTCGACAAACAAAATCAGGCGGCGATTTACCGGCAACTTGCCGACGTGGGCGGAGCACTCTCGAATCCGCATCGTCTGAAAATGATCAGCCTGTTGGCTCAGGGTGAAAAGCCGATTGACGAATTGGCTCAATTGACCAATCAGTCGCTGGCTGCCGCAAGCGCTAATGTGAAGGTGCTGAGAAATTGCCACTTGATCGCGACCGAAAAGCGAGGTCGCAGCGTTTACTGTTCGCTTAAAGACCCGCGAGTCGCTGAACTATGGCTGAGATTTCGTGATCTCGGCGAAATCGTCGTCCCCGAGATTCGCGAAGTAATGCGAGCGGAATTCGATGCCGATGAAGGCTTATCCCCACTGACAGAAAGCGAGCTGAATGACAAACTCGATCGCGGGCGATTCACCTTGTTGGATCTGCGGCCGGCGTCGGAATTTGAACAAGGGCATTTGCCAAAAGCTCGAAGCGTCCCATTTGACTCGCTCGCCGAAGCGGCACCAAAATTACCAAAATCGGCAACGATGCTGGTTTATTGTCGCGGCCCGTTTTGCGCGGCCGCGTTTGCGGGAAATCACTGGTTACGAGAACATCAATTCAAGTCCCAGCGTTTGCGTTTCAGCGTCCCGGAATGGAAAGCGGCGGGGCTGAGCATCGAGCGTAATTAAAGATTCACGCTATCGCTGATGAACCTGATCATCGGCCAAGCCCCCCATTTTTAGTCGATAAACCCGACTCGCACTGCTTTGACTGCAGCATCGGTTCGGTCGTTGGCGCCAAGTTTTCGCAAGATGTTTTGAACGTGCTCTTTGACCGTTTCGACACTGATCATCAGTGACTTGGCGATCTCTTTGTTGCTGAGCCCCAATGCAATATGAAGCAATACCTGCGATTCGCGGCTCGTCAGAGGCCAATCACACGCGAACTGAGTGAGGTCGACTTCGTTGAGCATCTTCTCACGAATTTGATGGAAACGCCCCTCGGGGACCGCTCCTTCTGCATTGATCGCGCGTGATACCGCGTCGATCAAACCTTGTCGCTCAGTATTTTTTAGAATGTAATCATTGGCCCCCAAGGCGGCGGCGCGAGCAATGTAGGTTGGATTATCGTAGCTGCTTAGCACTACAACCGGCACATTGAATTCGGATTGCCGAATTTTCTCGAGTAACTCGAGACCGCTCATTCCAGGCATTCGGATATCCATAATCACAGCGGAAAACGGCTGCTGTGCCATGAAGATCAATGCTTCTTCGGAGGTGCCTGTCGACATCGCGACTTGCATGGAAGTCCCGTTAAACATGCATTTTAAGCCGAATCGTGCGGCTTCGTGATCGTCGACAACCAGTAGTTGGGGGGACATGTGTACTTCCAAAAAAACGATGATTGTGAACGTGCTGTAGAACTTGTGGTGTCGACGATTGTTCACTGTTTGTCTACTCAACACTAGCCCACTTTATCCGCTAAAGCATTGACAAAACAGCACTTGCAGTCAGAACGGAGAGAAAAACCATGCTACCAGGGGGGTTTCTGATTGCCGCAGGTCCCGCACGAGCGTATACGCACTCATTTGACCGGGTCTTAATGGTGACCTAGATACCTGTGTTGTTCCGCATCACCGGAATGTTGGTCACGGCTTGGAATATCTCTGCAGGCATTGCAGCCTTCCCAAAGCCAATCCGTCTCACGCCCCTTCGATCTACAAATCATCATGAGCGCATCTGCATCGATCCTGTTAGTCGACGACGACCAACACCTCGCCGATTCCATGGCTCAGTGGTTACGCGAGATGTCCAACCATGTGGAGACCGCGGGCACGTTGACAGCGGCGAAAGCGGCGCTGAAGAAACAGAAATTTGACTTGGTGATCACCGATCTTCACCTCGGTGCCGACGACGGATTCGATTTGATCGGTTACACAAAAAAACAATATCCGGGAACCTCCGTGCTGGTCATCACCGGCTATGCAACTCCGGATACTGCGGTTCAAGCAGTCCGCGCGGGCGCATTTGATCTATTGACCAAACCGCTGATCGATGACGAGTTGACGCTAGCCATTGAACGTGCCGTCGAGCAGCGAAAGATCTCCCAAGAAAACGAGACGTTGCGTTTACAATTGGATCGCCGCAGTGGGATGGAGAACATCCTCAGTCACGACTATCGAATGCTAAAGGTATTTGATGTGATCGACAGCGTGGCGGACGCACGAGCGTCGGTGTTAATCACGGGCGAAAACGGTACAGGTAAAAGTATGATCGCCCGAGCGATCCACGCTCGTAGCTCGCGGCGAAACGGTCCGTTTGTCGAAGTCGCTTGTGGGGCGTTGCCTGACACTCTGCTCGAAAGTGAATTGTTCGGCCATGTTTCGGGGGCTTTCACAGGCGCCAATCATGACAAGCCCGGCAAGTTCGACATGGCTGATGGCGGAACACTTTTCTTGGACGAAATTGCGACGGCAACGCCAGCCATGCAAGTCAAGCTGTTACGCGTTTTGCAAGAATTCAAATTCGAGCCTCTCGGGGGCAACGAAACGCATTCGGTCGATACCCGCGTGATTTTGGCAACCAACGAAGACCTCACCAGTGCGGTAACAAGTGGTACGTTCCGGCAAGATTTGTACTACCGAATCAATGTCGTGAACATTGTCTTGCCACCGCTACGAGAACGTCCTGGCGACGTCACATTATTGGTGGACCATTTCCTCACCGAAGCAATGGAGTCGTGCGGTCGAGAGATCGAAGGATTTGATCGCGAGGCCATTGCGGCGCTCCAAAACTACAGCTGGCCGGGGAACGTACGTCAACTCGAGAACATTGTCGAACGAGCGGTATTACTTGGACGAGGCTCATCGTTGACGATCGACGATCTGCCACCCGAAGTGACTGGGCGAACATCCGACGTGGCGTTTGCCAGTCTTTCGACCAGCCCCACAAACCGCGTCAACCATGCCATCGGACAAGTCGACGGCAAAACATTGCGGGAAGCTCTCGAAGCGCCCGAGCGAGAAATCATCCTGCAGTCACTACGTTCGCATCACTGGAATCGAGCCGCCACGGCGGATGCGTTGGACATCAACCGCACGACGCTTTACAAAAAAATGAAGCGTCTCGGATTGGATGATCCCCGTTTGCAATACGCTAACTAAAGTGTGATTCCATTTAGCGAGCCGGCCTCGCTATTGCTAGAAACGTAAGTTCCATCTGTCTTAGTGAGCCGACGGCGCTAGCCCAATGCCATCTACTTTGGCACTAAACGGGTGGTTTTTGTAGCGGTGCGGCGCGAGCCGCCCGGCCTAATTTGAACGTTTTACTCGCTGCAGCCGGACGGCTTGCGCCGTACCGCTACTAAAGTAGATGGCATTGGGCGCTAGCCGAGGGCCCGCCGTTTTTGTATGGAACCCGCCCGCGGCTAGCGCCGTCGGCTCACAAAAACGAAAAGCCGGAGCAGTCGCATTATTGCACCTTGGCCCGTTTGTCGATTTCCAACAGCTTAAAACGTGTGCTGACAACGGAGTGTTTCTCGGGCCCTGGACGATACTTGATGTAGGTCGTTGCGTGGATGGTTCCATCGCTCAAACGCTCGAGCCCCGGATAACCGCAGTCAAAAACGTTTTTTGCATGGCTGTGCAATAGCTTGATCCGATACTGGCCAGGACGCCCTTGTTGAATATCTTCGTAGGTGCCCACCCACGCCACAAAGTGCCCCTTGGTTTTGCTTTGCGGCGCTAGATCACGAAACGCGATGACCCAGCGTCCATCGGGGGCTTGAACGCCCATGTGGCGATCCCCGGTCAGCCCCCAAGCGGTATCGACAGGCTTGCTCCAGGTTTCTCCTTCGTCACGAGAAAACATCATCAAACTGTTCCCGGTGTGCGTATTTTCTCGCATCAAACAACACAGTTCCTTTCCATCGGGCGATCGCAGCACGAACGGTTCGCACGGGTTTTTGCCCTCGACCGCAGCGACGACTTTGGGTTCCGACCAAGTCAGGCCCCCATCCGCGGTGATCGACTGCAACACGCTTAGCGGCGTTCGGTCTTGCCCATCGGGGCCTTTGTGATAGAGCCCGAGATAGCGTCCGTCGTGTAGACGAATGATGCTGCTAAATGTCATGACGCATGGAAAGCCGAGCGGAGGCATTTCTTTCCACGTTTTGCCTTCGTCTTCACTCATGATGCTCGGCATCCCTGGGCCACCACGTTTTCCGAGCGCGGCTGAAAATACCCACAACCGAGCGACTCCTTGGGGGTCCACCATTCGATAAATGCTGGGACAATTTTGATGCGTCGAAAAGCCTGGGGGTAACGACGCATCCAGACGCGTCCAATTCCGTCCCCCATCATCGCTTCGTGCCATCGGCCCCGCCGCGCCGCCATGGTTGATACACCACACGCAAAAGAGGGTGTCACTGCCGGGCAGTTTCAGTGTCGTGGGATGGCCTTGGTACGTTTGCGGTGTTCCCTCGGCGATTACTAGCTGACGATCGGTCTCGTCAGAAATATCAATCGTCGGCAAGTTATCGGGTTCCTCACCGAGCGACGTTGTCGCACAGGGAACCAGACAGGCTAAAAACAATACTCGACTCAATACAATATTCACTGCATGCCTCACGAAGTCTCACGGAAATATTCAGCTAAGCACCGCCTGAACAATAAGTGACGGGGTTTCCCGTAGCGGAAGTCGTCAAGACTTTCGTTTTCCAGGCTGGTCGAAACTCTCGCGCGAGTTCCGCTACGACAGTAATTACTCCGACAGTCCTAACAAAACAGCGGCCGGTTGATTTTAATGAGTCGCCCGCGCGAAAGCGACCGATCTAGGCCGGAAGTCTATACACTGAACTGAGAAATATCGTTGGCCGAAGTACTCGCTGGGCTCAAACTCAGCGAAAACCACGGGGGATCGGCACCTGTCGTCGCTTCGCGACTTGGTGCGTGTGGGGGCGACATTGCCCCCGGACTCGCGTCCGGGGCTACCGTCTGCCGTCGCTATCGCGACTAAGAATCGAAACAAAACTTGCGCAAACTGTATACCAAGCAACAGCAAGGTTTTAAGCCGTCTAGGGTTAGCCTGGACCGCTAGAACTTTGGTATTGACGTCGGTTATTGGGGGCGAGTTTTTCTTCCGGCCTGTAGTGCAGTTACCTCTCCACCGACGAAGTCGGGGGAGAGGTGGCAGAAATATTGCTCAACTAAAAATCACAACAAGTCCAAAGTTCTAACGGTCCAGGGTCAGCCCGATTGCTCTTAACTGCCTGATTACGACTCGCTTAGCCGCGGTTGGGTCTGGGTACGTTTTTGCGGCCGGCTCCCTTGACGCCTTTGCGGCGTTTCTTTTGGATTCCGGTCGCTTCGCTCTTGGTCGTGAACTCGACATCGGCAATCGGTTTGCCGATGTTCTCTCTCAATTGAAGCACGCGGTCGCGTAGCGATGCGGCTCGCTCGAACTCGAGATCCTCGGCCGCCGACAACATCTCTCGCTCGAGTGCCTCGACATACTCCAACGTAATGTAAACCGTTTCCGCTTCGCTTTTGGCCAGCGCTGTTTCTTTCTTGCGTTTGACCGCCTCGGAATCAATCCCCGTGCGAATCGACTTCAAAATGGTCTGCGGAGTAATCCCGTGTTTGGTGTTGTAGTCCTCTTGGATCATTCGCCGACGACTGGTCTCTTCCATCGCCAATTGCATCGAATTGGTTACCTTGTCGGCATAAAGAATCACTTTCGAGTTTGCATTCCGAGCGGCTCGGCCAATCGTTTGGATCAAACTGGTTTCGCTACGCAAAAAGCCCTCTTTATCCGCATCCAGGATGGCGACCAGCGAGACTTCGGGCAAATCGAGTCCTTCACGCAACAAGTTGACTCCGACCAAACAATCGAAGCGACCGGTGCGCAGTTCTTGCAGCAAATCGACGCGCTCAAACGCATTGAGCTCACTGTGCAACCAACGACAGCGGACGTTTTTTTCCTGGAAAAACGTCGAAAGGTCTTCGGCCAATCGCTTCGTCAGCGCGGTCACGAGCACACGCTCATTCTTTTCCGCCCGAATGCGAATCTCTTCCAACAAGTGGTTCACTTGACCTCGCGCCGGAACCACTTCGACCACGGGATCGAGCAATCCAGTGGGACGGATAATCTGTTCGACGACTTCGCCGCCGGTACGATTCAATTCGTATTCGGCGGGCGTCGCGCTGACGAAACAAATTTGCCCGGTTCGCTCTTCCCACTCTTCAAATTTGAGCGGTCGGTTATCCAAGGCGCTCGGCAAGCGGAAACCGTGCTCGACCAGCGTCGTTTTTCGGCTGCGGTCACCCGCGTACATCGCTCGGACTTGCGAGACCGTGACATGCGACTCGTCAACAAACGTAACAAAGTCATCAGGAAAAAATTCGTACAACGTATCAGGCGTCGAGCCGGGCGGTTTTCCGGACAACGGACGGCTGTAGTTTTCAATCCCCGGACAGTGACCGACTTCGCTGAGCATTTCCAGATCAAATCGCGTACGAGCCGAGATCCGCTGAGCCTCGAGCAACTTACCTCGCTCTTGAAACAGCTCGACCTGTTGAGCCAATTCTTCTCGGATCAAGCGAATCGCACTTTGAATTCGTTTCTCCGGCATCACAAAGTGTTTTGCTGGATAGATATAGAGACTATCGACCGTTTTGATCGTTTCGCCCGAAACGGGTTTGATCAGCGAGATCTGTTCAATCTCGTCGCCCCACATTTCGATCCGATAAGCAAACTCTTCGTAGCTAGGCCACAACTCGATGCTGTCGCCACGCACACGAAACTTGCCGCGTTCGAACGCCACATCATTGCGTTCATAAAGCACGTCGACGAACTTCAGCAACAAGTGATCGCGTCGCGTCTTCTCGCCTTTATGGAGTGAAACAATCAGCTCTTTGTAGTCCTCGGGCGAACCCAAACCATAAATACTGCTGACAGACGCAACGATCACCACATCGCGGCGACTGACCAGCGAACTGGTCGTGGCCAGACGCAGCCGATCGATCTCTTCGTTGATCGACGAATCCTTTTCGATGTAGACGTCACGCTGCGGGATGTAGGCTTCGGGTTGATAGTAGTCGTAGTAGCTGACGAAATAGTGAACGGCGTTCTCGGGAAAAAATTCACGAAATTCGCCGTACAACTGGGCTGCAAGTGTTTTATTGTGGCTGAGGATCAGGGCAGGGCGGCCCAAGTTGGCAATCACGTTTGCCATCGTGAACGTCTTGCCCGTACCGGTCGCCCCAAGCAAGGTTTGGGCGGATCGCCCGGCGAGAAACCCGCGAGTCAACTCGGCAATCGCTTGCGGTTGGTCACCGGCAGGCGGAAAGGGCTGATTGAGATGAAAGTCGGCGGGCGGAAGTTTTTTCGAAGGGGACGTCATGGATGGTTCCGGAGGCGGTCATGATGACATGCGTTGATCGATTAACTGTAACGAAGAACGCCTCAAGCGACGATGGTGCCCTGAACGCCCCCCAACTCTAAATTTCTGGGTAATTCGACAACGCCGTGAACAATTTCCTGGTAGCTACCTTCGCCAGAAGGTGGTGATTCGCATTTGCACGCCACCAATCCACGCTCTGGCGAGCGTAGCTACGAAACGCAGATGCTGTAATTTGCAGCGTAAAAATCGTTCACGGCGTTGGGGAGTTGGAGGGGGTGCGAGAAAAGAGTCGACCGACGGTGAGTTTTCGCGGGGCTGCAAAACGCCAATATTCGCGGCGATTGAGGATAGCGTTCAAGGATGGTTCGCCGCGATCGCGTCTTTTGGGGGCTCGATGTCGACACAGCAGTAGTCGGCAATCTCGGCGATCTTTTTGGGACCTATCCCTGGCACCCGCTGGAGATCATCGACCGAATGGAATCGTCCCCGCTGCTGACGGTCACGCACGATGCGGTTGGCGAGCACAGGTCCAACCGTCGGCAGAAGTGACAATTCGTGTTCTGCTGCTTTGTTCAAATCCAAGCACAGCAATTTAATGCCATCCTGGCGATTCGGTTGTGGTTGAATCGTCCCGCTTTGCCTTGCGATCTTAACGCCTAACACCCCAAAACAAACCATCAAACCGATCGCCAACGTCCATTGCACCGAGGACTGTAAGAGAGGCGAATGTCGTTTGGGGGTTGGGGTGGATGGGTTCATGGATGATCAATTCTCATCGCGTTGCGGTCTACTCATTATCCGTCAGCCGATTGCCTGAAAACAACGCTCCAAATTGACGGCTGGTCCACTTTTTCGCAAAAACGTTACAATGCTAGCGGGCATATCACAGTAGAACTGTAAGTCGCAACGCTATGACGCATTTTTTGTAGCGGAACTCGTCAAGAGTTTCGGGAATTGGGTTCGTTCAACGAAAGTCTTGACGACTTCCGCTACGTTAAAACACTACGAAACACGGCATAAAAATGCTTCACAGCGTTTCGTGAGTCGGCTAACGGATTGCAGCGGTTGCGGCAGCCCCACTCACGAATCAAACATGCGACAGAACAATTGGACGCGAAATCAATGAATGACTATCCCCGCGTGGAAGCGGACGCCTTGCTTGAAAGCGATCTGCGGATGCTGGTCCGTCTTTCGATCGCCGAAGATCTGCGAGACGCCATGGACTGGACCACCGTCTGTTTGATCGATGCGGATCGCCAAGGCGGTTGCGAGATTGTGCCGCGCGGCGAAGGCGTCTGTGCGGGAATGGCGACGCTGGCTTGGATCGTGGACGAATTCGATGCGTCCCTCGAAGTCACGTGTTTACAAGAAGACGGCTCGACACTGGTCGCCGGCCAACCGATCGCACGACTGACCGGCAACGCTCGCGATTTATTGACATGCGAGCGAACGATTTTGAACATCCTCAGCCGCATGTGTGGCGTTGCGACGCAAACGCGGCGATACGCGCAAGTGATCGCGTCGACAAAATCGCGGTTGTACGACACTCGCAAAACGACTCCCGGTTGGCGGCTATTGGAAAAGTACGCAGTCGGGTGCGGTGGAGGGCATAACCACCGCAGCGGACTGCACGATGGGTTCTTGATCAAAGACAATCACTTGGCATTGGCAGGCGATTCATCGGGACCGCTTGCAGCAAGTACGGCCGCGAAAAAGGCGATCCAGTGGCGTGGTGCGAACGTCGAACACCTAGTTGCACCGAATATGGTCGAGATCGAAGTCGATTCGCTCGAACAGTTCCGCGACGTGATCTCAACGAACCCCGACATCATATTGCTGGACAATTTCTCGCTCGACGGTTTGCGTGAAGCCGTTGCAATTCGCGACCGAGAGAATTCCGAAGTCGAACTCGAAGCTTCCGGAAACGTCACGATCGATACGATCGCGGATATTGCTACAACTGGCGTAGAGCGAATCAGTTGTGGTGCTTTGACTCATCAAGCGACATGGTTAGACCTCGGATTCGACTGGTTCGATAAAACATTGAGCTAGGGTTTTGTACAGTCGCGATAGTGTGGGACTCTCTCTTTCACGAGCCCTGCCGCGCTTGCACAAAATTCGACACGCTCCAATCGACCGGACAGTTTTCATGCGGTTACCGATACTCCCCCACCGCCATTGGTGGGATTTCTTTCAACCGTGTCTTGATGCCGCTGGCGTGATCGCTTCTTTGGCGGCGGTCAAGTGGATCGCACGAGGCTGGGTCGACGACACGACTCTTGCGATGGGTTTGATTGCCGTAATCGTATTCTTGTTGACGGGTCACTTGACGGGACTTTACCGCAAGTCGCACGCTGGTTCGGCCAATATGGAAATGTCCAGCATCGTGGGTGCGTGGAGCATGACCGTTTTAGTGCTTGCGCTGTTAGCGTTTGCGACTCGTTATGGACAAGAATTTGCTCGTTCGGTGATGCTTTGCTGGATCATCCTGGCGCCGACGATGATCGGGTTGGGGCGAATGTGTTTACGAATCATCCAACAAGGTTTGTTGCAACGCGGGATCGGCACACGCCGAATTGCGATCGCGGGACTCAACGAACTGGGCATCCAAATGGCCGACAACGTGGATCACGATCCATCGCTCGGTTTCCAAATGGTTGGCTTTTTTGACGATCGAAACGAACTGCGATCCGAACAAGACTCAAGTAACGAACATTCGCTTACGGGCGACTTGACCGACTTGGTGCGAAAAGCTCGCGACGGCGAAATTGACACCGTTTTCATCACATTACCGATGCGTGCAGAAGACCGAATTCGCTTTCTGCTTGAACAATTCAGTGACTCGACCGCATCGGTTTATATCGTTCCGGACTTCTTTGTTTTCGAACTTCTGCACTCACGTTGGACCAGCATGGGAGGCATTCCTGCAGTCAGCGTGTTCGAAAATCCATTGTTTGGTGTTGATGGTGTGGTGAAGCGATTGACGGACGTTGCGATCGCCACCGCCGCATTGGTCGTATCGGCAATCCCGATGTTGGCTATCGCGATTGCCGTGAAGGTGACTTCACCAGGTCCCGTCTTTTTCCGGCAACGACGCTACGGATTAGATGGACGAGAAATCTTGGTTTGGAAGTTCCGCTCGATGCGTACTTGCGACAACGGTGCGGTAGTAAAACAAGCGACCAAGGGAGACCCACGCGTGACTCGGCTAGGCAACATCCTCCGCCGTACAAGCCTGGACGAATTGCCACAGTTATTTAACGTGATCGCAGGCACGATGTCGCTGGTGGGACCACGCCCTCACGCGTCGGCTCACAACGAACAATATCGCAGCCGCATTCGCGGCTACATGCTTCGCCACAAGGTAAAACCGGGCATCACAGGATTGGCGCAAGTCAACGGTTGTCGCGGCGAGACCGACACCATTGACAAGATGGAACGTCGTGTCGATTGGGACCATCGCTACATCCGCAATTGGTCGCTGTGGTTGGACATCAAGATCTTGTTCAAGACACTGCGAGTTGCATGGAGTCAACCCGAAGCGTATTAATCGAGCCCGCGTATTAATCCAACTCGAGCGGTTCGTCCAACTCGGAAAGGTCGTCTTGATCGCCAGCCCCACGTTCGCGAAGTTTCTTCGCGGCTCGGCGGACTTTGCGTTCGCGTTTCTTAAGCGTCTCCACTCGCTGCTTCAGCTTCTCTTTATCCTCAGCAAGCTTCTCCTCTCGCTGCCGCAGATCCGAATCATCCACAGCACTTTCCTCACGCACGACGTCCTTACCAGTCAATTCATCACGGATGGGTACGGGTGAAGCATCGGAAAGCTCCGATTCAGGTCGCCACAGCAACCATTTTGGTTCGATGAAAATGCAATTTGCTACGATCATCATAAAACCGAACGTCACCATTCCAAGCGACACCGCAATCCCGCCATGCACCAAAACGGCAATGGCGATAACGATGGGCCGCGTGATTCGCGGCCACACCAACGCACAATAAAACACTTCCCAAAACAGGGTCAAATGCGTCAGTGCCGAGAAGATTCTTGGATAGTTTCCAATCCAAATCATGTTCATCGATTGGTATTCATAATTGGCAACCGCAAACCAAACCGCAGTCCCGTCCCACCACAACTCGCCACGAGCCTTGGCCAAACCGCCAAACAAATAGATCACGCAGAGGTGCAATTGCAACAACCGCGTTCCCACGTTGGTGGCGATACTGGCGCGATTCTCAGGCAACAGCCAAGCCAATTTCCGACTGGATTTACGACGCTCCGAAAAACGTTCGCGGAGCCATGCGTCGACGCTGAAACAGCTGCCGCTCGGAGTCAGCATCAAATACATCGCCATGTACGTCACGATTTGATCGAGCCCAAAAAGGGTTCCCGTCAAACGGTGGATATACATAATTTGCAAAAACCAAGCCGCCGGCGCTGTCACGCGTGTCATAAACCCAATGGCAAACGCCGCCGTGATCAACAGAGTCGCCCCATGATGCAACCACAGCAGCAACGGGTTGCTTAGATGCCACAGATAGCTGCGTCCCATGTCCGAGACACCAAACGCACCATCGTGCAGCTGTACGGCGGTGGCATTGTTGATCCAGGCATGATCGCCAAGGAAATCACCAAGCTGAGTCGCAAGCACGAGATGCGAATAGAACAGCATGCCGCCGGTCACGATTCGCAAGATGGCCAACACGTGCGGATACCGCGGCGTGAACCAGAAACGATCCCAGGCCGCAACCAACTGCAACACCCACGCTTTGAAAAGTTCGATCACCGTTCGTCCGTTCATTCCTTGGCCTCCGCTACAGGCTCGGCTTGTTTGCCGTCAGCTTGGACGTCGGTTTGCGGCGATTTCTCGTCACTGTTTTCTTCAGGACTCGGATCACTTTTCTTTGGGGCCTCAGACTTGGGTGACTGCACCGGCGGTGATGTTTCGGCTTCACTTACACTGGGGTCGCTCGGCGCGGTATCAGGCTCAACATTTTTCGGTGCCGGAATCGCCTCCGGCAAGTTGCTTGACGCTTCGGTACTTTGCTCTGGATCAAATGCCTGGTCACGCAGCACCCGATACAAACGAGGATCATCAAGCGGAATGGGATCGCTAGCCATTTCAATGAACCCAGGCAAGACATGTTCAATACGACGGATCACAACACGTCGACCGTTGTTCTTGTGCTGCAGATGATCGACGATCGATTGACGTACGTACTCGTATCGGCCGCGAGACTGCGCCCATATCCGAGCTCCGACGGGATCAAGTTTTGCGATCTCTTCGGGTGGATTTGGCGGCTGATAAATTTCACTCAAATATTCGGCCAACATGAAATGACGGTGGTACAGCAACCGCGGCCATTGATCTTCCAGACTCGGAATCATCTTCTCGACGGTTTCTCCCGACGCATCCGTGATCGCGGCTTGGATCAGATGGCTGGGGCCCGGATCGGGAGCAAAAAAGGCGTAACCACGATCGATGTACAGAAATTGGGTGTAGTCGCGAACCGGCGTCATCAAGGTTTGCACCGAAGGCGAGTCGCCCAATGCACCTCGAGTTTGAAAAGCGAGAGGCGGCAAAACGAGTGCTACCAGATGAGCGCAAATAAGGATGGACACAAACCAGCGTATACGTGCTGACACCCTCGGAGTTTCTTCGGTCGTCATGTCGCTAAAGCAGCTCCGCAGAAAATAAATGTAGTAAGCAGGTCGTTCCGTAAATACCGGTGCAACGTCGATCCTTTTGCGAGACGCTAGCGGGCTGTTGATTTAATCGAAATGCGAATCGCATTGGTGAGCCGTGGGCCGTAAGGCACCGGGTAATGCGAGGAACCCGGCCGCTCACGCGCGAGCGGCTCACTAAATCAACAGCCCGCTAGCCGCGGGGAGCGTTAATATTGCAGGAAACATGCCCGCGGCTAGCGCCGTCGGCTCAGATCATTATGTGGAATGACTCATATTGACCTGCTCAGACCGTTCTAAGTTAGTTCGGAACGCGTGGAAGTACAGACGCGTTCACTACTGGAAATAGTGAACAGCCAAACAAAAAGCCGCGTTCTCGAGAGGAGAACGCGGCTGATTGATATTCAGCGTTACGTCTTTACGACGAATTGCAATCCGCGATGGTTATCGCTGAGCAATCGACGAATCTTTGAAATCAAACATGAGCTCGGTGGTACCACCGGCAATCACGTCGACGGTTCGCTCTTTGCTGATAGGTTCGCCATTGACGATCGCGGTAACGTGGACGGTGTAACCGGTCCACTGCTCGCCAACCTTCAACTGGTTCGTACGGAAGGTACGAATCGAACCTTGTCCTGCAGTTTCATTGCCGGCCAGGGTGACTTTCGCGTCTTCAGGCACATGCAACTTCACGACAGTGACGATTTCGTCGGTCTTCGGTGCAACCTTCTCTTCGGAGTTAGACTTGTCCTTGATACCGGTCAAATCAAAAACGACTTGCTCGACATCGCCTGGACGAAGTTTGACTTCCTTGGAATCCGATTGCTTTTCGCCATCGACGGTGTAGTCAACGTTAACAACGTAGGTGTAAACGTAACCTTCCTTCAAGCCACGCGACATGAACTGGCGAACGTTGCCTTCGCTGGTGGTAGCGTGACCGTTAACGGTTACAGTCGCGTCACTTGGTACAGCAACGGTCAACAGTGCCGAATCTTGGTCAAGACTTGGCTTGGCTGATTCGTAACGAGTCGAGTCGTTGATCGATTCGGTTCCAGCCGAAGCGGATTGATCATCGGAGCCTTGCACTGGAGCGCTGACGCCCGAGTCGTAGCTGCCGTCGATAACCGTGCCTTGGATCGGTGTGGAATACGTTTCGTAGCCCGATTCGATGATCGGAGATTCGTAGCCAGCGTCAACGCCGTAGGAGATCGGGCTGACAATTGGGCTCGAGTACTGACCGTAAATCACGCCGCCCGAAGATCCACCGGACGAACCGCCCGAGCTCATTGAGTAGCTCGCATAGTGAACGTGATGTCCGCCGGAGCTGCCACCGGAACTTCCGCCCGAGCTGCCATGACTGCTGTGGCTAGCGACATAGCCGCCGCTCGATCCGCCCGAGCTTCCGCCACTGCTTCCGCCCGTACTGCGGTTGCTGTGCATCTTTGCGAACAATCGACGAATCGGTCCAACACGTCCGCTGGATGACCCGCCCGAACTTCCGCTCGAAGCGTAGGAAACCGAATAACCGCCGGATGAACCACCCGAGGATCCGCCACTCGAACCACCGGAAGATCCACCGCTCGAAGCGCTGTACGAACTGTAGGATCCGCCGCTCGATCCGCCGGACGATCCACCACTGGATCCTCCGCTAGAGGCGGAATGTCGGCGTGCTCGGTAACTGCTCAAAAGTCCGCCGCCGGAAGAACCGCCAGAGGAAGAATAGCCGCCGGACGAGCCGTTGCTGCCTCCCCATGAACCTCCAGCCTGAACCGAATTCGGCAAGCTTGAGAAAACGACCACCGATGCAGCGATGGTAAAAGCTTGGAAATACCTCATGGTTGATTTAATCCCCTCCGTCGATTTTTTGAACGCGATCAGAATGCCTATTACAAATACCCGATACAATTGGTATCAGCGGTAGAATAACCGTTGGAATGCGTTAAACAAGCAGTCTGGGCAAAATTTAAGGATTAGATTTTACCAAGGGCCGCATCCGAACCACCCGGACGCTGCAAGGTTAACAATGCTCGCACCGGATTTCTGCCATCCGGAATCCGCCCAGCCCACGTGGTCTGACGCGGTTTTCACGGTTGCCTTGAGATTTTGCGAGCAAGCAATCTCATCCTGTGGGTGCACATCGAAAGCCCCCATCAGGACAAAATGCCGCAGCGCCTGTCACGCACTCAAACACTAGCCAAGCGAGCAAATCAGTCCACTTTCTGGATCGTAACGGCGTCGAATTCCGCCTTGCCGGTGCCTCCGAACAGTCCAATGCGCAAAATAGCTTCGCGAGTTTGGTGGGGTATTCGCACCAAACGACTGACGTCACGCCATGAACGGGTGCCCCGAAACGGTCCTAGCCAATACGCGCCGAGATCACGACGTTGCTCGTCATACAGGCTGATCGCAATCATCGGTAGTGAATCGGTATTGGGGCCGATTTTGACATTTTCAATTTGCACCTGTCCACTCAAACGGATCATGGACACTTCGCGGCCATCGATCGCGATGCCTTGCAATAAATGTGAGCTCAACCCAGCGGTCTCGTTTTCAAATCGTACGAACGACGCTCCTTCGGGGGCGGTCGCCCGGCTTGATCCGGAGGACGACTGCGATTCTTCGCTTTCGGATTCCGACGACGGAGTGACCTGTCTCACTTGGCGTCCGTAATACCACCCGGGAACAAAATCTTCGGTCGAACTTTGCTCTTTCGTCGGCAGCGTCTCGAAATCCCCATTGATCACGACGGGGTTCGCTGGATCAGGCAATTCTTTGCGCCCCTCTTCGGCTTCGCCGGTCATCGGCACGAACAAGGTGGGATGCAGTGCCTGCCGCACCAATTTGCCGTCGACTTTCTGCATCCGATAGAGCGTTTGTTGATAGCGTTGGCCTACCGGAATGATCATCAGGCCCCCTTCACGCAATTGCTCGATCAACGGCACGGGCACCGATTCGGGGCTGCAGGTCACAATGATTTTGTCGAACGGTGCCGCGTCGGGCCAACCTAGAAAACCGTCACCGATTCGTGTGGACACATTTTCATACCCCAAACGCGAGAGCGTCTCGGCGGCTTTTCGTCCAAGTTCGTCGACAATCTCGATCGAATAGACATGCTCGACCAAAGGACTAAGCACCGCGGCTTGGTACCCGCTGCCGGTCCCGATTTCGAGCACTTTATCGGTCGACTCGGGCTCGATCGCCTCGGTCATCGAAGCAACGGTAAAGGGACTGCTAATCGTTTGCGAACCACCAATCGGTAGCGCCATGTCCAAATAAGCACGCTCACGCTGACTCTTGGGCACAAACTCGTGTCGCTCGGTATTGCGAATGGCGTCGAGCACGCGAGAGTCTTTCACCCCCGCGGAAGCAATCCGGTCTTCGACCAAACGTTCCCTGAGGATGGTGTAGAGATCATCGGCAGCAGTTTCTTCACTGCGGATTAGAAACGCCAAAACAAGACTCCCGAAGATACCGATAAACTTAGTGCAGGCCGCGACGTCATAGTGAAAACTCATTTACTTGCCTCTGCGATCAATGCCCGTGGTCGACGAACTCGACCGAGAACGCCATTGCTGTTTCACCGAGAATAAAAGCCATCAATGGCTAAACAGTTAGGCAGGAGTCTTTCAGTAAATTGGCCGTTTTGGCGCTAGCGTGCTGTTGATTCAGTGAGCCGCTCGCGCGTAAGCGACCGGGTCCCGAGTATTACCCGGTGCCTTACGGCCCACGGCTCACCAATACGCGTTGCATTTCGAATAAATCAACAACCCGCTAGCCACGGTTCCGGCGCTGAACCGGGGCTATCACCAAAACGGCTAACGGGATTTCACCCAATGATTCCTGCCTACCTGCTTTTCATCCCCGGTTTCCAAAATATTTCATTTACTCTAATCGATCGATCACGTTTCGGATCGACAATTCTACGCTGACGATTACTTATCGCCCGGTGCGTAACAAGACTTGCATCCCGTACACATCTCGAAACATTCCCGCGTTCTGACGCATCGCGATTTGTTCCAGTGACACATCGTCGACTCCAGGAACATGGATCACCAACTGACGTCCCTCGCGAGTACATTCGATGTCGCGAATTCGTCCGCTCCGCGTATCGTCCAACGCGATCGCAAGCCTCAGAATTGCCGCCAGTTTCGAGACAATAACGCGATCCTCGCGTTCCAACGATCCGTAACCCTCATGTGACGGCTGGGGTGAAGCACGACGATAGTAGCGTGCCACCAATCCGACCTGCAGCAACTCGCTCTTAGAGAGACCGAACAAACCGCTGTTGCGAATCACGTACAGGGCGTGTTTATGGTTGCTGCGAACATTGATCATCAAACCGATTTCGTGCAGCAGCGCCGCGACGTGCAGAATCACCTCGTGTCGCTGATCCAGCTGATGCTCAGCCACCAATTGCTCAAACAATTTCCGAGACAGTTCGGCGACGTTGCGAGCATGGGTTTCGTCAAAGTCGAAACGTCGTCCAAGCGTGATCGCAGAGCGAACAATTTGATTGCGAAATTCCGCTGTCCATTCGCCCCCAATCGCCATGTCTCGCAACAATCCGTCACGCAGATTGGTATCACAAACGTAAACATGAGTCTGCTTAAATGCTTGGGCAAGCATCGAATAGGCCAATAGTGCTGGCCCAAGCGTCTCGGCCTCGATAAAGGAGGCTCCAAATCGTTTGACGATGGCGTCTTCGTCAAGCTTGAGCACCACGTTGGTAAATTCGATTAGCCGATCGGTCGAAAGTTGTGCGAGCGACGTGCCATCCCAGTCATCGAGCAATTGATGAGCGGCGAAACGCATATCGCCACCGAAGGCAACAAGGTGAATCATTGCGTCGGAGTGCACCTCTTCGACGATCATATCCAAGATCCGGCGAATATGACTCTCTAACAATATGCGGCGTCGCGCGGCCGAAACGTTGGCTTGATCAAGCAATTGCAAGAGTCGCAGCGAACCCAATCGGTACGATTGGCTGTGCAGCACATTGCCGCTGCGAATGACTAGCAACTCGGTATTTCCGCCACCGACCTCGACGACCACCGAACGACCATCGGCCAAATCAGGATGCGAGCGAAGTTGGGGAGTGATCCCCATGTAGGTGATCCGATTGACTTCGGCTTCGTCAATCGGTTCGACATTCAGTCCGGTCACGATGTAAACGCGGTCGGTAAATGCGAGTCGATTGATTGCTTCACGGACCGCCGTGGTTGCCACGACACGTAGATCCTGAGGGGCGGAAATGCCGTATTCTCGCAGCACCCGCTGGTACTTTTTCAGAATCCCGGCTGCCTTTTCGATGCTGGCGCGAGACAGTCGCCGCACGTCAAACGCTTCTCGCCCCAGATCAACGGGCTGGACCAGCGTATCGAGGGTACGGACTTCACCATCAGCATGGATTTCGGCAATCGCCATGCGAATACTCGTCGCCCCGATATCAATCACGGCAACAGGTCGAGGAGGAGTGGGGTGAAGCGGAAGCGAAGGGGTATTAGCCAGCTGAGCCATTGCGGATGATAAGCAAGCGAAAAGGAAAAAGGGGTTATCGTCGCGTGCCCCCATCATACGGCGTGTCCGTCGCTGGGCACAGCCGAACACCACCCCCCAATTAGTAGGCGAAAAACGCAGGCTGCTGCTGAAAACGCAGACTCACTAAGAAATCACTCCATATTTTTTAAGAGCGTCTTCGGCTTGCTCGCCTCCGAGACACTGGACCGCGTTCCATCCGCGATCGATCGCCGCGGCAACATTTTCGGGCTTGTCATCGAGAAACAGAATCGCATCGGGGGACACACCCGCAAATTCTTCGGCAGCCTGATAAATGCCGCCATCGGGCTTCATCGAGCTGACTTCGCAGCTCAAAACTCGAATGGGCCATGCCACCGACGAGACTTGCCACGTTTGCCGGGTAATCCAGTCCCAGTGGGCGTGACAGGTGTTGGAAAGCAATCCGTAACGGGTTCCCGATTCGTGGACTTGGGCGATCGTATTCTGCATCGATTCGATCGGAGTGAACATGTCGCTGATCGCATCCAACAACGCCGCAGTCGGCATTTGCTCCTCGGATATAGCAAGCGAATCTCGCACGATTGCCGCGTATTCGTCGCCTGTCACGTTCCCATGCTCGAATCGATCCTGAAGCCCGCTCAGATAAATCGCCTGTTCCGCCATCGCGGCATCGACCCCAAAGCGGGTTGCCACATTGTTGACCGCAATTTTCGGGTCAAAGGAAACGATCACGTTGCCGAGATCGAAATAAACAAATTCAATATTCATAATATGTCTGTCGTTGATCGCACCGCGATCATAACGATAAGTTGTAAAAACGCCGGATCTCAAAAACGCACAATCCTAAAAACGCAGGATCGAGGAGCGATCAGCGACATTGCCTACTTGCTGGTTAGATTGCGGATGCGGATGTTTCGGTAATGGGCTTCGGCCGGAGGGCCGCTATGAATTTGCAGTCCGATAATGCCATCTCGTGGAATCGCGTCGTCGGTTTCGGTGTAGTCGACTGTTTGCACGCCATTGATAAAAATCTGGATTCGCGGGCCTTCACAGCGGACTCGAATCGAATTCCAGTCATCGACTTTAACGAGGTCTTTGGGTAGGTCTGCGGCGGGTTCGGCCAAGAATTTCCGGCGACGCGACTCGTCATACAACGCTCCCCAAATCGACCGGTCGCCAATCATCCCCATATCGGCTTGATAGCCCGAAACTTCGGTATCGCCGGGGATGCGTTTTGTGCGGAATTGCACTCCGGCGTTCAAGGAGGGCTTTTCTTTGTCACTGGCCGAGACCAATTTTGCTTCCAATCGCAAATCAAAATCGGCGAATCGCTCCATCGTGCACAAAAATTCGTTGTGCGGAATCTTTTCATCCAGCCGGCCAGCGACGATCACGTCGTCTTCGATCCGGAACCAATAGCCGTTCCCTTCCCACCCAGCCAAGGTGTCGCCATCGAACAGCGACATCGACTTGAGCTCATAATCGTCCGCAAATGCCTCGCGGCCTGCGAGCGTGAAACCATAGGTAAAAACCGCCAACGCCGCGAAAAACCAGGAAAACCGCACCATTTTGTCTGCTCCTCGAAAGTTCACTGAGCCGTCCCGTTGTGAAACGCTCGATGAAGATCATAATCGTTGGCCTGCGAAGTGGGCAAATCGACGCCCATGATGTCGGTCATCGCGCGAACCCCGCAGCGCACGCCCCCTCGCTTCGCTTGTTGACGTCTATCCCCCATTCCTCCTGCACTGCGTACTCCACCGGCCATGAATGCACCGCTAAACAAGTACAGCCAACACATCACTCAGCCCAAAAGCCAAGGAGCGTCCCAAGCGATGCTCTATGCAACCGGGATGACTTCCGAAGACATGAACAAGCCGCAAATCGGCATCGGAAGCGTTTGGTACGAAGGCAACAGCTGCAACATGCACCTGCTGGATTTGGCCGCCGAGGTTAAAAAGGGCGTGGTCGACGCCGGCATGGTCGGGATGCGGTTCAACACGATCGGCGTCAGCGACGGCATCTCGATGGGCACCGACGGCATGAGCTACTCGCTGCAGAGTCGCGATTTGATCGCCGATTCAATCGAAACGATCATGGCTGCCCAGTGGTACGACGCGCTGATCGCACTGCCTGGATGTGACAAGAACATGCCGGGATGTTTGATCGCGATGGGACGTCTGAACCGCCCCGCGATCATGGTTTATGGTGGCACGATCAAACCGGGACGTTTCAAAAACGAAAATCTGGACATCGTCAGTGCATTCCAGTGTTACGGCCAATTTATTGCCGGCCAAATCAACGAAGAAGAACGCAGCGAAATCGTTCGTCACAGCTGCCCCGGTGCCGGTGCATGCGGCGGGATGTATACCGCTAACACGATGGCCTCGGCGATCGAAGCGCTCGGCATGTCGCTGCCGTATTCGGCAAGTATTCCCGCAGTGGATGCAGAGAAAAAAGAAGAGTGTCGGCACGCAGGTCACGCGATTTTGGAACTGCTGAAGCTCGACTTGAAACCACGCGACATCATGACCCGTACGGCGTTTGAAAACGCGATGGTCACCGTGATGGCACTCGGTGGCAGCACCAACGCCGTGTTGCACCTGATCGCAATGGCACGTGCCGTCGATGTCCCTTTGACCATCGACGACTTCCAAACCGTTAGCGACCGCATCCCCTTGCTTGCCGACCTGAAACCAAGTGGCAAGTTCGTGCAAGAAGACTTGCACTCGGTCGGTGGAACCCCCGGAGTAATGAAGTACTTACTCAAAGAAGGCCTCCTCGACGGATCATGTATGACCGTAACCGGCAAAACACTTGCGGAAAACCTCGAATCACTGCCTGATTTGAAAGCGGGTCAAACGATCGTTCACTCGACAAAAGAACCGATCAAAAAGACGGGTCACATCCGCATTTTGCGTGGCTCGTTGTCACCTGATGGTTGCGTGGCCAAGATCACCGGTAAAGAAGGATTGCAGTTCAGCGGCCCCGCACGTGTCTACGACAGCGAAGAAGACATGCTGCATGCACTGGAGGAAAAGAAGATCCAAAAGGGCGACGTTGTCGTGATTCGCTACGAAGGTCCCAAAGGCGGCCCGGGCATGCCTGAGATGTTGACGCCGACCAGTGCCATCATGGGCGCTGGACTCGGATCGGATGTGGCGTTATTGACCGATGGACGCTTCAGCGGCGGCAGCCACGGATTTATCGTCGGCCACATTACTCCCGAAGCACAAGAGGGTGGCCCGATCGCTCTGGTTCAAGACGGTGATACGATCACGATCGATGCTGAAACCAACCGACTTGACGTCGACGTCGACGAATCGGAACTGGCCAAACGCCGCAAAGCATGGACCGCACCGCCACTGAAAGCAACGCGAGGTACGTTGTACAAGTACATCAAGAACGTCAAGAGCGCCAGCGAAGGCTGCGTCACCGACGAGTGATCCGCAGCTCGCGTCCAGAGTAGGCCGTTCCCACCACTTGCTTCGCCCGCCCGGCGAAGCAGGGAGGGTCGAAAAACGAGCCTACAGCGAGTTTTTCGGGGAGGGCCTGTGGTCGAATCGAAGCACGATCTGGCTGAGCCGTTGCCCAACGCCCTGCTCGATAGCCTGAATCTTGGCGCCGACCGCGGCGGCTCGCCTGTGAATCTCCGCCAACTTTTCTTGCAACGCAGTTTGCTTTGCATCCATGCGAGCACACCAAGGGTTACTAGGGCAACTTCAATCCCCGCATCTCAACTCAAGCCCCCAAAATCTCCGATTGCGTTTTTACGCTGCTCGGGGCCAGCGCAAAAGCTGACATGCACCCGATCGCACCTGCTCCCGAGTGATTTAAAGTCGAATTGGGTTATATCACCCGACTGACGCGGGGTTAAAAAGATAGTTCGCCAATGCAGAGACTTTCACGCAATGTCGGGTCGTTCGGCGATTCAAAAGCAAGGCATGTGTGTCTAATGTCAGGCTGCCCATTTCCACTCGCGATCGATTTGATTTCGGATTCCGTTGGCGATACAATCCTCCGGCCGTACGTGCTCGGCAGTGAATCATGATGCAACGTGTGTGGCGAACCATGCCGGTGCACCCGAGCACTCAAAAAGCTATTTCCTAATGGTCACTTTTCCGTTCGTGCCGGGTGACCTCAGTCGTTATTCCTCTAGGCTTCTTCGAATATGAGCCATGATTCGAATTCAATCGCGCAGCGGCAGAACGAGCTCCGTGGCATTCTGCGTGAAATGGCGGTGGCAACTGAGTCGAGCGACTACTACGCATTGACACTTACCGTGAGCGAGGACGACCGAATCGTCTGGTCTGCTCAAACTGGATTCGTCGGAATGACGGAAACGAAGCCCGCACGAGAACTTCGCGCGCCATGCTTTGTTCGTGGCCAAGTAATGTTAGACCTTTGGCGAGATATCGGCACGCCGGGCGTCGCCGTAAATAACCGTCGACAACTCCTTGTATTCCTTCAACTCGGTGGCAACGCAATAATCGACCCAAGCTTGGTAAAAGAACACTTTGCGGAAATACTAGAGCCAAAAATTGTCGTTCCGACAGGATCATCGACTTCAACTCAGATCGAGAATGTACCGAAAACTGCTTTAAACCGCGCTCCAACGCGAAAGCTTCGTATGCACGTTCTGAAGCGGGATAATTATAGGTGTCGAATCTGTGGCCGCCGACCTGAAACAAACGTCGATATTGAATTGCACGTCCACCATTTTCGACCATGGGGACTTGGCGGCTTGTCGATCGAAGAGAATTTGATGACTCTATGCCATACCTGCCACGATGGTTTGGATCCGCACTTCGACATGTCATTGGCCTCCATATTTCCTGAAACTTTCACTAAACTGAACGAAATGATTGATGACTTAGATTCGATATCACGCCAACACTTTGCTGCTGTCAAACGCTATCAAGCGAAAGTCCGCGGAATTAGCGCGCGGCAGAGACTGATCGAGGAATAACAATCCATTGCACAGTCGCGGCAACCATGCCGGTTTTTGAAATCAACGTCAACCATCGCCACCCGGTTAATGTAAGCGTTCGGCCACTGGAGCTTGTGCGATGGAAATCGACGGAGAAGTAAAGCCTGCCCTCCAAGGCCTGACCCCGGCGAAGCCTGCTTCAAGCTGCCTACCACGCAGTGGAACCGGCGGACTAAGCTGTGTTCCGAAAGAGGAAAAGGGGGCAGAAGAGGAAAAAGGGGGCAAAGAGGAAAAAGGGGTCAGGACTCTTTTCCGGGATGCTTGTGAAGAGGAAAAGGGGTCAGGACTCTTTTCCGGGATGCTTGTGTAAATCGATCGCATGTCGCCTCGACCTCGAATCCACCCTCCGCCCCCGCGGAAGACCCAAGAAACAAGTCCCGATACCGAGAAAAGAGTCCTGACACCTTTTTTAACGCTTTTTTAATCGCCTCGTCTTCTCTGCCGTAGTCTCTCATGCCCCAGACGTCCATCGTACGAAATGATTCATCTCGATCAAGAAAACTGGTCGTCTCTTTACTGATCGCCGTTGCGGCATGCATTCTCGCCAGCCTCTTTTTCGCACCGCGATACAAACTTTGGGAGAGCTTTAACCTGCCCGAAGTCGACCGGTACTACGACACGCTGCGGCAGTTGGAAAACCCGTTTGAAAACACTCCGAATCATGTCAGCCGCGTCAATCAATGGCGATTGTTCTTTCCACTTATGGGCAACCTCGCGGGGCTGAGTGAATGGCAATTTACAACGCTTCCCTTCCTTGGATGCATTGCCGCTCTTTTTTACATTGCGATATTGTGCCAACGGGTTGGTATGCCAGTCCGTGATTGCCTGCTCGTCACCACCCTATTGGCAATGTCGCCATGGTATTTCGTTTCCACAGGTTGGCTCGCGTATTTTGATTCGTGGGTCGTCTTCTTTATGCTTGTCGCTGCCTTCAGCCAGAACCGAATTGCTGTCGTCATTGCATGTTTAATTGCTCCCTGGATTGATGAGCGGTTCGTGCTCGCCCTCCCTGTGCTTCTGGTCGTCCGTGCGACGTGGAACGACAAAATCAAGGCAGAGTCGGGAGCGATGAAAACAATGATTCCGTTGATCGGGATCGCGACTTCGGTTTACCTGGTCATTCGTTTCATTGCTCTTGCGACCGGAACGGATCCCGTCGCTCATACGTATGCATCCGAGCATCTCGCAATGATTCAATCGGTCCCGATCACAAATTTCCTGTTGGGGGTTTGGTTCGGACATCGCGTCACATGGCTATTTTGCATTGGCTTTTTGGTTTACGGTTACAAGAACTTCAGCCGTGTGACCTTCGCTCTTTATTCGCTTGTCATTTTGCTCACGACCGTTGGTGCGTTGGTTATCGCGGGCGACATGCATCGAAGTTTAGAGATGCTCTTTCCTGTCTGTTTAGCGGGGGCATTGTTAAGCAGAGAACTGCTTCAGGCTCGCTTCACTTACGCACTCGCGGCGGCGGTTGTGCTGAGTGCGTTACTACCCGCCAAGCACCAACTTTGGCAGGAAACCTACCCGATTCACTCACTTGCCTATGAGCTGCAAAGAGATTGGCCCAGCACATCCGAGCGAATTTACGCTGGAATTACGAGATCCAGTCATGTCGCGACGGAAGGGGATTTCGCGGGAGCCATGGTGATCGCCAACAAGTTGCTGGACATTGATGAGCGAGCAATTGAACCAAGATTGCATCGAGCACAACTGTTGGCATCGACCGGCAACTTCGATTTAGCTGAGCAAGATCTAGTGGCGGCATCGGAGTTGGATCCCGCCTCAGCCGACGCCGCCTTTTTCTATGGTTCCATGGCATTACAGCACGGCCGGTACCCCACTGCACTTTCGAAATTCCAGGATGCGTTGCGACTGGGCGGCAAGGATTGGCCAGGCCGATCCGATTGTCAGGCTGCCATACAATTTTTAACTCGCCGACCCGAATGACATGAAGGCAAATTGTTGCCATTTATCTACGCAGCGGACGCGTTCCTTTTCAAAAAAGAGTGCGTGAAACTTCCGCATCGCACTGTCACCATAAGAAACCGATGTTGCCCCCAGACGTAAAAATGGCGACAATGGGCGTTTTGCCAACAGGAGGTTGCAGTTTTGCCAACAGGAGGTTGCAAATGAATGTTATTATCGAAACAAGGGCCGTAAAGGCGCTGGCAGACTGGAAAGCCCAGTTTGCCGATGAAGTCGCTATGCAAGCAAAGTCCCTCGCCGCCAAGGGAGACACACCACTTCGTGTGACGCTGCACGATTATCAACAAGCAGCCCCGATTGTTATGCAGACGCTGATGGCTGCGATTGCTACTGAACAGGTCTCTAATGCCGACCGAAAAGCTGCCTGACGAAACTCTGGACACCGCGCAGGATGCGATCTCGGAAGATCACGATTTCTGGTCGCGACAGTTTCTCAAACACTTTGAAATCCACCTACTTGATTCGGTGTCGCTGCTTCGTGGTAAATCGCCCATCGAAGATTATCAGGAGGCGACAGTGCGAGCCGTCATCGAAACTCTCCACGATTCAGGGATGGAAATTGGGGCGTTCGTCGAACTCGTTGCCAAATCCCTCGCATCAGTGGAATTGGCTGAGCCAAAATGGCTTCCGCAGATGAACGATCGCCGGATGGAGTTGATTGATAAGCAGATTCAAGAAACCATCACCGTGGCCGAACTAATTGAACTCGCTCAACTGACCCAGGCGATGCGTGACTATGTTGATTCGGAGTCATCGCTGCCGATGGAAGGAGCGAAAGCCTTGCATCGCAAACTGCTTTCGATCCGTCGCGGAGACGCGAACGATTGATTTTTGATTATCCTGAAAAACGATCACAACGGCGACACGGGCCAGCGGGATACCGGCGTTGCGAGTCTTATCGTCCCTGGCTTCGCGATGAATTCTGTTTTCGCTGTATCTATTGCCTTAAACGCGAAGCGTGGGGGCAGGTGACAGGCGAATTTGAACTCGACCACTTCGAGCCCCAATCGGTAAGCCCGCAACGAAGGCTCGACTGTGCAAACCTCGTCTATGCTTGCAGTCGCTGCAACTTGGTGAAGTCAGGACATCTCACAAACGATCCGTTTGAATGGCTCACCCATCGTACCGTAACCTCATACATTGATGGCTCGATCGCGAGTGAAGATCCGGAAACACGGCGATTGCTTCTCCAGCTCGATCTAGATTCTCCGGCACTCAGAGGATGGCGTCAGATATGGATACGCATCGTCCATTTGGCTGAACAAGAGGACTCGGATCTGGCACAACTGTTGACGGGGTTTCCGTCACACCTACCGGATCTGAGCCGACTGAAACCGCCGAGCAATGAATCGCTTGAGGGAGTTGACCAGAGTTGGCATGCCAAACATCGGCGTGGCGAGCTTCCCCAGTGTTTTTAGAGCGAACTGTGAGGAGAGTTCGTTTGTCGAATGAATCAATAGCTACCGGTTCCCGTCCTCGAAGACGCGATAGGCGACGACGGCATATCGTTAGAAAAATCGACTTCTCATTATCGCGTTGCATCTGAGAGTTTACTGTCGTCGCTACTGCGACTGGTGTGCAGTTGAGCGACTACCATGATTGATGCATATTCGCCGGACGTCTCGGGACGTGCGATTTATAAGTTGATGTAGGGTGGGTCAAACAAAACCATGTGTCTGGTGGGTCGGCGTTCGCGATTCAAGGTCTGAAACAAAATCAGTTATTGAGTAGAGTTAGTCGGTTTTGCGACGCCCCACCAGTCACCTCACGAACTTGACCCACCCTACATCCATTCAGCCATTACTAGAATCATAAGAAATAAATCGCACGTCCTCTGACGTCCGTAGATGCAGCGTCAAGGGGAGTCCGGCAAAACGGGCGTCACAGGGTTTGTCAAAGATCCGATGGTTGGGATCTTTAGCAAGATCCACTACCGGAAACTCGTGAAGACAGGAAACGTGCGAACGCAGGATCTTTAGCAAGATCCACTACGGGAGGCTTGCGAATGAATGAACCGACTTCGGAGACGTCGCGCGACTGTGTTTTCTCCGAAGTCAGACTGCGATAGACTAGATGCAACCGTTCCCTTACCCCCGACCAAGATCAAATTGGATTTAACGCGATGAGCCGTGCTTTATTGGTGATTGATGTTCAGCAAGAGTATTTTGATGGCGCGCTGCCGGTGACCTATCCAGTCGGTCATCTCGATCAAATCTTGCGGGTGATGGACGAAGCGAAACAAGCGGGCGTTCCGACCGCCGTGATTCGGCATCATCAGGCCGATCCTGAATCGCCGATCTTTCGGCTTAACTCCGACGCATGGCAATTGCATCCCGAGGTCGAAAAGCGGCATCGCGATGTCTTGATCGACAAACAATTGCCAGGCTCGTTCACAAACACGAATCTGTCCGATTGGCTGAAGAAAGTTGATGCCGACACGGTGACGATCGCCGGTTACATGACACAAATGTGTTGTGACACGACGGCGCGTCAAGCGTTTCATCGTGGTTACAAAGTCGAGTTTCTGCGTGATGCAACTGGAACACTGGACGTTGCAAACGAAGCGGGATCGGTGACCGCCCAGCAGCTGCAAGACTCGATCTTGGTGTCGCAACAGATGTTCATCAGCGAAGTGATCGCTACCGACGCATGGCTCGAACGACTGCGGTAAACGACACCGTACCCGAGGAATCCTGAGTGACCAGAGTTTTTTTGCGACAGCGTTTGCTGTGCCAGAGCCTAGCGATACGGCGAAGGATCGAGCGACTATACTAGTGAGCTATGGGGCAACGTCCGCCCGAAAACACTTGAGTCGCCTGTTCGATGGACTGTCGGTGGCCGTTTGCGCTCAAATGAAGGTTGTCGATGAAACCGCCACATTTGAGGTGGCTCTTTCTCGCCATCCTCCTGCTCGCCATCGTCGCATTTGTCTTCGGGCGGTCTCGCTATTCCGACGCAAGTCGCCGGCCGATTCGCGTTGGAATTTTGCACTCCGAAACAGGCACCATGGCGGTCAGCGAATTGCCCGTTCGCGATGCAACGCTGATGGCAATCGAAGAAATCAACGCCAACGGCGGAATTCTTGGCCGCCCCATCGAAGCGGTCATCGCCGATGGAAAATCCGATGAGACAAACTTCGCGCAGCAGGCCGAACGGTTGATTCTAGAAGAAAAGGTGAGCGTCGTATTTGGCTGCTGGACCTCGGCTAGCCGCAAGACCGTACGTCCTCTTTTTGAACGCTACCAGCATCTATTGTTCTATCCCGTCCAATACGAAGGACTCGAGCAATCACCAAACATTGTCTATACGGGCACAACTCCGAATCAACAAATCCTTCCAGCAGTAAAATGGTGTTTCGATGAACTTGGGTCCAAGACCGTTTTTTTGGTGGGTTCGGACTATGTCTTCCCTCGTACGGTAAATAACATCATCCGGACTCAGATTAGCGCGTTAAGTGGCGAAGTCGTCGGCGAAGAATACATGCTGCTCGGCAGTGAGCAGGCCGACTTGATTGTCGAAAAGATTGTCGCCAAGCAACCGGATCTGATTTTGAACACGTTGAACGGCAACAGCAACGATGCGTTTTTCGCGGCGCTGCGTTCGGCAGGCATCTCTTCCCGCGACATTCCCACGATGTCGTTCAGCATTGCCGAAGTCGAGTTGCAGAGCATGCAGAACGATCAGATGGCCGGCGACTACGCCGCGTGGACCTATTTCCAAAGTATTGAGAGCGAACAGAACACCAAGTTTGTGAAGCGATTCCAAGACCGATTTGGCGACGACCGCGTGACCGATGACCCGATCGAAGCAGGCTACTTTGGCGTCCACTTGTGGAAGCAAGCCGTTGAAGACGCGGGCACCGACGACCCGACTACGGTACGATCCAAACTCGGCAACCAGAGCTATCCAGCACCGCAAGGCATCGTCTCGATTGACCCTGAAACTCACCACACTTGGAAAACGCTTCGGATTGGACGCATCGGAAAAGATGGCCAATTCGACGTCGTTTGGACCTCGGACTATCCCGTACGCCCGGTTACGTTTCCGATCTATCAATCGCGTGAACGGTGGGAACGGTTTCTCGAGCAGATGTTTTTAGATTGGGGGCACAGTTGGTCTAACTCCGCTGACTCGGAGAACGTCAACCTATGATTTCTCGCCGTCTACTATCCCGATTGATTGCATGGTTCTTGGTGATCTCGCTTGCTCCGTTGGCCATCGTCGCTTCGTTGGCCCACTTTAGTGCGGAACATGCGCTGCGAAACCAGATCCAGAATCATTTGTGGGCCGCTGCGGATAGCAAGTCGCTGCAAATCTATGACTTTTTCCAAGAACGCATCGACGATGTCACAACGTTGGCCCAGACTCCTGATGTCGCCGATGCACTGGAGGTTCTCTCGACCGCGAACGACAACCCAGACGATGCGATCACAGCAGGAGCCAATTTACGTAAGTTGTCAAAGTCGTATCTTGAGCGCGGTGGGTACACGGACCTGTACCTCGTTTCCAGTAGTGGAACGCGTATATTTTCGACAGATTCCGACGCGAATGGAGATCTTGATCAAAACAGGCTCCTATCCGGGGAGTTATTGAAGATCGCCAACCGAGCGGCCACGCTACTCGATTCGTCGGTTTCCAATCCCATCGCGATTTCCGCATTGAGCCAGATTCGTTTACTCGCGGCGCCCGTGACACAAGAAGATACTGTTGTCGGCGTCGCTGTTCTTGCCATCAGTGATGAACGGATCAGTTCGCTCATTCACGACTACACCGGACTGGGGCAAACCGGAGAGTCGTTGCTCGGATCTCGCGTGGGCAACGAAATTGTCTTTGCAACCTCTACACGGCACGATTTGGAAGCGGGTTTTCGGCGGCGACTGAAGATGAATTCGCAACCGCAATTATCGATGCAACTAGCCGTGCAAGGATACCGAGGCAGCGGTGAAACGATTGACTATCGTGGCGTCCCTGTGCTGGCAGTTTGGCGATACGTCCCCTCGTTTCGTTGGGGTATGGTGGTGAAAATCGACTCCAGCGAAGCACTCGCTCCGGTGCGTACGCTGCGCACACAGAGCCTAGTTATCGCCGCGTTGGCGTTCCTAGCCGTGGTAACCATTGCGTTTTTTGTCTCGAGCTCGATTTCTCGACCGATTGTCAACTTAACAAAATCAGTGCGTCGAATGAGTGACGGGTCACTCGACGAACGGGTTGTCGTCGAATCTCGCGATGAGATCGGTGACTTGGCGACTGAGTTCAATCAGATGGCCGAAACGCTCAGCAAGAATGTGCGAGAGATTTCGGAGCAGAAAAAGCACACCCAAACGATTCTCGACTCGACCGCGGATGGGATCGTGTCTCTGATCGCGGATGGCGAAATCCGTTCGTTCAACATAGCGGCGGAAAAATTATTCGACATCAAAGCGGACGAGATCATCGGGCACCGTTTGCAGAGTCTTTCTCCAGCACTGGCAAATGCGGTCGAACACGTGCCAACCAACGGCGAGACGATCGCCGAGATCACGAATACCGATGGCACGACCATTTCCTTGGCGGTCCGGCAATCGGAAATGCAGTCCAGCGAAGGACGATTGACCATTCTGACGCTACAAAACATCACGATGCGGCAACAGGCCGAAGCCGAGCGAGCGAGACTATTCGCTGGCATCCGTGATGCCGTCAAACAACTCTCTACCGCCAGCCAAGAAATCCTTGCCTCGACGACGCAGCAGGCTGCAACGTCGCAGCAACAGGTCGCGATGGTCTCGGAAATCACCGCCACCGTTCACCAAATTGCAACAACGGCGAATCAGGCCGCGGACGAAGCCAAACACGTGTCGCAATCCGCCCACCAAGCTGACGAAGTAAGCCAAGCGGGTTTGAAATCGGTACGTGATACGATCCAAGCCATGCACAACGTACGAGAACAGTCAGGGTCGGTTGGAAAAGCGATCTTGTTACTCGCCGAACGTTCACAAACAATCGGAGAATTCCTCAGCAAGGTAACAGACATCGCCGAACAAACAAACGTGTTGGCGCTGAATGCCGCCGTGGAAGCTTCACGGGCGGGTGAACACGGAAAAGGATTCGCCGTCGTCGCGAGCGAAGTCAAATCATTGTCGGCACAGTCCAAGCAAACCGTTGTCGATATCCGCGCCATCTTGATGGACGTTCATCAAGCGATCGCGCAAGTCGTAACGACCGCCGAGCAAGGTTCACAATCAATTGACCAGGCGAGCGAGGTGGTATCGCACGCCGATGACGTGATCCGAACGCTGGGAGATACCATCAACACGGCAGCAATGGCCGCGACCAAAATTGTTGCAAGTGTAGCAGAGCAAGCCACCGCATTATCTCAAATCAACACCGGGATGTCTCAGGTCGAACAGGGGACTCAGCAAACACTTGCGGCCAATCGACAAGCCGAACGCCTAGCTCAAGACCTGAACGAATTGGGCTCTCGATTGGTCACTCTGATCCAGGACGGCGATGTCAGATGAGCAGATCTTTTACAACATGCCCGTGCACGTCGGTCAAGCGATAATCGCGGCCTTGGAAACGATAGGTCAGCTGTTCGTGATCGAAGCCCAGCAAGTGCAAAATCGTTGCCTGCAAATCATGGACGTGCACCGGATTTTCCGAAACCGAAAACCCAAGCTCATCCGATTGACCGTAATCGAAGCCGCCTTTGACACCGGCACCGGCCATCCACATCGTGAACGCGTCGGGGTAATGATCACGGCCGAGCACCTTGCTGCCGGCCGTTCGGCCTTCTCGAAACGGGGTGCGACCGAACTCGCCGCCCCACACGATCAACGTGTCTTCGAATAATCCACGTTGTTTCAAATCTTTGATCAACGCGGCGATTGGCTTGTCCATGGTGGCACACTTTTTGGTCAATCCGTCGGTGATTCCCGTATCGGCTCCGGTGCCGTGGAAATCCCAGCCCCAATCAAACAACTGGACAAAGCGGACGCCCGACTCGACCAAGCGTCGCGCCAACAAACAATTGTTCGCCAGACTCGAATCACCTGGCTTCGCTCCGTATTCGTCGAGCGTCGCCTGCGTTTCTTGCGAGATATCCATGACCTCGGGAACCGCAGTCTGCATACGAAATGCGAGCTCGTATTGCGAGATACGCGTCAAGGTTTCAGGATGTCCCATCTCCGCCGCTTGCAGTTCATTCAGGTCATGAAGCGCGTCGAGCGTTTTGCGACGCATTTGACGATCCATCCCATTGGGGTCTGATGCATAGAGCACTGGGTCGCCCTTGGATCGGCACTGAACCCCTTGGTAAACCGACGGCAGAAACCCATTTCCGAAGGATGCTTTACCGCCGTTGGGCTGAACTCCGCTTGAGATCAGCACCACAAAGCCCGGCAGATTTTCGTTCTCGCTGCCCAGCCCATACGTCACCCAAGAACCCATCGACGGACGGCCCGAGCGTGGCGAACCCGTGTAAACCAACAATTCCGCCGGAGCGTGATTGAATTGGTCGGTGTACATCGAATGAACCATACAAAGATCATCGGCGATGCCATGAAAATGAGGAATCGCGTCGGACATCCACGTTCCATGCTTGCCGACTTGCGCCCACTTCCGTGGCGACCCCATCAATTTTGGTGTGCCGCTAGTAAAGGCAAATTCACGTCCCGCTAAAAACTCGGCTGGACAATCTTGGTCTGAATGCTGAGCCAAGCTGGGCTTGTAATCATACATGTCCAAGTTCGGTGGCGAACCGGTCATGTGCAAATAAATCACTCGCTTTGCTTTGGCTGGAAAATGGGGTTGCCGCAGCATTAATGGATCGGCGACAGGCTTCCCCGCGGTAACGCCGGCGGCCTTCGTATCGCCCATCAAGGATGCCAGCGCGATCCCGCCCAGCCCCGCAGCGGATTGCTGGAGGAAGTGACGACGTGTTTGAATCTGCAGTTGTCTGAGTCTTGGGTGCATGGTTCTTCCTATCGTTTCATCAACAATTCGTCGAGATTTAGCATCACATTTCCGACCACGGTCCAGACCGCAAGCTCCACCGCGTCGGCTCCCTCGGGCACGTCGCCAATCGGGTCGGTTGCCATCTGTTTGGCCGCAGCGGGGTCCGCTGAAAACGCGGCACTCGCTTCATCGACAAGCTGAGTGATTCGTTTGATCTCCACTTCGTTGGGATTACGAATCAGAGTGGTTTGAAAAATGAATTGAATTCGCTCTTCAGTTGTTTTTGCTGCTGCCACTGTACGCCGCGCAAGCGACTGAGCGGCTTCGATGTAGACGGGATCATTCAGCGTCACGAGGGCCTGCAGTGGCGTGTTCGTGCGAATTCGCCGAACGGTGCAAACATCACGGTCCGGAGCATCAAACTGGGACATTGACGGATAGGGACTCGATCGCCGCCATGACGTATAAATCCCAGCTCGATAACGGTCGTCGCCCTCGCTGGTTTTCCAATCCGTGTCACCTCCGAACGCCGCTCGCAGTCCCAATTCGGGTTGCGGTGGATTGACCGGTGGACCGCCCATTTTGTCGCTCAACAACCCGGCAACGTACAGAGCTTGATCGCGTACCATTTCGGCCGAAATGCGGAAACGAGGGCCGCGAGCAAGCATCCGGTTCATCGGATCGCTTTCTTGCTGCTGCACGCTCGTCACCGAGCTTTGCCGATAGGTCGATGACATCACTAACAATTTCAAAAACGCTTTGATGTCCCAACCGTTTTGCTGCAGCTCGGTCGCCAACCAATCCAGCAATTCGGGATGCGATGGCAATTCGCCTTGCGAGCCAAACTCTTCGCTCGATTCGACAATCCCGATCCCGAAAATCTGTTCCCAATGGCGGTTTGCGATCACACGTGCCGTCAACGGATTGTCCTCATCGACTAACCAATGAGCAAGGTCCAAACGATCGGGCGTTTTGCTGTTTCGCAGCGGATGAAACACGGCGGGCGTCCCCTCGCTGACCTCGTTACCAAGACTCGTGTAACTTCCTCGCAGTTGGATATGCGTTTTGCGTCGCTCTTTCTCCGCAAGCTGTTGCATGATTGGCGTGGTGGTCGCCGGTTTCATCTCGCGGAGCTGGGTTTCCAATTTTGCGTGCTGTTTGCGAATCGGATCCAACGAGGGTGCGATGCTGCGATAGTAGGCGGCAAGTTCTGCTTGCTCACTCGCAGAATACGATCGCATTCGGACCGCTAACAATGTTTGAATCTTCAGCGGCAAGGCGGCCCATTTGGTAACGCCTTCGTCAAACGTCATCGCAACACGAAACTGATTGAGCAAGTGTTTTGCATGGACCGATTGCTGATCCAAAGTCAACGTCAATGTTCCATTGCCAAGTTTCAGAGGCCGATCAAGCACCAAGGTCAATTCATGAGCCGAACCGATTCCGCCTGCGATCGCCCATCCCTTTTTGTCATCAATCTTGTCGGCCAGGATGCTGGCGGCCGTAAATTTGGGTTGTTCAAAATCGGCAAATGCCGAAACAAAACGAAGCGAGGTTTTTCCGGACGTACTTAGTTCCAAGCTTGGCATTGGCAACGCTTCGGGCGACTGTTGCCAAATCACGTTGCGATCTTGATCGAGCAATTGCAGTGTATATCCCGCCAATCGGCCCGAGATGCTACCGCCACCATCGGTGCGATTCCACAATCCAATTCGGTCGACGGGGAGCTCAGCGCCCAGATCCACTTCCAACCAGGGATTATCTTCGATTTGGGTATGCGTGACCGAACGATCTTGGAAATTGCCACTCGTGTTGTCATCGATCGCAAACTCGGCGGGCCCGTTAAAACCGGTGGAACTTTGCGTCACCGTGCCTGAAAGTGCAACGTTCTGGTCACCGCTGAAAACTTGCAATTCGGCAACATGCAAAATCCGCTGCTTGCCGGGAAGCTCCAAGCGAACGAACCTCGCATCCATCGGCGTCATGTCGCTGGGCGTCCATGTCGCCGAGACTTTGGAAAGGACAAAATTATCGGCTTGTTCTTTGCCTACCTCTAATTTCAACCCGACAAGCGACCGTGAGCCTGCGGGAGCCGCGTTGGATTGGCCCGCGTTGGATTGGTCCACGCTGGATTGGTCCGCATCAGTCAAGTGAGAATCGTTAATCGGAAATTGCAGCGTATACGTATCACGATCTGCTTTTTCGCCACTCGCGGTAATCCAACCCTCGTCATCCGTAACCAGTTGGCGGTCGTGAGCGGCTAACTCAGTGGGAACCAGAGGTGACCACTCAGGTTGCTCGCGAATCGACTTCATCCACTCGGCTTGTTGTTTTTCAAGATCGGGGGTCGATTTATTCAATTGCGATGCGAGCTGAGCGATTTGAGTGCGTAAGGATTGCTTCAACTCAAGTTGTTCTTCGAACCAAACTTCGTGCAACGGGCTTTCGTCGCGGCGATCACGGTCGGCGGACTGGTTAAAGAAGGCAAAGAATTTGAAATACTCGTCATGCGTGATCGGGTCGTATTTATGGGTATGACATTGAGCACACGCCATGGTGGTTCCCATCCAAACAGCCATTGTCGTGTTGACACGATCGACCACCGCGACATTTCGAAACTCTTCGTCGTTCGTGCCGCCTTCGCTGTTCGTCATCGTGTTTCGATGAAACGCGGTGGCGATCAATTGTTCGTCGGTCGGGTTGTCGAGCAAATCACCAGCGATTTGTTCAATCGTAAATTGGTCAAACGGTTTGTTATTGTTTAGCGAATCGATGACGTAATCGCGGTACGCCCAAATCGTTCGCAAGGGATCATCGGCGTACCCGGCAGAGTCGGCGTAGCGAGCCAAATCGAGCCACACACGGGCCCAACGTATACCAAACGCGGGTTTGGCCAGCAGTTGATCGACGTACTTTTCATACGCGTTTGCATCAGAATCATTCACAAACGCCTGAGCTTCTTGCCAGGTAGGCGGTACTCCGGTCAAATCGATCGCCATTCGGCGAGCCAGCGTCAAACGATCCGCCTCGGGGGACGGTTTCAACTGGTTGGCTTCGAGCTTGGATAGCACAAACGCGTCGATCGGATTACGCACCCATTCGGTTTGCTCGACGTGTTGCTTAATTAGGGGCAGGGCAGGGCGGGTCGGTTTTTCGTAGGCCCAATGCTTGGCATAGCTGCCGCCTTGTTTAATCCAACGACGCATCAGATCGATCTCGCCTTTGGACAGACGTTTGCCTTTCTCCTCCGGAGGCATCCGCATGTCTTCGTCGTCGGTGGTCAACCGGGCAATCAGCTCGCTGTCGTCCGGATCGCCTGGTTTGATCGCGACATAGCCACCGAGATCTTCACGCGAACCGTCCTCGGTATCGAGTCTCAGTCCGGCGGCACGTTGGTCTTCGTCCGGCCCGTGACAGGCAACACAACGCCCAAACAAGATCGTGCGAATGTCGCGATTGAAGTCGACAGGCTTGTCTGCGGAACAAACACCTGCGGTAAAAACTCCGCAGACGATTGGCATGAGATAGCGGAAACATGAAGGTATCGATTTCATGAAAACCTAGAAGGACAAAATGGAAGGAGGTCACAATGAGGCAAACGCTCACAATAGACTCGAGAGTCCTCAAGACGCGTGGCCGAGCTGGACGAAACGGGGTAGGAAGGAACGGGAGGACTCGCGTGACAAGCGGCGAGGTGGGCTCGTGGCAAGTCGAGCGTCCCATTCATTTTAGCAAGAATCGGACTTCACCCCCTACCCAGAAACCACTTGCCCCATGTTTTGGTGGACAATTCCATCCGATTTCTTGTTAATGCAACATCCCCCCAAGCGGCGGTTTGTGACCGCGACAGAAAGTGAAACCGAAACAATCCTCATAAACCGCAAGAAGTGAAGAAATTGGACGATGTTTGATGGCAATGCTGTCTCAAATGAAGTGCCCTTTTTGCCGAGTGCTAAGCCAAACCTAAGCTTTTTATGTACGGTGTGAACAGTGGCAAATTGCTCATTTGCTTCAGTCCGCCCATTTCAATTCCCGGTCTGGAAGAAGCGCTCCCGATGCAGGATCCCCTTGAACAAATCGAATCAAACGTGCGTGGTTACGCGCGTCTGTTCCCAGCGGTGTTTAACAAAGCCGTGGGTTCCACTATTACCGACACGGAGGGAAACGACTTCATTGATTTCTTCTGTGGCGCAGGGTCTCTGAATTACGGGCACAACAACCGACAAGCCAAGGCAGCCCTGCTCGAGTACATCCAAGCCGATGGGATTCAGCATTCACTTGATACCGTCACCGCAGCCAAAGTGGACTTTCTCGAAGCGTTTGAGCGAATCATTCTGAAACCTCGCGGGCTCGATTATCGCGTTCAATTCACCGGTCCCACCGGAACCAACGCAGTCGAAGCCGCTGTCAAACTTGCGCGCAAGCAGACGCAGCGTTCGCATGTCGTTGCGTTCACCAACGCCTATCACGGGCACTCGCTTGGCGCGTTGGCATTAACAGGCAATCAGTTCTACCACAGCCAATTTTATGGCTCGCACAACAACGTCACGCATCTGCCATTTGATGGCTACATGGATGACTACGACACGTCGCTGCTACTAGAAAAAATGCTCGACGATGCGAGCAGCGGGTTGCCGAAACCGGCGGCCGTGATTCTTGAAACAATCCAAGGCGAAGGCGGTGTGAATGTTGCCAGCGACACTTGGCTCCGGCGGGTGGCATCGCTTTGCAAACAACACGGCATCCATTTGATCGTCGACGACATTCAAGTCGGCAACGGCCGCAGCGGAAAGTTCTTTAGTTTCGAACATGCCGGCATTACCCCTGACATCGTCTGTGTTTCCAAATCGATTGGCAGCGGGATGCCGATGTCGATCGTGTTAATCCGTCCGGAAATCGATGCCTGGAAACCGGGTGAACATACCGGCACGTTCCGCGGCAACAACTTGGCGTTTGTCTCGGCACGAGCCGTGCTCCAGTACTGGAACGACCCGAGCTTTGAGCAACAAATTGAAGATCGTAGCCAAATCGTGCAAGCGAAGTTAAAAGCCATTTGCGGTAAACACACCGATCACTCGCTAAGCGTTCGCGGACGTGGATTGATCTGGGGTTTGGATATGCGATGTGGCGATCTTGCCAGCCAGACGATTCAAAATGCATTCGACCGGGGATTGTTGATTGAAGGAGCGGGAGCGTTTGACGAGGTGTTAAAGGTGATGCCCGCACTGACGATCGATACGTCATACTTGCAAGATGGACTACAAATTCTTGCGTCCGCGGTCGACGCCGCCATCGCCAAGGTAAACTATCGTCCATCCAAAACGCCGACTTCGGTGAATTAAAACGTTTGTCAGACAGCGAGTCGTTCTCAATCACAAACGTTGATCCCCGTACGCTCCCCATGCTTGAATCATCCAATCAAACGATCGAAGAACTGATTGCGTTCCCTGAGTTATGGGCCAATCAACTTCAGCACACCCCCAACCATGTGGCGGTTGTCTCCGAAGACGGACAGTGGACGTATCGGGATCTCGAACACCAATCCAATGCGATTGCCAACACGTTGATCTCCGTTGGAATCCAACATGGTAGCCGTGTGGGATTGTGCGTGGATCGGTCCCCCGAAGCGATCGCCGCGATGCTGGGCATCATGAAACTCGGCGGCGTGTTTGTCCCGCTGGATCCCGATTACCCGGTCGACCGACTTCGCTATATGGTCGAGGATGCCGCGATCACCACAATTGTGGGACATCGTTGTTATTACGATTCGATTGGCAGTCCGCTGATTCATCCCGATGCCGCGAACCAAACAAACCACTCCAAAATCGATTGGGTTGATTGCGAACCCGACGACTCCGGAAGGACAGTGGCTGCGCCGCGGCCCAGCACCTCGATCGCCCCGAGCGATCTGGCGTATATCATGTACACGTCGGGATCGACCGGCAAACCCAAAGGGGTTCAGATCCAGCATGCTGCGCTGGCGACGTATTGTTTCGCCGACATCGATGTCTTTCGCCTGAGCGAAACCGATCGCACGCTGCAGTTTTCAACGCTCTGTTTTGACATCGCTATCGAAGAGATTTTTCCGCCGCTATTGTCGGGCAGCTGCGTCGTCGTTCGTCCGAGAGGCCGAGCGAATCATCGCAACGAACTTTCTGCCCTGATCAACCGTTTTGAAATCACTGCGGTTCATATTGCCGCAGCGTATTGGCATCAATGGGTGGATTTGATGGTCGCGTCGAAAGAACGCGTCCCGGAATCGCTGCGATTGATCATTCCGACGGGCGAAAAAGTATCGGTCGAACACTATCGGCGTTGGCAATCGCTGTGTGATCACGACGTTCTATTTTGTAACGCTTACGGTCCCACCGAAGCCACGGTGACGTCGACGGTCTACATTCCTGACGAATCGTTTGATGCGGCGAATATGCCGATTGGTAAACCGCTAAAGCGATACACCGCTCATATTTTAGATGATGATTTAAAGCCGGTCGCTGAGGGCGAAACAGGACATTTGTTTATTGGCGGGCCCGCGTTGGCACTGGGGTACCTGAACCGTCCCGAATTAACCGACGCGGTGTTTTTGAACGTCGAGATCGAGGGCGAGACGCTGCGTCTATACCGCACCGGCGACTTGGCTCGGTGGTTACCCGACGGCAACATCGACTTTGCTGGCCGTGTCGACCACCAGATCAAATTGGGATCGTACCGCATTGAACCCGGCGAAATCGAAGCCGCGCTCGACCAAGCCCCCGGCGTGCTCGGGTCGCTGATCAGTTTCGACGAAGTGGACGGCAAGAAATTTCTGGTCGCCTATGTCTCGCACGGCAAGCACAATGTGTCCGCAAACGCGATCACCACGTACCTACGCAGCGTGTTGCCACCGTACATGATTCCGGCTCGCTTTGTGTTCTTGGAATCGTTTCCGCACACGATCAACGGCAAAATCGATCGACGGGCATTGCCGCCCGCAAGCGAAGGAGTCGTCGCTCGCGATGAAAACTACGTGCCGCCTCGCGACGATCTTGAAAAACGATTGGTCGAACTTTGGCAAGAAGTCCTGAACGTACCGCAGATCGGAATTCATGACGATTTCTTTTTGCTCGGCGGCAGCTCGTTGTTGGTCACTCAAGTGGTTGCTCGCTTGACCAGCGATATGGATATCGACTTGCCAGTTCGTGACTTCTTTGCCAATCCGACGGTCGCCACATCGGCGAGACATCTGCGGGAATTGCTCGGAGAAACCATCACATCGCCACTGGACGACGACATCCGTGCGTTGAGAGATCGCTTGCCCGACGTGCAAGCATCGTTTTTTCCAAGCAATGGACAATCACTGTACGGGGTGCATTATCTTCCTCGTGGAAACTCGCTCGGGCGGGGCGTAGTGATTTGTCATTCGATCGGTCACGAATATGCACGAGGCTATCGCAATTTACAGCAATTGGCCGTCCAGTTGTGTAGCGATGGATTTGATGTACTGCGGTTTGATTACGCCAACACCGGCAATTCCGATGGGGCGTGTGCTGAGTTAACTGCTCAGCAGATGCAAGACAACCTAATCGACGCACGCGATTACTTGATCAGTCAAAGCGGTGCGAAACAGATAGCGGTAATCGGCCTGCGACTCGGGGCCACGATCGCAGCCTCGCTGCCCAACGGCAGCTTTGACGACGTCGTGTTGTGGGATCCGATCGTCGATGTCAACGAGTTTGTCAGAACGTTGGACCAATGGCACCAACGTCAACTGACCGAACTGCGTCGATTTAGCACGATACGGGTCGCTAGCGAGATCGACCAAAGTTACGGACATGCAATGTCGTTCGAGAAGCGACAGAGTTTGTCGTCGCTAAAAATACCAGCAAACGGCAAAAATGTTTCGGTCGTGGTCAGCGAGCAAAGTTTGACTTCGCCCGCAGAACGAGCCTGGTTGGCATCACAAACCAACGTGACACACGTCACGGATGTGATTCGCTGGGACGCACGACGATACACAGAAAGTGCGTTTTCGTCACCGGAAACCGCTAAAGCAATTATGGGACTGTTGCAGGGGGAGCAAAACGACGACATGGCGTCCTCACCGCGGCAATCGTCATCTAAACAAATTAAGTCAACGCAAACAAACTTAGCGAAAACGAGCCCAGCAGGCTCGAAAAACGCAATTGTGTTCGGCAACTACGAACACTTGCTCGGCGTTTGGCAACCATCGACCACAACTTCGCAATCCGACACCGCCGCGATCCTGGTCACCCCAGGGATGCTGCATCACGTCGGACCGTTTCGCTTCTATGTGGACGTCGCCAACGACCTAGCCCGTCGCGGAATTCCGTCGCTCCGATTCGACATTTCCGGAATCGGTGAAAGCTTTGGCGTGGGTGTGGGAGGGCGATCGATCGATCGTGCCGCTGACGAAATCAGCCAAGCAATTGACTGGATTTTTGAAAACACCAAGATACAAAAGATCGTGTTATTTGGCTTGTGCAGTGGTGCCGACGACTCGCTGCATGCGGCGGTCCGCGATGATCGCGTCACCGCCGTGGTGCCGATGGACGGTTGTGGATACCGAACCCCAGCGTATTATTGGCACCGTTTCCGAGGCCATCATTTGCACCGCATCTTGCGACCGAACAAGTGGTGGGAGGTTGCTCAGCGATTGCTCGGCCAAAGTAACACAGCACCGCGGTCACTGCAGCAAGGAGACGACATACGCGAGTTTCCGCCGCGAGAAACTGCGGTCGCGGAACTGAGTGAACTCGCTGATCGCAAAACGCGATTGCACTTTGTCTACACCGGCGGCGTCGGAATGTACTATAGTTATGCCCAACAGTTCTACGACATGCTCCCTGAACTAAAGGAACGCGACGAGGTTTCCACCTGTTTCCATCCCGCGATGGATCATGTTGCGTACTTGTGCGAAGACCGAGCGGCGCTCGTCGATCACATCGGATCAAAAGTTGATGAGATCGCAACGCATCGGAATGCATGAGCAGCAGCAGGCATGTCGTAGCGAATCTTTTTTTCTGTCCACGAGAATCCCACCATGCTTCGACGCCAATTCCTTTGCGGTATCTCCACCGCCGCCGCATTATCCCCCTCGCTAAGTCTGGCCAGCGAATCGCGATCGTTGATCCAGTCAATCACAACGCAAACACTGAGACGCAACCGCGACGGTAAATCGGAAACATGGTTTCACCCTCGTGCTTGCATGGTCCCACGCAGCGATGGTTGCTCGTTTGCGCTGATGACCGTGCAGTGGATTCGTGGCTCGGACTATTTTGGCCCGGTTCACTGGACGCAATCGGATGACCAGGGAAAAACCTGGTCGGATCCGGAACCAATTGATGCGTTGGGGCGAGTCCCAGTGCCCGAGCACAATGGTTTGATGGCAGGCGTTTGCGACGTCGTTCCCGAATATCACGCGATGACCAACACGGTGTTGGCGATGGGACATGTCGTCTTTTATCGCGGCGAAAGGTTTTCCAGTCGCGAACAGCTTTCCCGCTATCCGGTGTACGCGGTCCGCCGCGACGATGGGACTTGGTCCGAGCGAAAGATCCTGCACTGGGACGATCCACGCGGGTCATTTATTTACACCAACAATTGTGGCCAACGCACCGTTAACGCGGATGGCGACGTTATTATGTCGTTCACGTTTGGTGCGACTAGCAAAAACCGTAGTGTCGCGGGCGTTCGATGCACGTTTGACGGGGAACACTTAAACATCGTCGACGTGGGACCTGCGTTAACTCTCAGCGTGGGACGCGGACTATTGGAACCGTCGGTAACTCGCTGGAACGATCACTACTACATCACGATCCGCGCCGAAGACGGGCATGGATATGTTGCCTCGAGTCGCGATGGCTTGAACTATGGCGAAAAGCGAGCGTGGTGCTGGGACGATGGAACGTCGATCGCAATGTCAACGACTCAGCAACACTGGGTTAACCATCCGCAAGGCTTGTTTTTGGTATACACGCGCCAGGACAAGACGAATAAGAACGTGATGCGTTGGCGTGCTCCGCTTTGGATTGCGAGGGTCGATCCCAATCGTCTCTGCTTGCTGCGAGATACCGAACGTGTGGTCTTGCCCATCGTTGGTGATGGCGTCAACAAACCTAACGAAGTGGCACTGATGGGCAATTTTCATGTCACCAACGCTAGCCCCGATGAGACCTGGGTCACCGCAGGCGAGTGGATGCCCAGACGATCCGCCCGAGGCGACCTGAGGATGGCACGCATCAAGTGGCGGATTGAAAAGAAGGGGGAGGAAGTGAGGAGTGAGGAGTGAGGAGATGGGGAGCCATCGAAGATGACTCCGTGGGCGGAGACGCCGCTAGAGCAGCAGCGGTTAGCGAACTTTACACTGGAATCGAATGGTAACGCTTTCGCCTACCTTCAATTCGTCCGTCAACTTCCACTGCAACATCAACGATTCGGCCTCGTTCCGTTTGGTCGAGAATTCGGCTCCGCCGCTAGCCGTTTGACTCTCTGCAACGTACTCGAGTCGTGTGGTCAAGTTGTCGGTCAGTGTGACATGATTGACGGCCGAGTCGCCTACGTTTTCAACTCGGATGGCAAACGAGACCACTTCGCCGGGTTGAGCGTGTTGGCGATCCGCGAACTTGCCAATCTGTAATCGACCGGCATCCGGGAAATCGTAGACTTTCATCTCTTCGACACGCAAATCGCGAGTCAATGTTGGTGGTTTCAAATCTTCGATCGCGACTTCAATCGATTCTTCAACACTCCACGACACTGCCGCGTTTGCAGCTTCTTGCAGCAGCGCGAGTTGATTTTCTTGCAGTTGGCCCATTTCCAGGACCGACAAACCGGCCAACGCCGCCAGCACGTCTTCCATCATTTCCAGCTGCATTACGTTTTCGATACGGACACCGCCATTGCGGTCTCGCATCGCATCGATACGTCGGGTAACGTCGGCATGGCCGAGGCCTTGAGTATCGTTGATCACTAACCCAGGCAATTCTTCTTGAATGCGATTGAGCCCAACGTCGTGCTTCAATCCAGCGATCCCGATGGCACGCCCGCCTGAGGCCGCTCCGGTAATCTTTCGTACCGAGGCGAATCGGGGCGCGTAAACACAAACTCGATTGCTGGCGTTGATTTCGATATCGCCTGCGTCCGTCGTGTAATGAACGATGGTGTCTTCGGGATCCAGACCCGCCAACGTATCGTTGCGGCGAACGGCAACGTCTTGGTGACGATCGCCTCCGTCGCACAGAAATTCGTTCGGATCGACGCCGTGGGCGTTCCAGCCACCGCCTGCGTAGGTTGCGTAGCCTTGCGGTCCTGGATGGCCCACGACGGCTTGTCCCGAACCACACGCTCCACAGCCACATGCAGCCGCGTTTTGCGCGTGAGTTTGATGGTGTTGCCAGCCCACCTGCTGGATCGCAGGATTCGCTTGCGTTTGCATCGCTGTTGTGGGAGCCATGGCCGTCGGCGGTGGAGCATTTTGTGGAATATTCTGGGGGCCATACCCAGGCTGCATCGGTGTCTTCGCTGCTTGCGGCAATTGACATCCGGTCAACACAAAGCCCGCCAAGAACATTGCGACCAGCATCACCACGCTAACGCTTTGATTCAGGCGAGAATGATTTGAATGGTTCATCAGAGCGTTTTCTTTCGGAGTCCGCTTCATTGCTGCACTCCTTGCTCGGGTTGATAGATCGGCTCGGGTTGATAGATCGGTGTCCAAGCGGGGTAGCCAAAGAAGAACTGAGGCATCAATGCGGGAGCATTCGGAGGGGCCACTGAACCGATACGAACGATCGCCACGGGGCGTCCCATTCGATCAGCGACTTCCAGTGCATCTTGGTGCTCCGAGAGTTCGATGGCTCGTGACGTCTTCGGAGTTTCCGCGATGGGGAATGCCGTGGTTGGATCTTCTAAGTAGATCACTCGCGTAACCAAGCGGCCTTCGAGTGCGGCTTCGAGATCATCTTGATCCAAGTTGATCGGAATCGGATAGGTCGTCGCCAACCCAGGCGGCGGATAGATGCGATCGATCAACTCGATGGTTGGATACAACTCGGCACCCTCAGCATCGGGAATGCCCGTAATTCGAAAACGATACACGCCTCCGATCAGCAATCCTACTTGCAGCGACGCGTCCTCTTCACCGAAGAACTCGCTACCCTGAGGCATCGAAAAACCGACCCCTTTTGGGCCCGAGAACGCGACAGGTTGAAAATAGTTTTGTACGGGGCCGCGACCAGCAAGTCGAGCTTGTCCGATCACGCCGGCGGGCATGTCGCCGCGAAGAATGTGGTGACGTTCGCCACTGCCGAGGTAATCGCTGGGATCCACCGCACTTGCGTGCTGGCTGATGAAGACGCTGTACGCCATGATTGCCAAGGACAGGACGGTTGCCGAAACCGCAACGTTGGTTCGAGAGCGAGTTTGGCGAATCATCATGAGGAACCGGGACGGATCGCGTTTAGGAGAAAATGACAGTGAGTGTCGCCTTTCGCGTCGCGAGCAGCGAATTTGCTCGCGAGGGGAAAGGCAACACTCGACCCGAAGGTCGAGCGTTGGTTGCCCGAATCAAAACCAAGTTAATGGTTTTGATTTCAATTCACTTCTTGACTGTGGTGTTCGTACAGTGGACGTCCGTTAGGAACACCGGGGTGGATGTTCTGCTCGGTGATGTTGATACGGCTGACCGGGTTCGGGTAGCTGTATCCTGGTTGCATACGCACTCCGATTTTGACTTTGTCCACAGGTCGTGGCATGTGCATCGGGGTGTGGTTACGAATCACGTGCTTCTTCAATCCCGCAGGGCTTCCCAATGGGATGTGTGGTGGTCCAGGCAACCCGATCGGCGTGC